>NZ_JAGXJL010000009.1:0-315008 GCF_019091475.1 Streptomyces sp. GbtcB6 | reverse complement strand
CAGACCTGGCGCCGTGGCGCCCGCCGGTCGGCATGACGTCCCGCCTGAGCGATGCCGAACTGGTCACCCTCGCCACGATGCAGGCCATACTCGGCCACACCTCCGAGGCCAAATGGCTCCGCCATGCCCGTGCCCACCTGCGCCACCTCTTCCCCTGCCTGCCCCAGCAGCCCGGCTACGACAAGCGGCTGCGCAAGGGCGCCGGTCTGATGCGAAGTGTCAACCGGATCCTGGCCACCACCACCTCGGTGTGGTGCGACGACGTATGGGTCGTGGACTCCACCCCGGTGGAATGCGGCCGCTCCCGCGAGACCGTCAAACACTCCGACCTGGCAGGTCGGGCCGAATACGGCTACTGCGCCGGCCACAGCCGCTTCTTCTGGGGCCTGTGCCTGCACCTGGTCTGCACCCTTCATGGGCGGCGCAGCCAGAGAGGCCCAAGGCCTCGGCACTGTCTCATCACCGTTTCCGGTGCGAGAGTGTGTGGCGCCCGCCGGCTCCCAGTATGGGACCGGCATTGCAGCGCCCACACGGACGCACGTCCCGCCGTGGTCACCGATGTGCGTGGTGCCGCCCTGCCAGCACTGGTGGTCCGCACGATCCGATGAGCGCAGCAACAGCGGGCTCTTGACGACGACTCCCCCTGGGGCGAACGAATCCGAAGGCGGCAGGAGCAGCGCATACGCGGGGGCGGGCGCATCGCAAGATCCACAGGGCTCGCGAGCGCACGAGGTCTTCGACCGCTTGCCGTTCTTTACGCGGTCGGGCCGCGTGCCGCAACACACGACGCCGATCGAGGAGCTCGAAGCCCGTTCCCCAGCCAAGGAAACCAGCACCCGGAGGATCGGTGTTCTCCTGTGCCCCGGACCGGCCGGTAGCGACGGGCTCATGTTGTGACCCGGCCCCACCGAGGCCGGGCGAGGGTTGAGATGGCTGCACCCTGCATCGATATCTAACATTGAAAATGTCGGAACAGACACTTGACGTGTGGGTTACGGCAGGATCATTGTGAAAACGAGCACGAAACCTGACAGGAACAGCCAGAAGGTTCCCGCCGGGCAGCACACTCGACCTCCCCGAAGGTGATCACGATGGTTGCCACCCCCTCCCTCGACCGAGGACTGCACAACCCGGCAGCAACCCTCGAACGCCCCGGGCCGCAATCCGGCCGCCGGGATGCTCTGGCGTGGTGCACCTTGCCGACCGAGAAGTCGGCGGTATCCAGGGCCAGGGCCTTCACCGACACACATCTGACGGAGTGGCAGGTGAGCAGCGAGACGTCCGCCACAGCATGCCTCGCCGTCTCGGAGCTCGTCACCAACTCGGTATGCCACAGCGGTTCCGCCGAGGTCATTCTCCGGCTGATTCGGTACAGGTCACACGTACGTGTCGAGGTGATCGACAGCGGAACATGGCGGGAGCCCAGCGTTTCCTGCACCGACGACGACATCACCGAGAGCGGCCGCGGGCTGGCACTGGTGGGCGCTCTGGCACACCGGTTCGGAGTGCTCCGGACACCCTTCGGCACGTGCGCATGGGCACTGCTGCGGTAGTCACCGGCGCCCGGCAGGCCAGAAACCTGTCCACCTCCGCTCATGCGAGCCGGCGGGTGCGGCAGACGGAGAGACCTGACACCCGGCTCTCCGAGCGCTTCATGATCCAACATTGGTTATGCGGAAACAAACAGTTCACATGTGTATTAGGACAGGGAGATCGTGGAAACGAACGCGGAATCTGTCAGGTACGGCGAGATGTGTTACCGCCGGGCAGCGCACCCGACCTTGATGATGGCCACCGCCGATGGCCATCGCCCCCCGGTGCCGGGCGCGGACACCACCGTCGGACGTGCGTTCGTGCATTCCGTCCGCGTCCATCACAGCCGTGCGGGCTGCGCCCCGCACACCCCCACATCGAGAACTCCGGGTCACGGTCAACCGCATGCGCCAGGTTCCGATGCAATCGAGAGGAGCTGAGGTCGTGCGTGAGGTGGCACTTTCCCCTTCGGCACGTGAGCACGCGCTCGATGAAATGGCAGCCGCCGAGGTCGACGTCCTCGTCGTCGGAGGTGGCGTGGTCGGAGCGGGCGCCGCCCTCGACGCGGCGACCCGCGGGCTGTCGGTCGCGCTGGTCGAAGCGAGGGACTGGGCCAGCGGAACATCGAGCCGATCGAGCAAGCTCATCCACGGCGGCCTGCGCTACCTGGAGATGCTCGACTTCAAGCTGGTCTCCGAGGCTCTGAGGGAACGTGCCCTGCTGCTCCAGCGGATCGCCCCGCACCTGGTCCGGCCCGTGTCGTTCCTCTACCCGCTGACCCGCCGGATCTGGGAGCGGCCGTACGCCGGAGTCGGGATGCTGCTGTACGACACCATGGGCATGACCTCTGCCCTGCCACGCGGGGTGCCGGCTCATCGGCACATGACCAAGCGCACGGCACTCACCGAGGCGCCGGCGCTCAAGCCCTCCGCTCTGGTGGGGGCGATTCGCTACTGGGACGCGCAGGTTGACGACGCCCGCTTCACCTTCGCCCTGGTCCGCACTGCCGCCTCCTACGGTGCGCTGTGCGCCAGCCGGGCCCGGGTCTCCTCCTTCGTACGCAAAGAGGGCCGTGTGGTGGGCGCCGTCGTCCAGGACGTCGAGACCGGACGTGAACGCACCGTCCGCGCCCGCACGGTGGTCAATGCGACCGGCGTATGGACCGATGAAATGCAGCAGCATGCCGACGCGAGCGGCTCGCTGCGGGTGCGGGCGTCCAAGGGAGTGCACCTGCTGGTCCCGCGCTCCCGAATCGCAATGTCCTCGGGCCTGATTCTGCGCACCGAGAAGAGCGTGCTGTTCGTCATTCCCTGGGGCGAGGAGCACTGGCTCGTCGGTACGACGGACACCGACTGGACGTACGACAAGGAGCACCCCGCGGTCAGCTCCGGCGACATCGACTATCTGCTGGAACACGTCAACTCCGTGCTCGCCTCCCCTCTCACACGAGGCGACATCCTGGGCGTGTACGCGGGACTGCGTCCGCTGGTGTCCGGTGAGGCGGAGCAGACGGCCAAGCTCTCCCGGGAGCATGTGGTAGCGCGTCTTCAGCCGGGTCTTGTCGCTGTAGCGGGCGGCAAGTTCACCACCTACCGCGTGATGGCCAAGGACGTCATCGACGCCGCCGTAAGCGGACTGCCTCACAGCGTTCCGGCTTCCTCCACGAAGGAGGTACCGCTGGCCGGTGCCGAGGGTTATCACAGCCTGGTCTGGCGTAAGGCAGTACTGGCCAAGCGGTACGGGCTGAGCCCCGAATGGGTGCAGCGGCTCGCGGACCGTTACGGCACGCTCGCCACGGAAGTGCTGGATCTGATCGCCGCGAACCGTGCTCTCGGCGCGCCGCTGCGCGGCGCGCCCGGATATCTCGGTGGCGAGATCGTGTACGCCGCCACTCACGAGGGCGCGCTTCACCTCGATGACGTCCTGACCCGGCGTACCCACATCTTCATGGAGACCGAGGACCGGGGCCTGGCAGCGGCCGAGGAGGCCGCCCCTCTGGTGGCAGCCCCGCTCGGCTGGGATCACGCCAGGGTTGACGAGGAGATCTACCGGTATCGGTCCAGGGTCGAGGCCGAGCGGGAGGCAGGCCGTCAACCCGACGACCGACGCGCCGACGCCGCGCGGATACGTGCGCCCGGCTTCGGCGGCCCGCAGCCTGCGCGTACGGGGTGAGCGGCATGGACACCACCCGCGAGGCAGGACGTGACACCTGCCGCACACCGTCAGCGACGGCAGCCGGACCGGCCGCCCCGACCGAGGAGGAGAGGAGGGCACATGGAGCACAGCAGCAGTAGCAGGTACGTCATCGGCATCGACAGTTCCACGACCGCGACCAAGGCCGTCGTGTTCGACGAGGCCGGCCATGCCGTCAGTGAGGGGCGCCGTACGTTCCCGCTGCAGCGCCCGCACCCCGGGTGGCACGAGCAGAACGCCCGGGACTGGTGGAACTCCGCGCGCGGCGCGCTGCGCGAGGCGGTCTCCCGGGTCGATGCCACGCGGATCGCCGCCATCGGCATCACCCACCAGCGTGAGAGCTTCGTCTGTCTGGACCGCAACGGCAACGAACTGCGTCCGGCGATCCTGTGGCTGGACGGCCGGGCCGGCAAGCAGATCGCCGAGCACGGCAGCAGGTCGGTGCACGAGCTGTCCGGGAAACCGCCGGACGTCACCCCTGCGTTCTACAAGCTGATCTGGCTGCGGGAGAACGAGCCGGACACCCTGCGCAGCAGCGCACGGGTGGTGGACGTCGCCTGCTACCTGGCCAACAAGCTGACCGGCGAGTGGCGCACAAGCTGGGCCTCGGCCGACCCGCTCGGGCTGGTCGACATGGCCTCCTTCACCTGGTCGCGGCAGCTGCTCGACATCGTCGGCCTGACCGAGGAACAACTGCCCGAACTCGTGCCCCCCGGTGCCGTACTGGGCGAAGTGGGCCGCGACGTCGCCGAGGAGCTGGGCCTTCCTGCGGGCGTCCCGGTCGTGGCGGGCGCGGGTGACGGGCAGTGCGCCGGTCTCGGCGCAGGCGTCACCGGTCCGGGCCTGATGTACGCGAACATGGGCACCGCCCTGGCCGCCGGTACCTGGTCGGAGAGCTACCGCTGGTCCCGCGCCTACCGCACGCTGGGCGGCCCGGTCCCCGGCACCTACACGCTGGAGACCCTGCTGTCGGCCGGCAGCTATCTGATCAGCTGGTTCATGGACAAGTTCGGCGTACCGGCCGGCTTGGAGCTTGGGCTGTCGGGCGAGGAGGTCATGGAGGCGGCCGCCGCGAAGATCCCGCCCGGCGCGGACGGGTTGATGGCGCTGCCGTATCTCAACGCGGCGCAGACCCCGTACTGGGATCCCAACGCCCGGGGCGCGATCATCGGCTGGTCGGGGTTCCACGGCAGGCAGCACCTGTACCGGGCCCTGCTCGAAGGGGTCGCCTTCGAGCTGAGGCTCACCACCGACGGCGTCGCCGACGACACCGGCATCCCCATCGAACGCTATCTGGTGATGGGCGGCGGCTCGCGCAGCCGGCTGTGGACACAGATCGTCGCCGACGCCACCGGGCGCCCCGTCACCGTGTGTGCCGAGACGGAGACCACCGCACTCGGTGCGGCAGTCCTCGCCGCGGCCGCCGTCGGCCTCGGCGGTGTCGACGACATCCGCGAGACGGCGGCCCGCATGGCCCGTGCCAAGGCCACCGTCGACCCCGACTCGGTCACCCGCTCCCGCTACGAGGACCTGTACCAGGTCTACCGCCGCATCTACCCGGCGCTGAAGGACCTCTTCCCGCCGCTGCTCGCCGCCTCCGACGCGGCCGGCGGCAAGGCCTAGGCCCCCATGCCACCGGTTCGGTGAACCGGTGGCGCAGCCGCCCAGGCCCCCACCCCGCCGTTTCACCGAACCGGCGGTCGGCATACGCCACTTCGCCCACTTTCTGCACCACTTACTGGAGAACGTCATGAGTACCATCGCCATCGGCTCGGACGATGCCGGCGCAGCGATGAAGGAGGCCCTGCGCGAGCACCTGATCGCACAGGGACATGAGGTGAAGGACTTCGGCTCGGGCGAGCAGGAGGACTACCCGGACGTCGCCGAGCGCGTCGCCCTGGCCGTCGCCGGCGGTGAGCACGAGCGCGCTGTCCTCGTGTGCGGCACCGGTATCGGTGTGGCGATCACCGCCAACAAGGTGGCCGGAGTGCGCGCCGCGCAGATCGCCGATGCCTACAGCGCCGAGCGGGCCCGCAAGTCCAACGACGCGCAGATCGCCTGCTTCGGCGCCCGCACGCTCGGCATCGAGCACGCCAAGATCTGCCTCGACCACTGGATCGCCTCGGAGTTCGCCGGTGGCCGTTCCCTGCCCAAGGTCCGCAAGATCCACGAAGTCGAGCAGCGCCAGCTCGCCGCGTACGAGGAGAAGTCCGCATGAGCCGTCGCGCCGAGACGATCACCATCCTCGGTGCGGGGGCGATGGGCAGCGCACTCGCCGCACCGGCCGCCGACAACGGTCACGAGGTCCGGCTGTGGGGCACCTGGCTCGACGACGAGCTGCTCGACGCCGTCGGCCAGGGGCGTCCCCACCCGCGCACCGGGGTCCCGCTCGACCCGCGGGTGAAGACCTATCGCAGCGGCCAGCTGGCGCAAGCCCTCAACGGGGCCACGTACGTGGTGCTGTCCGTCAGCTCCGACGGCCTGGTGGACGTGCTGCGCAAGGCCGCCGGGCATCTGCGCCCCGGGCAGGTCCTGGCCATCACCACCAAGGGGTTCGTCCGGCTCGACGACCGTATCGTCACGCTTCCCGACGCGGTGACCAGCGTGCTGCGCGAGAGCGCACCGGACGGCAGCCTCGACCTGCCGCTGGTCGCCATCGGCGGCCCGTGCAAGGCCAACGAGGTCGCCGCCCGCAGACCCACCGCATCCGTGCACGCCTGCGGCACTCCCGGCGTCACCGGGCGCTCCCGCAGCCTGTTCGCCACCGAGGCCTACGCGGTCGAGGAGAGCGACGACCTGACCGGCGTCGAGGTGTCCGCCGCGCTGAAGAACGTCTACGCGATCGCGCTCGGCATCTGCCAGGGACTCGTGGAGCACGGCGGTGAGCCCTATCACGACCTGCAGGCCGCGGCGTTCGCCCGGGCCGTCACCGAGATGGTCCGGCTGGCCGGACTGCTCGGCGGCCGTCCCGAGACCGTGACGGGACTCGCCGGCGTCGGTGACCTGGAGGTCACCGCCCTGTCCGGTCGCAACCGCGTCTACGGCGCCCGTATCGGTGCCGGTGAAACCCCGGACGAGGCACTGCGGGCCATGCAGGCCGCGGGCCAGACCGTGGAGGGGGTCGCCGCCGCGCGCCTCGCCCGTGAACTCGTCGACCAGCTGATCCGGTTCGGCGGGCTGAGCGGTTGGTCCGGGCTGCCTCTACTGCGGCAGATCGCCGATCTGCTCGGCGGGCAGGAGCCGTACGCCGGTCCTGGGGAACTGGCACGAGCACTCGCCCGAGCGGCCCTGCCGGCGCGCTCTGCGGCGGGGCGTTGAGCCGTGCCCGGCATTCAGGGCCAGGGCTCCCGTACTGGCAGCCAGGCCGCCGACGGAAACAAGGGGGCACGCCGATGACCGGATTGACCGGTACGGCCGCGCCGCGCGAGACGCACGACAGCCCGACAGCGGAAGGCACCATGACGAATTCGGCCCTCGAGTGCCGGGGCCTGGCCAAGGCCTTCGGAGGGATCCCCGTCCTGCGCGGGGTGTCCCTGAACCTGGCACCCGGCACCGTGACGGCGCTGGCCGGTGAAAACGGCGCCGGCAAATCGACACTGATGAAGATCGTGTCCGGTCAGGTCCGGCCCGACACCGGAGATGTCCTCGTGGGCGGCGAAGTGCTGCGCCTCGCGGACGCGCGGACAGCCCGTGAGCTCGGCGTCGGGATCGTGCCGCAGGAACTGGCCCCGATCCTCGACATGACGGTGTACGAGAACCTCTTCGCCGGCCGGGAGCTCAAGCGCCGCTCGGGCCTGCTCGACCGCCGCCGGATGGCAGCCCAGGCACGCGAGATGCTCGAGGTGTTCGGCGTCGACATCGACCCCCATGCGCCGATGCGACGGCTCACCGTGGCCCTGCAGCAGATCGTCGAGATCACCAAGACCACATCGTGGGGCGCGTCGGTGGTACTGCTGGACGAGCCGACCTCCGCGATCTCCGGGCATGAGGTGGAGCGGCTGTACGGCGTGGTCGACAAGCTGCGCGAGCGCGGCGTCGCCATGCTCTACACCACCCACAAGATGGAGGAGATCCGGGCCCTCGCCGACCGAGTGGTGGTGCTGCGGGACGGCGCGCTCGTCGAGGACAGGCCCAGCGCCGAGATCACGGACGACGAGATCGTCCACGCAATGATCGGCCGGGATCTCGAGGACTTGTTCCCCGTTCTGCCCACGCCCGGCACCGATATCGCCCTCCAGGTCCGCGGCCTGCACACGGCGGGCTGTCCGAAGCCGGTCGACCTGGAGGTCCGGGCCGGCGAGATCGTCGGTCTCGCCGGTCTGGTCGGTGCAGGACGTACGGAGTTCCTCGAGGCCTTGTTCGGTGCGCGGGCCAGCACCGCCGGTGAGATCACGGTGTCCGGTACTCCGGTACGGCGTCACTCCGCCGCGGCCTCGATCGGCGCAGGCATGGCCTTCGTCCCCGAGGACCGCAAGGGCGCAGGTCTGGTCCTCGGAATGAGTGTGCTGGACAACGGCACGCTCCCGCGCCTGCCGGATTTCAGTCTCGCCGGCTGGCTGCGGGGCAGCGCGCGCACAGCCGCCGTGGACACCGCGATGGCCTCTGTGCACTTGCGCAGCAAGGGCCTGCGCCAGCAAGTCGGCACCCTGTCCGGAGGCAACCAGCAAAAGGTCGTCCTCGCCCGGTGGCTGACCGGACACGTCAAGGTCCTGCTGCTCGACGAGCCGACCCGCGGCGTCGACGTCGGCGCACGCAGCGAGATCTACCGCATCGTCACCGACCTCGCCGCCTCCGGTATGGCCGTGGTCATGGCGTCCTCGGACATGGCCGAGATCCTCGGGCTCGCCCACCGCGTGCACGTGATCCGCGACGGCTCCGTCGCGGGCAGCCTGGAGCGAGCCGAACTGTCCTCCCCCGACGCCCAGAGCCGCATCTTCCGCCTCGCCGCCGGACTCGACGGCGAGCCTTCCACCACCACTCCGCTCCCCCGGGACGACGCATCATGATCACGCAACAGTCTCCGCCCACCGCATCTGCGCCCGCCTCCGCCGACGCCTCCACCACGTCCAGCCGGTTCAACGCGGCGCGGCTGCGGGAGTTCACCCTCAGCCATTCGATGATCATCGTGATGCTGCTGGTCGTCCTGTACTTCAGCTATCGCAGCGCCCGGTTCGCGACACCGGACAACTTCGAGACGATCACCATCGCCGCGGCACCCTTCGCGCTCATCGCGGTCGGCCAGACCCTGGTCATCCTGACCGGCGGTATCGACCTGTCCGTGGGCAGCGTGATCGCCGTCAGTGCCATGGCCTCCGCGTCGGTCGTGAAGGGACATCCGGAACGGCTGTTCACGGCCCTGCTGGTCGGTCTGGTCGTCGGTCTCGTCGCCGGCGCGATCAACGGGGCGCTGGTGGCCTGGGTGAACGTGCCACCGTTCGTGGCCACGCTGGGCATGCTCACTGCGGCATCCGGCATGGCCTACGTCATCGGTGACGGCGCTCCCATCAACGGGCTGCCCGCGAACTTCAATGAGATCGCCGGTACCAAGGTCCTGGGCCTTCAACTGCCCGTGCTCGTGATGATCGTCGGGATCGTCGTCCTCGCCGTGATCATGCGCTTCACCTCGTACGGCATGCGGGTCTACGCGGTCGGCGGCAACCGGGTCGCGGCCGAACTCGCCGGTGTCAAGGCGCACCGCGTGCTGTTCAGCGTCTACGCCCTCAGCGGCCTGCTCGCAGGTCTGTCCGGCGTGATGCTCGCCTCGCGCGTGCTGTCCGGTCCGCCGACCCTGGGCTCGGGATACGAACTGGACGCCATCGCTGCAGTCGTCATCGGCGGCGCCAGCCTCATGGGCGGCCGCGGCACGATCTGGGGCACCGTCCTGGGCCTCTTCCTCATGCAGACCCTGAACAACGGTCTCGACATTCTCGTGGTGCCTGCCTACTGGCAGAAGGTCATCAAGGGCGTGCTCATCGTCGCTGCCGTCTCCGTCGACGTGTGGGCGAACAACAAACGCCGCTGAAACCCGTGCATCAGAGCCGCCAACACACTGCGTTTCAGATCAGAAAGGCAAGACTCTCATGACCAGACGAACCCTGCGGCTGGCGGGATCCGCCGCGTGCGCCATGGCGCTTTTGGCGACGACGGCCGCGTGCGGGGCCGGCGACACCGGCGCCGACAAGATCCGGGTCGGCGTCACCGTCTACGACATGTCGTCCTTCATCACGCAAGGCAAGGAGGGCATGGAGGCCTACGCCAAGGCCCACAACATCGAGCTGGTGTGGAACTCGGCCGGCGGCGATGTCAGCACGCAGGCCAACCAGGTGGATCAGCTGGTCAACTCCGGCGTGGACGCACTGGTCATCGTGCCGGTCGAGGCCGACTCCCTGGCTCCGCAGATCGCCGAGGCCAAGGCGAAGAACATCCCCGTGGTCGCGGTGAACACCACGCTCACCAACTCCTCGGGGCTGGCCGCCACCGTGCTGCCTGACGACGTCAAGGCAGGCGAGCAGGAAATGCAGATGATGGCCGACAAGCTCGGCGGCAAGGGCAACGTGGTGATCCTGCAGGGTCCGCTCGGCTCCTCTCCCGAGTTGAACCGTTCGCGCGGCATCAACAACGTGCTGAAGAAGTACCCCGGCATCAAGGTGCTGGCCAAGGACACCGCCAACTGGGACCGGGACCAGGCCGTCGACAAGGTCAAGAACTGGATGTCCAGCTTCGGCGGGCAGCTCGACGGTGTCGTCTCCGAGAACGACGACATGGGTCTCGGCGCCGTACAGGCGCTGAAGGAGGGCGGCGCCAAGTCGCTGCCGGTCGTCGGCATCGACGGGATCGAGGACGGCCTGCGCGCGGTCCGGAGCGGCGAGTTCATAGGTTCGTCACTGCAGCACGGCCGGGTCGAGCTCGCGGAAGGCCTGGCGGTGGCCCAGCGCATCGTCGAGAAGAAGCCGGTGAACGAGAAGTACTCGTACGTCATGCCGCCGATCACGAAGGACAACGTCAACACCTATCTCGACCATGTGGTGACCGGCAAGGACGCCTTCCTGAAGCGGCTTCCCGCCCTGGTCGACGCCAACCTGGCCAGCGGAGACCTGGCCAACGAGAAGTAGGCCGCAGGGAGGGAGGCCGTGTGCCGGCCTCCCTCCGACATTCCCCGGCCTCACTCCCCGGGGCAATGCCGACATCCCTTTCACTGGAGCACCCTTGAACGACACACTGCGTCGGCTCAACGACGCGGGGACCGCCGTCTGGCTGGACGATCTCAGCCGCGACCGCCTCGACTCCGGCGAGTTGGCACGGCAGGTACGCGAAGGCCTGATCACCGGTGTGACCACCAACCCCACGATCTTCCAGCAGGCCATCACCACCAGCAGCGCCTACGACAGCCAGTTGGCCGGCCTCGCCCGGCTCGGCACGCCTCCCGCTGACGCCCTGCGTCTGCTCACCTGCGCCGACGTGCGGCGCGCCGCTGACCTCCTGCGTCGAGTCCACGACGCCTCCGGTGGAATGGACGGCATGGTCTCCATCGAGGTCGCTCCCGGACTCGCGCACGATGCTGCGGGCACGCTGGCCGAGGCCCGGCTGCTGCACTGGCTGGTCGATCGCCGCAACGTCCTGATCAAGATCCCGGCCACGGACGCGGGCCTGTCCGCCGCGGCCGACTGCCTGGCCGAGGGCATCAGCGTCAACGTCACCCTGATCTTCGGACTCGCCCGCTACCGGCAGGTGCTGGAGGCGCACCTGGACGGACTGGAACGCGCCGCGCAGGCAGGCCTCGATGTCTCCCGCATCGCCTCCGTGGCCTCGTTCTTCGTCTCCCGTGTCGACGCCGCCGTCGACGCCCGCCTCGACAAGCGGGACACCGCGCAGGCACGCGCGGTGCGCGGACGGGTCGCGATCGCCAACGCACGCCTCGCCTACGAACTCCACGAGCAGGTCCGCTCCGGGCCGCGCTGGCAGGCGCTCACCGCGCTCGGAGCCCAACCGCAGCGCCCGTTGTGGGCATCGACAGGGGTGAAGGACCCCGCGTTCGACGACACCCGCTATGTCGTCGAACTCATCGCGCCTGACACCGTCAACACCATGCCCGCCGCCACGCTGAACGCCGTCATCGACCACGGCGAGCCGCGCGGCGACACCGTGCGCGCCCGCTACGAGCAGTCGCGCAGCATCCTCGACGCGCTCGCCGCGCTGGGCATCGACCTCACCACGATCACGGAAGAGCTGGAGACCGACGGCATCGCCCGCTTCCAGGACTCCTGGCAACAGCTGACCACCGACATCCGCGCCGCGCTCGCAGCCGAGGTGATCCCCGGTGCCTGAACCGCACGCCGACAGCCACTCCCTCGACGACCTGTGCGTCACCACTCTGCGCACCCTGGCCATGGACGCGGTGCAGGCCGCGAACTCCGGCCACCCGGGTGCCCCGATGGCGCTCGCCCCCACCGCCCACACCCTCTGGCACCGCTTCCTGCGCTACGACCCCGCCGCGCCGCTGTGGCCGAACCGCGACCGGTTCGTCCTCTCCGGCGGCCACGGCTCGGCACTGCTGTACGCGCTGCTCCACCTGGCCCAGGTCACAGAGGCCGATGCCGACGGAAAACCCTCCGGGCGCCCAGCCGTGACGCTCGAAGACCTCCGCCGCTTCCGGCAGCTGGACTCCCGGTGTGCCGGACATCCCGAGTACGGCCTGACCACCGGCGTCGAGGCGACCACCGGCCCGCTGGGCACCGGTGCCGCCGCGACCGTCGGGATGGCCATCGCCGCCCGCTGGCTCGCGGCACGCTACAACCGCACCGGATACGAGCTGTTCGGATACGACACGTATGCGCTGTGCGGAGACGGCGATCTGATGGAAGGGGTCACCGCCGAAGCCGCTTCGCTCGCCGGGCACCTGAAGCTGGCCGGTCTCTGCTGGATCTACGACAGCAACCAGATCAGCATCGAGGGCAGCACGAGCCTGGCCTTCACCGAGGACGTCGCCGCCCGCTTCCGCGCCTACGGCTGGCAGGTCACCCGCGTCACCGACGCCAACGACCGCACGTCGATCAACCGCGCGCTCGAGGAATTCCGCACCGAGCACACCCAGCCCACCCTGATCATCGTCGAGAGCAGCATCGGCTACGGCGCCCCCACCAAACAGGGCACGGCCGCAGCTCACGGCGAACCTCTCGGCGAAGACGAAGTCGCCGGCGCCAAGCGGTTCTACGGCTGGCCCGAGGACTCCCGCTTCCTGGTGCCCGACGAGGCGTATGCACACATGGCGGCCGGTATCGGCGAGCGCGGACGGGCACTGCGCGGGGCCTGGGAACGGCAGCTACAGAAGTACGCGCAGCAGTTCCCGGAGCTTGCGGAGGAACTGCGCCTGATACAGCGCGGGGAGCTGCCCGCCGACTGGGAGCGGGACATCCCCGTCTTCCCCGCCGACCCCAAGGGCCTGGCCAGCCGTGACTCCTCCGGGCAAGTGCTCAACGCGGTGGCCCGCAACGTGCCGTGGCTGCTGGGCGGTTCGGCGGACCTCGCGCCCTCGACCAGGACGAGGCTGACCTTCGAGGGCGCCGGGGACTGCGCGGCGGACCATCCGCAGGGCCGCAACCTCCACTTCGGCGTCCGGGAGTTCGCCGCCGCCGCAGTCACGGGCGGCCTCGCGCTGTCGGGGCTGCGCGCCTACTGGTCGACGTTCCTCGTCTTCTCCGACTTCGCCCGCGGAGCGCTGCGGCTGTCCGCCCTCATGAAGCTGCCGGTCGTACACGTCTTCACCCACGATTCCATCGCGGTCGGTGAGGACGGACCCACCCACCAGCCGATCGAGCACCTTGCCTCGCTGCGCGCGATGCCCGGCCTGGACGTCTTCCGGCCCTGTGATGCCAACGAGACGGCCGAGACCTGGCGGGTACTGGCACAGGCCGGACACCCGGCCGCACTGGCGCTCACCCGCCAGTCCCTGCCCACCCTCGACCGGACGAGGTACGGCCCGGCGTCCGGTCTGGCCCGGGGCGGCTACGTGCTCGCCGACCCGGCCGACGGCGAACCCCCAAAGGTGCTGCTGATCGCCACGGGAAGTGAGGTGCACCTCGCCCTGGAGGCGTTCCACAAGCTTGCCGCCGACGGCGTCCCTGCCCGCGTGGTGAGCCTGCCGTGCTGGGAACTGTTCGAGCGCCAGTCCGCCGCGTACCGCGACGAGGTGCTGCCTCCGGAGGTGACCGCGCGCGTGGCCGTGGAGTTGGGATCCCCCTTCGGGTGGGAGCGGTATGTCGGCCGGGACGGCGCCGTGGTCGGGCTCCGTTCCTTCGGGGAATCCGCTCCGATGGATGTTCTGCTCACCGAATTCGGCATCACCACCGAAGGAGTCACCGAGGCCGCCCGGGCCCAACTGGCCGCCGGCTGACAGCCCTTCCCGCAGACGCGGCCCTCCGCGCGGACCGACCGTCCCCGACCGGACGGCGTCCGGCCTCCCCGCGGAGGGCCGCCGTCGGCGACGACGAGAAGCACGGCGCCACGACCCTCCGAGACACTCGTTTCGCCCACATCCTCCTGTCGAAAGGAACGCGCGTGCCCGTGCAGACTCCGGACATCGAACCGTTCGTTCTCGACGAGGCCGAGGCCGCCATCGCAGCAATCGCCCGCGGCGAGACGATCACCGTCGTGGACGACGAGAACAGAGAGAACGAGGGCGATCTGATCATCGCGGCCGAACACGCCGACGCCACCGCCGTCAACTACATGATCACTCGCGGCCGCGGGCTGGTCTGCCTGTCCCTCACCAAGGAGCGCGCCGCAGAACTGCGACTCCCCCCGATGGTCGACCGCAACGAAGACCCCAACGGCACCGCCTTCACCGTCAGTGTCGACGCCTGCCCCGAGCACGGCGTCACCACCGGCATCTCCGCGCCGGACCGCGCCAGGACCATCGAGCTGGTCCTCAACGGCACCGGTGCGGACCTTCGCCGGCCCGGCCACATCTTCCCGCTGGTCGCCCGCCCCGGCGGCATCCTGGAGCGCCCGGGTCACACCGAGGCGGCTGTCGACCTGGCGCGCTTCGCGGGGCTCGCCCCGGCAGGCGTGATCGTCGAAATCATCCTGGAGGACGGCACGATGGCCCGTCTCCCACAACTGATCGAGTTCGCCGAGGCCGAAGGCCTGGTCCTCACCAGCATCGAGAAGCTGCGGGAGTACGCCGCCGCCTTCGAGAACGTGCAGGCGAAGTGAACCGGACCGGACGGCTGACATCCGGTGCCACGACTGCCGACACCCGTCCGGCAGCCGTACACCGGCGCCTCACCGGTCCCGAAGGCGGCCACCACGTGCCGGCCGACGGGCCCTTCGTGCTGGAGCACAACCACAACGGTTTCGCCGGCCCCCTCGTGACCGGCGCGCTGCTGGACCTCCTGCGCGGCAGGTGGACACCGCCGGCAGAGGGCTTACCCGTCGACCGCGACCAGCCCGGCCGGGAACTGCCCGCCTCGATGGGTCGCATGTTCTTCGGCGCCGGCACGCCCGTGGTCCACCCCGAAGACACCCGCGGCCTCGGATGTCCGCTCCTCCCCTTCAAGAACGGAGCCTTCCGCTTCACAGTACGGACCGGGATGCCGGTGACCCCGGCGGGCATGGGCCGCGTCCAGCGCACGCGGCCCAAAGGATCAAGCCTGCCCTGCCGGGCCGCCGCGTGCGTCGTGTCTGGACCGCCGCCGGAGCCAGACCTCGGGCTTCGCCGGCCACAACGGGTCGCAGGCCCCGGCCAGGCGGCCCAAGAGCCTCTGGTCGAGTCCGCGCGAAACCCCACATCTGAGCGCGGCCGACAGCCGACACAGGGAGGGGCCGACCTGGCAGAGCCCGCGGTAATCAGCCGTGTCGGCACCCAGCCGGCAGCCTGCCGAATGCGTCCGGCCCGGCTCCTGCCCGGCTTCGCCGACCTGGCCTGCTCAACCGGCATCGACGCCCACGTCGCACGGGCCCGGCTCCCCGAGCTCCGCACGATGGACGCCGCGCCGCCGCGCCGCCGGGCACCGACCTTGAAACTGCGCCGCAGGGCCCAGCGCGTCGTCCACACCGGCCTCGACCACTCCATGGGCGACTGCCCGCTGGGCCGCCGGCATCTGCTGGCATCCCGCCGGCTCGTCTGGTCCCCCTGACACGGTCCACAGCACCCCCACCGGGGCCTGGCCCTCTCCCGAGCAGGCCACAGCGGTGCTCGGCCACCTCGCCGTCGGCGGCAACACCCTGATCCTGCCGGACCAGGAAACGACCGCTGTCCCCCCTGTTCACCGGCGAAGCGTCCCGCATCCCCGAGAGAGCGGCCGCCCGGTTGACGATCATCACCGACGGTGTGCTGAGCGATCTGCATCTGACCGCCCTCGACTGGCTGCCGGACCACCTCCGACAGCGGGGACTGCGGTTCCTGCGGGACGCCGACCGCCTCCTCTCCCAGCGCCATGGCCTTCTCCTGCCACCCCTGCTCGTGGCGGAGCCCGGACCCCAACCGGCCAACCTGCGCTTCGCGAAGCTGCGCAGCATCCGCCCGTTCGATCAGGAACGCATCGCCCTGCTCAGCGACCTCCTCTTCGCCCAGGCGCCCACCATGTCCAGGACTCGGCTCCCCCACCGGAAGGCCCTTCATGACCAGCAGCCCCGAACCCGTCGAGCACCCAGCCGACACTTCGAGCACCTTGGAGGGACGTGTCGTCGTCCTCACCGGCGCCGGGCGCGGCCTGGGGCTGCCGACCACGCAGATCCTGCTCAAGCAGGGCGCCCACGTGGTCGCCGACCACCGCTGCCCCTCAGAGGGCCTGGCAGCGCTCGCCGACAGGTTCGGCGACCGGCTTCGGCTCGTCGCCGGCGACGTCGCCGAGGAGGAGGCCGCCGTCGCTCTCGTAGCCGCGTCCCAGCAGTTCGGCCGGCTGAACGTCCTGATCCACAACGCCGCCATCACCCGCGACCAGCCTCTGGTCCGCATGCCGTGGAGGTCTGGGACGCAGTCCACCAGACCGACCTGCGCGGTGCCTTCCTCGTCACCAGACATGCGCTGAGGCTCATGATGCGGGGCCGCTACGGGCGGATCGTCTACGTGTCCTCGATCGCCGCCATGTTCGGCAACGTCGGCCAGGCCGCCTACGCGTCCTCGAAGGCCGGGCTGCACGGCCTCGCCGTGTCCGTCGCCCAGGAGTACGCCGCCTACAACGTCCGCTCGGTGGTCCTGGCCCCGGGGATCCCGAACACGGGACTGGGCACGACGGTGCCCCCCGACCACCTCAATCGCATGAGGCACAAAGCCCTGCTGGGGATCGGCAAGGGCCGGCAGGTCGCGGACACCATCGCCTTCCTCGCCGGCCCCACCGCCGACCACATCAACGGCACCGTCATCAGCGTCGACGGAGGAGTGAGGTGCTGACCGATGACCACTCTCCGTTCACAGATCGTGGTCGACGCTCCTCTGCCGGCCGTCCGGCAGATCCTGCTGGAGCCATCGGCGCCGGCCGCCTGGAACCCCGCATTCCTGGACGTGACGGCACCGACGTTCGCAGCCGTCGGGCACCGATACCTGCTCTGGACTCGCGGCGCCCTGACGGGATTTTTCGAGTACCTCCGCGTGAGCGACACTCTGATCGCGGCCCGCTGGGAGGTGCCCGGTTTCATCGAGGACCACACCTGGGCACTGTGCCCCACCAAGACCGCACGCAGGTCACACACCTCTTCACGCACCGCGGCACACTGGCCGTACTGTTCAGCCCGGCCTTCGCCAACGTCGCCGAGCTACGGCAGGGCCGGCTGGCACAGCGTGCGCAGGACCAGACACGCTCCGCGCGGACAACCCGGCCCGCAAGCTCCGCACCGGGCCGACATCACCGACGGCCCCGGCATACCGCGCCCCTTCCACGGCCTGGACTGAGTCCTGCCGTGAGGGAACCTCCTCAGGCCGGGACTGCGCCGGAAAGCGCTCGCTGCCATAGCCGATCGGCCTGCAGACGCCGGCTTCGGACTGCGCCAGGCTCCGGCGGAGGTGCTGCCGGTGTCGAGGGCCGCTTCGCGCCGGGCGCATGGTCGACGCCGACGGTGCAGGCATGGCCGAGAAGCCGGCGGCGATCCGCGTGAGCGTCATGTCCACGGCCCCCGGTGCATGCACCGGGCCGGCCAGGGACGCCGGCCGCTGGCGAGCGTGCGGCGTGCGTTCACCCCCGTGGGCCGCGATGAGTACGGTGCCCTGTTCGGCCACGGCACGATGCCGAACGCGGCAAGAAGGAACCCGACCCACCAGGAGAGCCGGCCTCTGCCCACCTCCCGCGCTGCTTCGCCAGGCCCGCACAACGCTCGGTGAGAAACCACTTAGGCTGATGACCGCAGAACAGCAGTGTGCGCGCCCTGACAGGAGGCAATGCCAGTGAGTGAGAGCGACGGCACCGTGGTTCCGGACGAGTCCGACGACCAAGGGGCACTACGGCCGTCGCAGCGCCGACAGCGCATTCTCGCCCAGGTCATCAAGCAGGGCTCGGTGCGTAACGAGGACTTGGCCGAGCAGTTCGGCGTCAGCGTGATGACCATCCTGCGAGACGTCACCACGATGGATCGCCAAGGGCTGCTACGCCGGACCCGCGGCGGTGCAAGCGTGGAGCCATCAGCACTGTTCGAGAGCAGTGTGACCGTGCGGCTCGAGAGCCAGGCCGCGGCCAAGCGCGCCATCGCCCGGGCCGCTCTGCAGTACGTGGAACCCGGGCAGGCGATCATGCTTGACGACAGCACCACCGGGATCCACTTCGCCCGACTGCTGCGTGACGCCGGCCCGGCTACCGTGATCAGCAACTTCCTGCCCATAATCCGTGAGCTCAAGGGCGCCCCCGGAATCCGTCTCATCGGTCTGGGCGGCATGTACCACGAAGCCGGCGACGCGTTCCTCGGCACCATGACAGCCGATGCCATCCGCAGCCTCTCCGTCGACCTCACAGTTCTCTCGACATCCGCCATCACGAACGGCACCTGCTACCACCAGACCCAGGACACCGTCTCGTTCAAACGCGCGATGATGGATGTCGCGGCCAAGCGGATCCTCTACGTCGACCACACCAAGTTCGAACGCCGTGCTCTGCACGCCCTGGCCCCGCTCACCGACTTCGACCTCGTCATCGTCGACGAACACACCCCGAAGTCCGTCCTCAAGGACCTCTACGACCGCCAGGTCACCGTCGAGGTGGCCAAGGCAGGATAACCGCGCCCTCCTGCCCCGACACGCGCCAGTGCTCAACCGCCCCGCCCACCCGCGCACAGACGGGGCGGGGGAAACATGAAGCACACACCGAATCATGAATATGTCTGCGCCTCACGCACGCAAGCTCCGTTTACGCCATACCCATGACGAATTGCGGCTTTGCCGCCCATCCGTTCCTTGGTGTGCAATGGGCCCTCCCCTCCACGGACCGCTGCCCTGTCTCCGGCACCTCGAGCCATCACCCGAAAGGGCGTAACAGCCGCCGCGGCCCCAACGGGTGCCGAGCCCGGGCCGGGGCGCTGTCAGCACGCGGTGATATCTGTGGCGTGTACATGTGCGGCGCAGGCCTACTGGTTCAGGGCGCCAGTCCTGGCCCCGCCAAGGGGTGAGCACCGGCCATCGCCGACCGGCTCACCGTCGGCGGCGGCATCACCGGGAGCAAGACCGACTCCTGCACAGCGAACCTCCACCAGACCCCCCGCACGTGATCGGCCGGGAAAATCAGAGGTACGCGGCACCCGCCAGCTTGAGCCCCGTGAAGACAAGAACCGAGCGTGTTCCCCGCGACCGCGGTCAGTGCGGCCCGACGTCCCTGCGCCGGCGCCCACCCGATCACGAACAGCACGCTGGGACCGGGAATCACGATCAGCAGGAACGACATGGCCGCGAAGGCGGGGCTTCTTCCGACCTCGATGCCCATCTGTCCGGCCTCGGCGGCCAGTGCGTCAAGAGTCCACTCCGGCGGCCCGGACTCATCCGCCGCAGCCGGCCTGCACGGTCAGCCGGCCTGGGGCAGCTGTGCAACCAGACCGATGATTCTTGAGCGCTCGCCTCGGTGATCCGCCATTTCCGGCCCTGTCCACCCAGGTCCTCCAGCCCGTCCAGGCCGAAGCGGTCGAAACGGCGCAGCCACCGGCGAACCGTCTTGGGATTGCGCCTCGTACGGGAACGGGGTGAGCCCACCACGCGCCGCCTCGATTCGAGGTCATCTGCGGCAACGCGACGTGCATGTCCACAGGACTACGGCGGAGCAGCGCGCGCAACAACGTTGGCGTCGCGAGAACGCCGAGAAGGATGGCCGTGGCAATCGAGCCCGCGGTCCACCACCATCGCAGCGGGCCCTCCTCTGAGGCCCAGATGGTGAACAGCCCCAGGGCCACCGTGCAGGCGGCCACCGCGACGATGCTGATCCCGCGCCCCCGCATGGCTCCCCCTTCGCCGATTGGGTGGGAGCTACGTTAGAGGGAAAGCCCAGGAGACATACAGGGCACAGAAGAACAAGCTTGACAGGGTTATGTTGCTGGAGATCGTCCGAGCCTCGCGCGCCAACTGCCGCCCCAGCCTGCTAACCAGCGTGCCAGCCTGACGCAGCGACTTGTGCGGCCGGAGCCAGTGCACCGAGCAAGATGGACCATTGCGCGCAACGACCATAGCTCCACGGCATCGTTGCTGCGCACAAGGTACGAGCGGCGTCTGCCCTCCAGCCTCAAAGAGCTGACCGGACCCGAGCACGGGATGGTGACGCTGCCGCTGCATGGTCCGGACTGCGAACCCTCGAAATCTGGATCTGCCACGCCAGCGCATGAGCCTGTACAGAACAGTGCTTGCCGAAGGCATGCATGACGGCCTCTGTCACATTCTCAACAAGGGCATCCTGTTTGCACTGTGGCCAGTGCTCCACAAGTTCATCAGCAGGGTCATCAAGGACGCCTGGGAGGAGGCATTCCCTGAGCTGCATCCATGATCACCTTCCGGCGCGCTCTCGCAGCTCCCCGCAGTAGGCGTTCTCACTGCAACTGCGGCAGTCTCACCCAACCTGCAGGACCGCAGGTCAAACGGCCCGAGCAAGGTCTAGGCCCCGTCGTTCCCGATCATGCCGCGCACCCTACGGCCAGGGTCCGACACTCCGGACGTGGAAGGATGCCGGGGGGGGCGGAAGAACGGTGAGTGAGTCCGCGCCCGGTGTCGGCAGCGCAGGGCGCGTGGGTGGGAGTGCGGGCCGGGTGTGCCGCTGTCCTCTCTTGCCGGGCGGTGGCAGGCGTGCCGGGGGGCATGTGCAGCGTCTGCGCGTGGTCGTGCCCGGCCCGCGGCCGGGCACCGCCGCCGAGACGGCAGTGGCGGTTCACGCCAGATGCCGGGCGGTCACGGACCGGGCGGAAGCTCTACGGGTTCGGAGTGGACAGTCAGCCACTGCTGGAGCTCCCGGTGCCGGAACTGGTAAGCCGGGCCCGCGTAGCGCAGCAGTCCCGCTTCACACGCCCAGTCCAGGAACACCACCAGCCGGAACGGCAACCGGCCCCTGGAGCACAGCAGGAATATCAGATACCGGCGCACTGTGGCGCGTACCAGCGTGAACACCAGCGCAAATGTCATGGGCGGTACCAGGACGATCGCCAGCCCGGCTGCGGTCTGCTCCAAGGTCGGGCGAGTCTCCGTGAGTGTCAGCCCGAGCAGCAGCAGAAGCGCTGCTGTCAAGGCCACCAGCGGGACCATCAGTCCGATTGCCAGGCGTAGTACGAGATCGTCTCGTAGGAGTTCCCAGGGACGTGCTTCCTTCGCGGGCGGGCCCCCCAGCCCGGTCTCCAGCCCGACCGCCAGTCCCTGTCCCAGCCCGAACGGCAGCCCGATCACGAAACCAAGCAGGAGAACAGCCAGGAGGCTGATGAACAGCCCGGCCCCGGAAGGCAACACCGCGATTGCAGTCGAGATCCCGACCCACCATGCGACTTTCAATCCGTTGGTCAGGCCTGCCTGCCTGGCCGCCCCCAGCGCCGGGCGGAAACCGTCCGGCTCAGGAATCCGCATCCGACTCACCGTGAGCTCACGCCTCTTGCTGAGTGCTACCGCTACGGCTACCGCGACCGTGACCAGTGCCACCTCGCCCAGCCCGGACGGGAGAGCGACATAGGACACGACCGCGGCAAGAAGAACGGCGCAGGCGGTCAGAGTGACGTCGATGACGCGGACGCGGGTGCGGCCGGCCAGCGGCCAGAGGTCGTGCAGCACCAGGTCCGTACGGGCAGCGGTCGGTCCCGATGTGCCAGTGGTCGCCTCGGCGGTGGGCGTGAGGGCACCGGTGAGGTGGTTGAGCCACCGGTGGACCTGCTCCGGCCCGTAGGCACAGGGGTGGGGATGCAGCCTGGTGGCAGCGGGGATGAAGCGGGCCAGCAGGTGCCCGTCCAGAGCCTGTTCGGTGCTGCAGTCGGTGAGTTCACCGGGGTTGCCGCCCTCGTGGTAGACGGTGGCGGTCAGACACAGCCGCCACGGCGTGGACAGCAACCGCGCCAGGGCGCCGGTGGGGTAGGCGGTCACGTGGTCGGTCAGCGGCCGCCAGCGGGCGGGGTCGGTGGCCCGGGCCGTCAGGTAGGCGGCAGCATCGGCCGGGGGTACCGGGGCGATGCTGACCCGGGCGGCGTCCCGCAGCGCACCGCGGGCGGCCAGGGCATCCAGGTGGGCGGTACGGCAGGTCAGCACCACCGGCCCCGGGTCCCCGTGCAGCCGGTGACCGTCGAGTTGTTCCATGGCGGCACGGGCGCGGGGCGCGTCCGGGTCAGGGGTGCCGTCGGGCAGCGTGGGGTCCATCTCGTCCAAGCCGTCCAGCACGGGCAACACCAGCCCTTGTTGGATCAGGGCGGCCGCCTGCGCCCGCCCGAAGCCGTACGCCGCCATCAGGCGGCGCATGACGAAGGTCTCGAAGGGGGTGCCGGTGGTATCCCACAGCGCCACCGGGATACGGATGGGGACCGGATCACCTTCGGTGCGGTCCTTGAGCAGCGCCAGCATCAGGGCGAGGGCGAAAACGGTCTTGCCCGCCCCGGCTGCTCCGGTGACCACCAGCCGCTGGGGCCTCACCTGCCGCCAGTAGGCGGCCACGTCCGGCACCCCGGCCGGATGCGAGACCGGGAGCAGCAGGGTGGGGGGCGGGTCTGGGATGGGCAGCAGGCGGCCAGCAAGGGGTGCGGTGGCGGTGCGGCCGAGGCCGGGCTGGAGGGTGAAGGCGAGGTTGATCGGCTTGGTGTCGCCACCGATCAGCTGGTTGTAGACGCGGCCCTCACCGTCCTGGACGTGGGTGGCGAGGTCGGCGGCCCAGCCGCGGGCCAGATCGGTGGTGCTGCTCTCCGGGTATCTGCGCAGCGCCAGCACGGAGACCAGCAGCGCGGCGGTGCCCAGCGGCAGGCCCAGCAGGCCGGCGGTGTCCGATGAGCCGAGCCCGCCCCGGGCTATGTGGACGACGGCGTAGACCGCGCTCGCCGCCACCATGGCCCCGCCGCACCAGCCCACCGCCCACCACACCCGCCGCTGGCGGCGCCCCCCGATGTCCATGCCCGTGATGATGCCCACCGACGCAGTGACCGCGCAGCCCCTTCCCCACCCCGGCCACGGTTCCCCGCGCACAGCCCCTCGGCACACGCCCCCAGGGGGCTGGCGAGCGGTACTACCGGTGTAACAGCCGCCCCCGTGAGCTGGTGGGGCCGGGCGGCAGGCTGCGGCGCGGTCAGCACAGAGCGAACCCACGCGACGAGCGAGGGCCGGGAACCGAGAGAGGCTTGTCCGCGAGGTCGCCGAACACCAACGGTGCCGGCGCCGGTACACAACCACCCGCACGCCCAAGCGCACCCGGGACGACGCCCAGCAGCTGAGGGTGCAGGGCACACACCCGCCACCAGCAGCCCGAACCTGGGGAGGCGGCAAGTAGCAGCGGGACGACGCAGCCCCAACGACCGGGGTAGTCAGGCGCGGCCACCGGGCGGCCGCGGCAACTGAAGAACAGCGCGCAGACGCCTTGGCCGCTACCAGAATTCTCAATCCATCTGCAGGATTCTCATCGGAGCTGCGGCACTGCAGGTCAAGGCTTCTGATGGGCGCGAAAAGGCAATTGAGTCATGTCTCAGCCACCTGCGGCCTTGCAGGTCAGAGCGATCCATCTACCTCAAGGAAAATGAGAACTCACACCACTTCAACCTGTCACTTCCCAGGCCAACAGCCCCATCTCTGCAAGGTCCAGTGAGACGGGACAGCGAGGTTGTCTATGGGGTCCACGCGTGGGCGATCATCCTGTCAGGCTCCCGGCCATAGCGACGTAGGCTCTCTGCCTCGTCCAGCCGTCCGGCTTTCGTCAGTTGGTAACCCGCGATCCGCAGAGCTTCGGTATCGCCGGCTTCCGCCGCGCGCTCATACCAGAGCAGCGCCTCGTCCAACCGTCCCGCGTCCCCCAGCCTGACAGCTGCCGACCGCAGGGCTTCATCGGTATCTCCGGCTTCCGCCGCGCGCTCGTACCAGGGCAGCGCCTCGTCCAGCCGCCCGGCTCGCGCCAGTTGCTCGGCAGCGATCCGCAGGGCTTCGATATCGCCGGCATCCGCCGCGCGCTCGTACCAGGGCAGTGCCTCGTCCAGCCGTCCCGCGCCCGCCAGTCCGTGGGCCCCTGCCAGCCGGTCAGCCGCAACCCGCAGGGCTTCCGCGTCGCCACCTTCGGCGGCGCGCTCATACCAGGTGAGAGCTTCTTCACGCTGTCCAGCTCCCATCAGCCGGTCGGCCGCGAACCGTAGGGCCTTGCTCTTGCCGGCCTGGGCGGCGCGCTCGTACCAGGGCAGCGCCTCGTCCAGCCGCCCCGCATCCGCCAGCCTCTGCGCCGCGAACCGCAGGGCCTCGGTATCGCCAGCGTCTCCGGCGCGCTCGAACCAGGTGAAGGCTTCGTCCCACCGTCCGGCCCACGCTAGTTGTTCGGCCGCAAACCGGAGGGCCAGGACGTCGCCGGCACGGGCGGCGCGCTCGAACCAGGTGAATGCTTCCTCCCATCGTCCGGACTGCGCCAGTTGTTCCGCCGCATACCACTGGGCTTCGGTACCGCCGGCTTCCGCCGCGCGCTCGTACCAGGGCAGCGCCTCGTCCAGCCGCCCCGTGCCCGCCAGCCTCTGCGCCGCAACCCGCAGGGCCTCAGCGGCGCCGGCCTGGGCGGCGCGCTCGTACCAGGGCAGCGCCTCGTCCAGCCGCCCCGCATCCGCCAGCCTCTGCGCCGCGAACCGCAGGGCCTCGGTATCACCAGCATCACCTGCCCTCTGGCTGAAGGGCAGCGCCTCGTCCAGCCGCCCCGCCCGTGCCAGTTGTTCGGCCGCCATCCGCAGGGCCAGGTCGTCGCCGGCTTTGGCGGCACGCTCGAACCAGGGCAGCGCCTCGTCCACCCGCCCCGCGCCCGCCAGCCGGACAGCCGCCAACCGGAGAGCCGGAGCGTCGCCCGCTACAGCAGCGCGCTCATACCAGGTGAAGGCTTCCTCCCACCGTTCAACCCGCACCAGTTGTTCAGCCGCGAACAGCATGGCCAGGGCATCGCCGGTCTTGCCAGCACGCTCGAACCAGGGCAGCGCCTCGTCCAGCCGCCCCGCCCGCGCCAGTTGTTCGGCCGCCATCCGCAGGGCCAGGTCGTCGCCGGCTTCGGCGGCACGCTCGAACCAGCTGACCGCGTCGTCAAGTCGTCCGGCGTCCGCCAGCCGGCGACCCGCGAACCGCAGGGCGGTGGCCTTGTCCGCGTCGCCGGCCGTGGCGTACAGATTGACGGCGATTCGTAGCAGGCCGCGTTCCTGTGCTGCTCCGGCGAGTGTCAGGCGATCGGAGGCAGTGGCGTGGTCGATGAGAGCGTTCCACAGCTCGACAGGAGTACGGGAGGTATGGCGGTGGCGGCGGCCATGCTGTTCAAGGTAGTCGGCCAGGCGGTAGTGGGGCTGGGAGGGTGCTGCCTGTCCGAGGCGCGGGCGGATTCGGGTGAGAAGTCCACGGGCGCCACGCAGGGGTTTCGCGTTGTAGGCCAGGGCTTGTTCCAGCCAGTCCTCGTCGAGCAGGTCCCACTGGGTGTCGCTGAGGTAGCCAGCGGCGGCTCCTTCGAGCAGCGCCAAAGGCAGCGCGGGACGGTGGCCGAGTCGGCGGGCGTCCATGGCGGCCTTGAGGAGCGCCTGCGCGCCGTCTCCCGCGGCGCGGTAGCGCTCCAGAAGGGCTGGGGCCCCGGCCAGGTATTGGGTGATGGCGCCGCCCTCAGCATGGTCGGCGGCATAGGCTAGGCGCGGGTCGCTCTCCGCGCGGGTGGCCAGGGCGCGCAGGTCAGTATCGCTAAAGGCTGGCGGGACGGGCAGGCTGTGGCCCGCCAGCAGCGCGCGAGCCTGGGCGTGGGGGTCCTCTCTGGCACCGGGTTCGGGCAGAGAGGTGAGGGTGCGCCAGAACTCGGGCCACAGCGTGCCCAGGACCAGTACGGGTGCCCGGCCCGGGTCGGCCAGCAGGGTGCGCAGCTTCGCCGCGAGTCGCTCGCCGAGATCGGAAGCGGTCAGCAGGTAGTGCTGTGCTTCGTTGAGCCAGACCACTGTGCGCGGTGCGAGTTGCTCAATGGTCGCGAGAGCGGCTTCGGGTCGGGTGGGGTCGAACGGGTGCCACAGCCGCCACTTGTCGGGGAGATGGCGCAGCACTTCCCAGCAGGCACGGGTCTTGCCGGTGGAGGATCCTCCGGTCAGTATCACGAGCCGGCTCTTCCCGCCGTTGGCCTCTTCGGCGATAGCACGTAGCCGGGCGTCGTGATCCCGCTCCACGTAGAGCGGCAGGACCGGCAGTCCTGGGCTGGCGCTGAGCAGGTCGGTGCTGATGGCGTGGTGTACCTCCAGAGCGAACGGATCGGTCACCTCGGCCAGCGGTTTGCCTGGCGGGGCCGTCAGGCGGGCTTGGAGCCACAGTCCGGCGATCCGAGAGGCCATGTCGTCGACATCCCACCTCGCCCAGCGGGCCAGCACCACGGCGACAGCCACGGTGTCGCCCTGTTGCGGTGGGACACCCGGGTCACTGATGCACCGCCAGATCGTGTCCCGCTTCGGCGCCCCCATCAGAGTTTCGTCTTCGCGAATGGCTGCGGCGATGTCATCAAGGCTTGGGCCATCGGCTGCCGTGTAGACCTCAAAGAGGAGATCTTTTAGGTCCTTCAGTGGGCCCGGTCCGACGACTGCCCGTGTCAGCCTCCTGGGACGTCTGACCGAACTGCTCCCCGTGTCGCCACTCATCGCACCATCATGACCGGACCCCGCACGGCAGGCAGCGTGAACAGCGTAAATGGCACTGCCTGTTGAGGGCGTATCGCAACTGCGAGTGGATCTTCGCGCGGCCTTGAAGGTGGACATCAAGCCGGCCGGCTGCCCACCCGTCCACCCCACGTATCCGTGGAGGCACCATGTCCAGCAAGCGCTTGACACGCCGTGAGCGATTGGCTCTGTCGCGCATCGTCCTGAGCAGCTTCATCTCCGGGGTTGCCCGGGCCGTCGCCACTTGGCTCTTGGATCAACTGCGCTAGTAGCCGGCAGCAGCGCCAAATCGGCTGCCCTGGAGGCTTTCCTCCGGGGCAGCCGGTGCAGCCAGCAGCGGCCAACGCCACCGTGCGAGGCAATCCCTTTGCCGGCGGTCTGTTCACTCGACCCGCCGTGTTTGTTATGGCCCTCGCCCATTGGAGCGGACAGTTCGTCCGTGGCTGATGCCGCACCGCCTGGCCGCAGTTCAGCGGGCCGGGCGGGCGCTGGACGGCGAGGAGCCGAGCCGCCAGTCGGAGGCTTGCGCAAGCGGAGTCTGGCCGTTCACGATCGCCCGCCTTGTCCTGCGCCGTCCCCGCTGGGCAGCCGTCGGCTGGCGGGGCGCTCAGCCCGGGTGCCCCTGCTCTAGGCGGGTCTTGCGGGGCCAGCCGCGGGCCTCGCCGAGGCGGTGGGCGCTATGGCGGGCCCAGGCCAGCCAAGAGTTGTCCGGGCCCTCGTACTGGTCGGGGTCGATGCGGGTGAGGTCGCGGCAGACCGGGAAGAGGGCGGGCTGGAGCCTGCCGCCGGGCGGCGATGCCGGGGGCGGGACGGGCTTGCTTCTTGTGTTTGCCGAAGTACGGTGCGAGGGCTGCCAGGATGTCGACGCCCTCGGCCACGTACCGGTAGACCGTGCTGGTACCGATGTGGAAGCCGGCCGCGAGCCGGGCACAGGTGTGCCCGCACCGCAGATGGGCCGGCACCAGCAGGGCCTGCCGGAAGCCGACGCCATCGTGTGTCCCTTTCGCGGCGCCGGGCAGAGAGCAGATCGGACAGGAACCGTAGGTAGACAAGCACGTGATGCTCCGGGTGGATGGGTTGATCTTGATCGACAACTCGTCTACCAGGAGCTTCACTTCGTCAGGCACGCGGTGGCCCGTTGCCGTGCGACCTGAGCTGCCCTGGGCCGCGGGAAGGCTCCGCCCCGGTCTTCACAGCGCAGGCAGTGGAAGCGCCACCTGTCGCCCCAGCCCGAACTCCTCGGCCTCGTCGTTGCTGACGACCGCAATCGTTCCCGCGGGGACCCCAGGGAGGGTGGCCACGCGGGACGCCACCGCCAGGAGATCCTGCTCTCCGGCTCCGGTGACGAAGAAGACGTAGGCGTTCGCGTCGTCCTCGCCGTCATCGAAGACCTCCACCTGACCTTGGTCTTCGAGAGCGAACAGGAAGTCCTCGACGTCCTCTGTCCAGGGAAACGGGTAGGCGCCGTCGGGCAGGCCGGGCGTCGGCAGCAACGGCACGTGGATCTCAACAACCATGGTGGGCACGAGACCATCCTGCCCCCACCACCTCCGCCCATCTCAACCAGGGGCCAACCTCGTCAGCGCCCGTGACGAGAGTGAAAAGGCTCAGTCAGTGTGGGCCAGATGGCCGACACTCCGTAGCCGGTCCATAGGCGCTGCCAAGCAGGTCAGTCAGGAGTGGCCCGGCTCGAACCGTCCTCCGGCATACGGCATGGTGTTCGGGGCAGGCTCCTCCTTTCTGCTGCTCGCCCCGAACCGTCGGTCCCAGATTGGTCAATGCGCCTGAGGTTCGGGATCCTCGGACTCCGGGCTGGTGAAACCAGAGCGGTTGTGGCCGAGGGGGGGCGTGCGGCCGGCCGGTGCCGGCGGCGCGGGTCGGTGCAGTGCATCTACGCTGGCGGGATCGGCCAGTGCCTCCCGCAGGAACGGCAGGATGCCTCGCTCCAGAAGCGCCTCGTGCCAGGCGTCCCTGGCCCGGGTGACCTCCTCACTCAGCTCGCCGTACGGACCGGTCTCCATCGCTGGCCTGTTGCGCCATGCGGTGAGCAGCAGCCCCATCACGGCGACGAGGACCGCGGCTGCGGTCACGGCGCCGAATACCCATCCGGCGGTGAACATGATCTGGGCGATCGCCGGGGCGGGGTCGAACATCTTGAGGATGTAGCCCACAAGCAGGAAGATCACCGTAGCTGTCCCGGTGAGGACGGGGGCAAGGACAGCGGTCACGGCGACGGCGCCCGCGCCAGTCGGCTCGGCAGCCTCGCCGAGGGCGGTGGCGAGCCCTGCCGCGCCCGCGCCGGGCTCGGCCGAGTCTGGCGCGTGGGCGGACGACGCCGGCTGGCGCAGTTCATCGCGAACCTTCACGTAGTGCTGGTACTCGGTCGCCGCAGCCGCCGTGATGAGTGCGGTGGCGTTCAGCGCCATGGTGCGCAGTTGTTCGGTGTTGAGCCGCTGTCCCACGGCGGCCGGCTCCGGGTGGTGTGAGGCGGAGCGCAGTGCCTCATCGAGGACCTGCTCGTACTCGTGGCGGTCCTCGCCCAGCAGGTGTTGCGGAATGCGGTGGTACCGGGGAGCTGGTGGCGGACTCGGCGTGTGCGGCGGTGGAACCGGGCTGCTCAGGGGGGCAGTGCGCCGTGCTTTCGTCTTTCCGTCCGCTTCGTTCTGCGCGGATGCCTCGGGTTCCTTCCTCGAATGTGCCCGGTTGCCCCGGATTGACGTCACCAGACGGAGCGCACGGGGAAGTCGGCGCCGATGCGCGAAGGCGCCCGGAGTCGTCGCGCCGGTATTGGTTGGCGGGCCTTCGGGTGGCTCGGGAGTGCCCGAGGTCGAAGAGGCTGGCGAGATAACGGCCGGCACTCGAGCCTCG
Organism: Streptomyces sp. GbtcB6; assembly: GCF_019091475.1. Lineage (NCBI taxonomy): Bacteria > Bacillati > Actinomycetota > Actinomycetes > Kitasatosporales > Streptomycetaceae > Streptomyces > Streptomyces sp. GbtcB6. The sequence continues at coordinate 285,167 of NZ_JAGXJL010000009.1, read as the reverse complement.
CCCCGCCGAGAGGATGCCGTCGGGGGCTGGAAGCCCGGGGAACGGCGTGAGACGACAGCCACGACTCGTCCAGTGAAGGAATCAGCAGCTAGCGTCATAGCTGCCCCCCTGCGTCTGATGATGCCTGTGGCGCCGGGACAACGGTGCCTGGCTTCGGACTGTGCACCGGAGGGATTTCTGTAGGAGGCCGTATTGGAACATCGCTGGTGTGGCCGTGACCGTTTGGCTGCTGTGCTTCCGGCACAACGACGTGCTGTGCCTCCTCAGCCACACCGCCCAGGGCGGCCTGGCCAGCGCTCTTGACGGCGAGTGGCACCAACGTGGCGAGTTGTTGAACCACTGATAGTGCGCCTAAGCCGACCATGTAGGCCACCAGCGGGTTCACAGTGTGCGGATAGGTCGCCGCGAGGGCTCCAGCCGGGGCTCCGCTTACGAACAGCCGCAGTACCGCTGCAAGGCAATAACCCTGCCAGCCAGGCGCAGGCAACTGTTCCTCGCCGGGCCGTACATTGCGTCGGCGCCGCGGGGGTTCGATCGTCTCCGGCTGCACATTCCATGGCATGCTGCCGTGCCACCTGACGGACTTGATGACATCGATGGCCTCCATAGTGGCGCCACCAGCTACTCCCACCCACGCGGCCATCAACCAGTCCATGAAACGAGGCTAGGAGGTCACACAGGGACAGGGAACGCGCTTGAGGGATTCGCCGAAAGTCGCACTGGTTCATTGCGACTGTGATGCCGAGGTTGTGGCGGATGGCCGAACCGGACATCGGTAAAGAGCATCACCACTGCGCAGCGCACGAGGTGGCACGGCACGTGTCCTGTCCCGATGCATGGGCAACGACGACTCGAACTGCTGGACCGCCCCGAAGCTGTCGGGAACCGCCCTACTGGACTCAAAGGATGTTGCACAACCCTCTGAGCTGGGCATCTCCCTTGTATGGGTAGGGTGTTAAGGGCTGAGCGCGTGCGGGGGGAGACGTTCACGGGGCTGAGGGTGACGCAGTTCGCGCGTCTGCTGAGGGTGAGTCATCGTGGACGCCGACACCCGGCTGGTGATCGCGGCCGCGCGACCGGTGCCGGGGACGACCGCGGACGCCCACGCCTGGCGGGCGTCCGGGCTGAGCCGGCACTGCCAGGGCGTGACCGTGCTGGGTGACGGTGCCGCAAACGCCCGGGACGGGCTCTACTCCAGGCCGAGGAGGACCACAACGCCGAGCACCGCAAGGTCCGTGCCCGGGTGGAACATGTCATCGGCCGGATGAAGAACTACAAGATCCTGCGCGACTGCCGACAGTGGGGGCGACGGTCTCCCTCACGCGGTCCAGGCCCGTTGCCCACATGCACAACCTCGCCCTCGCGTCATGACCAAGCAACCCTGCCAACCCGCTCCGGCCTGCCCTGCTCTCAGCCTTGTGTGGCTGGAGTGTTGAGGGCCTAGTGGGTGTGGGTGGAAGCGTTCACCGGGCTGCGGCTCGAGCAGTTCGGCCGGCTGTTGAAGGCGGTCCGTGCACGTGGGGACGAGGGCTGTGGTTGGGGGCGGCCGTGGCGGTTGCCGTTGGCCGAGCGGGTGCTGCTGGTGGCGGTCTGCTACCGCACGAATCTGATGACGCGGCAGCTTGCGCCGCTGTTCGGCGTAGGACGTGAGCGGTGGTGTCGTGCGAGTAGTGCCGCCAGAAGACCTCCACATGGTGATCGTCACCGGCCAGATCCGCTACCGCCCAGCCCGGCACCACCGCCTTGGTGACCTTCGCGGTCTTCCGCAGCCGCCGCACATCGTGCGGAGGCGACACCTCCAGCCCCGCCACATGACCCGCCGCTGCCCTTGTGCGGCCTTGTGATCCAGTCGGTGAACCTCCGCCCGGCCTGGACGAACCCGGCCTGCCTCCCCGCCACCTGCGCGCCGCCGGCCCCAACGGCTCAACCGCGACCACCCGCGAAGACCTCCGTGTCCGCTCCGGCCGCACCGGTGTGCAGGCGGCGCCGGATTCGCCCGGCGCGGTTCTTGGTCTGCCGCAGCCGTACCCCGCCGTCGGTGAATTCCACGGCCAGCAGCTCCTGCGGTGCTCGGCTCCCCGAGGGCAGGGCGGCGGAACGCTCGGGTACTTTGGAGAGGCCGTGGTTCGGCCCGTCAGCGTGGCTCTGTCGGCCAGCCGAGGGCTTGGAAGACGGCGACGGGGTCGAGGTAGTCGCGCCAGTGCGTCACCTGGCGGTCCTTGATGGTGATCACGGAAACGAAGTGATTGTCGTAGGCGCGTCCGGTGTGGATCGCCCGCCCGTGGACGGCGTACTCCAGGACGACCACGCACTTGTCGGCGTCGTGGTGGACTGCCAGCTCGTCCGCACCGGCCAGGACCATCGCGTCGCCGTAGTTGCGGTACAGGTCGGCGACCGCGCGCCGTCCCTCGACTCGGCGCGGGTAGCCGGGTACGGAGACCACGTACTCGACCACGACGTCCTCGGCCAGGAGGTCGAAGAAGTGCTCCCCGTCGACGAGGCCCGCCAGGCCCTCCTGGATGATCCGGAAGAACGGGGCCAGGGCCGCGAAATCCTCAAGGTTCTCGACAGCGTTCTCGATGGACATGGTCAGACGGCCGCCGTTGTCGTCCAGGCGTGGGCGTTGCGCTGCGCGAACTCGCGGAAGGTGGTCGCCTTCTGTCCGGTGACCTTCTCGATGTCGTCGTTGGGCGTGGAGCCGTGGCCGGTGATGATGGTGCCGGTCAGCCACCGGAGCATCACCGCGTAGTCGGCGGGCACGATTCCGGCGGCGACGGCGCCACCGATCCATGTCTCGGGGTCGAGGTCCTGGTGGGTGACGGGCTGTCCGGTCACGGCGGTGATGATGTCGGCGACTTCAGCGACGGAGAGGGCCTGCGGGCCGGTGGGCGCGTACACGGCCCCGTCGTGGGCCTCGGGGGCGAGCAGGGTCTCGGCCGCGACGGCGGCGATGTCTGCCGCGTCCACGAAGGCTTCCGTGCCACTGCCGGTGGGGACCGTGATCGCCCCGTTGATGACGGGCAGGTGGGCGTCGGCGAAGTTCTGCATCACCCAGGCAGGGCGCACGACGGAGTGGGTGAGGGTCGAACGGGCGGCCAGGCCGGCTTCGACGGCCTTGATGTCGATCTGCGGCGGTACGTCGTCGGCGCCGTAGGTGCTCAGGTAGGTGACGTGGCGTACGCCGACGGCCTCGGCGAGGTCGAGGAAGGCCGCGACCTGGTCGGCATACGCGACCCGCATGACGGGCGTGACGAGGTAGAGGCTGTCGACGCCGAGCAGGGCGTCGACGTGGGTGGCCGGGCTGTCCCAGTCGAACAGCACGTCGGCGCCGTGACGCGCCGCGGTGCGGGCGTTGCGCCCCCGCTCGGCGAGCCTCTTCGCCACAAGCGAGCCGGTGCGGCCGGTGCCGCCGAGAACGAGCGTGGTCTGCGGTGATTCAGTCATGGCTCCATCGTGGGAGATGCCATGGGAGCGGATCAATGTGCGAGTCGATCGGTTTTTTACGTCAAACGCTCTGCTCGTTGCCCATGGCGATCGCTCTGCTGATACTGGTCGTATGGACCTACTGCGTGATCACCTCGCGCGGGCTCGTGCCGGCGGCGCGGTGTTCGCCCGTACGGTCGCCGAGCCCCCGTGGGGTCTGCGGCTGGCCGGCACGATCCAGCTGTCCCTGCACACCGTCGTCCGGGGCCGGGGATGGCTGTGGTTCGACGCCGACGACCCTGGGCGCACAGTCGAACTCGTGCCCGGGGAAGTGACCCTCGTACGCGGCGGCACCGACCACTACATCGGCCACGAGCCCGGCACCGACTGCCTCGAACCGGAGGAGTTCAGGGCCCGGCACGCCACCGCCGGAGAGTCGAACAGCCCCGGGGCGACCGTTTTCCTGTGCGGCGCATACCGGTTCTCCGGCGACATCGGCAACGGGCTGCTCACAGCCCTGCCGCAGGTCCTGACCCTGCAAGCAGCCGTCGGTGATCCGCTGAGGGACGTGATCACCCTGCTCTCCCACGAGCTCGCCAACCCCGAACCGGGCCAGCCCACCGTGCTCGACCGACTCCTCGACGTCCTCCTGGTACTCGCCATCCGCAGCGACTTCCGCCGCAGCCCGAACGCACCCCGCTGGTACCGCGCCTCCGCCGACCCCCGTCTGAGCGCCGCGCTCCAGGCCATGCACGAGGACGCAGGCCACCCCTGGTCCGTCCCCGAACTCGCCGCGGTCAGCGGCCTGTCCCGGGCCGCCTTCGCACGCACCTTCCATCAGGCGCTCGGCCAGACCCCCATGCAGTACCTGACAGACTGGCGCATGGCCCTCGCACGCGACCATCTGCGCACGGGCGAACTCGGCATGGCAGGCATCGCCCGCAACGTCGGCTACAGCTCACCCTACGCATTCGCCGCCGCCTTCCGCCGCCACCACGGCGAACCCCCCGGCGCCTGGCGACAACGAGAGTCGACACGCGACAGGGAACTCCAGCCAAGCAGCCCCCACCTCCACTGACACCCGAGACCGCCAGCAGTCTCACCCGCGGCTGCGCAGTGTCGCTGCGCACGCACTTGTGCGCCCTGCCGGAAGAAGTCGCGCACAAGACGAAGCCCCCGGCCGCTCTCCCGGTGGGCTGACGACCAGGCTTCACTACGCCGCGGACCGCACGTACAGCAGAACAGTCTGCCAAGGGGCGGAAGACGCGCAGATCTAGGAGACCTGAAGCAGCACTTCACTGTTCCTGGGGTCGAGGACGGCGACAACCGAACTCGTATAGAAGAAGTCGATGGCCGCGCCTTCGATGTGAGGGCTGATATTGGTCGTCACATGGGCGTACGCATCTGAAGACGGTCAGCTTCATGCCATCGTCGAGAACGACTTCGGAGGGCAGCGCATCTCGATCTTGAAGCACTCGAAGGATCGCCTCGTCGTCAACGACAACGCGGCCCAGGACCTGGTCTGCACGGCCTGCTCCCGCCTGGTGTCGCGCATGGCCGCCGCCTGTTGGCAAGTCGGTCATCGAGCAGTGATCACGCCGTCATGTGGTGACCGGCCCTTCTCACGGAGTCCGCCCGGCAGCGGCCACGGCTTGCTCTGCCTGGCTCTCTTTGAGAAGTGACACCGATGAATGCGATGTGCGTGAGCTGTTGGACTCGGAAATCGAGCCAGGGCACAGTAGGCACGTTCGACCCTACGAACGGCATGAAACCCACTGTCACCTGCGGAGACCCCCATGAACCACGTCGCGGACCCCGAGCGGTACAACGGCACGATGCGCTACCGGCGCACCGGGCGTTCGGGCCTCGACCTGCCCGTCCTGTCCCTGGGCTACTGGCACAACTTCGGTGACGACCGGTCGTTCGAGAGCCAGCGGAACATCGCGCTGCGCGCCTTCGACCTCGGGATCACCCACCACGATCTGGCCAACAACTACGGCCCGCCCTACGGCTCCGCGGAACTCAACTTCGGGCGGCTGCTGAAGCAGGACCTCGCGCCGTACCGGGACGAGCTGGTCGTCTCCACGAAGGCCGGCTGGGACATGTGGCCCGGCCCCTACGGCCAGGGCGGTGGCTCCCGCAAGTACCTGCTGGCCTCCCTCGACCAGTCCCTGCGGCGCACGGGCCTCGACTACGTCGACATCTTCTACTCCCACCGCCTCGACGCGAGCACACCCCTGGAGGAGACGATGGGCGCGCTGGACACCGCCGTCCGCCAGGGCAAGGCCCTGTACGTCGGAATCTCCTCCTACGACGCCGAGCGCACCCGGCAGGCCGCCGCGATCCTGCGGGAACTGGGGACGCCGCTCCTCATTCACCAGCCGTCGTACAGCATGGTGAACCGCTGGATCGAGACGGACGGGCTGCTCGACGCGGCGCAGGAAGAGGGCTTCGGCGTCATCGGGTTCACGGCGCTCGCGCAGGGCCTGCTCACCGGGCGCTATCTCGACGGCATCCCGGAGGACTCGCGGGCCGCGGCCGGCACGTCGTTCGACACAAACTGGCTGTCGGACGACATGGTGAACAGGCTCCGCGCGCTCAACGCCGTCGCCCAGCGCCGTGGGCAGACCCTCGCGCAGATGGCACTCGCCTGGGCACTGCGTGACAGGCGGGTCACCTCGCTGGTCATCGGCGCGTCGCGTACCGAACAGCTCGAGCAGAACGTCGCCGCGCTGGAGAACCTGGAGTTCACCGCGGAGGAGCTGGCCGAAATCGACACGTACGCTGTCGACGGCGGCGTCGACCTGTGGCACGACGCCCGGACCGGAAAGATGAACTGAAGCCCTACATGCGTCGGCCGACGTGGCCTTGGCTCCGGCGGACGGCAGGAACGCGCCTTCCGGGAGCAGGGGCGGTGGTGCTGCTCCGGTCTCCTGGTGGCGGTGCTGGGCCTCGTCGGCGCACGGTCAGGCGAAGGCGAGCGTGCGGAACGTGTTGTGGACGGGGACGAGGGATCCGTAGTCCCTGGTGTAGTAACGCGTGTTGGTGAGCAGGACCGCCCAGCGGCCCTGTTTCGGGGACAGCCATGCGCCTGCTGCGCCGGAGCCGTAGTGCTCCCAGATGTCGTCGGTCCCGGGGACCGTTCCCGGGGCCTGGCGCCAGAACAGTCCGCCGGCGGGGGCGAGCTCGCTGGTCTGGATCCGCAGCGACTCCTTGGTCCAGACGGCGCCGAAGCCCGGTCGGCTGCCGTCCTGTCCCGGCTGGAGCAGGTGGCGGAGGAAGGCCGCGAGGTCGGGGAGGACGGAGAACACTCCTGAGGTGCTGCAGACTCCGCCGAGCAGGCGCGCCGGCAGTCCGTGGGCGGTGCCCCTCAGGCGAGCCCCGGTGATGTCGTCGAGTTCGGTCGGCGCGCACCGGGCGGCCGTTTCGTCGGGCAGGGGGCCGTAGCGGGTGCGTGTCATGCCGAGGGGCTGCCACACTCCGGTGGCCGCGAGGACGTCGAGGCTCTGGCCGGAGAGTTCTTCGGCGAGGTAGCCGAGGACGAGGGCGCCACGGTCGGAGTACTCCACGGCCGCCCCGGGCGGGCGGCGCAGGGCCTCGTGGAGGACTCCGTCGCGCATGTCCTGGGGGTCGGTGCCGTACAGGTTCAACAGGTCGGTCCCGAGCGGGACGCCTGCCGTATGGGTGAGCAGGTGGCGTGTGCTCACCCGGCCCAGCGGGTGGTCGCGCACCTCGGACCAGAAGTCACCCAGCTGCTCGTCGAGGTGCAGCTTGCCGGCCTCGACGAGGGATCCGATGGACGACCACACCGCGAGGATCTCCGTGAGGCCTTCGACGTCGAAAACGGTGTCGTGCCGCATCGGTTCGTCGGGCTGGTCGGGATCCAGGACCCCCTGGGTGCCGAAGGTCATGCTTCCGGAGCGGTCGCCGACGGCCCAGACGGCCCCCGGGTAGACCTTGTCGCGGGCACCTTCGGCGACGCAATGACGGATGCGGTCGATGTCGAGGTCGAGGGCCATGGTCTCCCGATCTGTCCTGGGCCGTGTGGTCTCCCGTCGCTCAGCGTAGTGAGGCGAGCGGGGAGGTCCTGGCTGCGCCACGGCGAGGGGGCCGCGCTGTTCGCCGAGGTGCGCGCCTGCCGCCGGGCTTGGCGAGCGGGCACCGCCCGCCGACCGGCTGAGGCCGCGCCGCCAACCGGCGGGTTCTGCGTGCCGGCCGCCCGCAGGCCTGCTCCCGAGGGGGTAGGCATCGACCCGGGCATGCGACGAGCGGAGCGCACATGATCCGGGTGCTGGTGGTCGACGACGAAGCTTTGATCCGTACGGGTTTCACGCACATCCTCCAAGCGGCGGACGACATCGAAGTCGTCGCGGCGGTACCCGGCGGCCAGGCCGTGCAGGCGGTGCGGGAGCTGTGCCCCGATGTCGTCCTGCTCGACATCCGGATGCCGGACGTGGACGGGCTGACGATCCTGGCCGAGCTCCGCCGCATGCCGAAGGCCCCGGTGGTCGCCATGCTCACCACGTTCGACACCGACGAGTACGTGGCGACCGCGCTGCGTTCGGGCGCCGCGGGATTCCTGCTCAAGGACACCGATCCCGAGCAGCTTCCCTACCTGGTGCGTACCCTGGCCGAGGAAGGGACCGTGCTGTCGTCCAAGGTCACCCGACTGGTGGTGGGCGGCTACCTGGACAACAACGTTCGTGAGCCCACCGCCGTCCGTCTGACCGCTCGCCTCACCGAGCGCGAGCGGGCCGTGCTGGTCCTCATGGCCGAAGGACTCGCCAACAACGAGATCGGCGAACGGCTGCACCTGAGCACCGGCACCATCAAGGGACATGTCACCAACGTGCTCGGCAAACTGCAGGTGAGCAGCCGTGTCCAGGCGGCTCTGATCGCCGAGCGCGCGGGCCTGCTCACCCGCGCACAGGACGAGGGCGTCCGATGAGCCGCCGGCCGTCGCGGGCCGCGCTCATGGACATCGCTCTCGTCGGGATCGCGCTGGCGGACGCATGGGCTCACGTCGACATCGAGGACCGGCCGACCACTGCCTGCGCGCTGCTCGGTGCCCTCGCCCTGGTGCTGCGTCGCCGGCTGCCCCTGACGACCTTCGTCCTCACGCTCCCCACCGGCCTGGTCACCGATGCGGTGGTCGCCCCCACGGCCGCGCTGTACACGCTGTCCTCCCTCAACCGCCACCGTTTCCTGCTGGGCGGCTGCGCGCTGCTCTACGCGATCATCGACTTCCTGCCCTGGCCGTGGTCGTCCCTCGACGCCACCGAGCTGTCGCAGACGAACAGCGTGTTCCACCTCAGCTACACGCTGGCCACCGCTGCCGCCCCCGTATTCCTGGGCCAGCTCGTCCAGGCCCGGCGCGAGCTCTCGCTGCGGCTCGCCGACATCTCCGAGGCCCGCAGGCAGGAACGGCTGCTGACCGCTCAGAGCGTGCTCGCGAAGGAGCGCGCCCAGCTTGCCCGGGAGATGCACGACGTGGTCTCCCACCAGGTCAGTCTCATCGCCGTACAGGCCGGAGCGCTCCAGGTGGGCGGCCGGGACGCCGAGACGAGACAGGCCGCGGCCACGATCCGCCGCCTGAGCGTGCAGACCCTGGAAGAGCTGCGGCACATGGTCGGCGTGCTGCGGGCCTCCGGCAGCAGGCCCACAGAGCTCACCCCGCAGCCTTCGCTCGCCGACCTGGAGCACCTGCTGGAGGCCGGTGGCATCGAAGCCAAGCTGGAGACCGATGTGCCCGAGGAGCTTCCGCCCACGGTGCAGCGGGCCGTCTACCGGACCGTCCAGGAAGCGCTGACCAACGTCCGCAAACACGCCCCCGGCGCCACCGTGACCGTCCGCATCGGGCTCAGGGAGGGTGTTCTCTGCGCCACGGTCACCAACACCGCCCCCACCCGAAGCGCGCTCGCCCTGCCCAGCGCCCATCACGGCCTGGCGGGTCTGGCCCAGCGGGCGGAGCTCCTCGGCGGTACCGTCACATCCGGCCCCACGGATCAGGGTGGCTACGAGCTCCGGCTCGAACTGCCCCATGAGCCCAACCCCTGAACGCCGCCGCCGGGACGCCCCGCCCCGCGCGCGTTCGCAGGCCGCGCGCCGGGGACCGCCCCCCCTGCCTAGTCCCGGCGCGCTTCCCGGCCTCCCCGTGCTCCCGCCGACGCGGCCGGCCGGTCGGCGGGGTGGTTTCGGACACCTGGCGGATGGTGCCGAAGGGGGGCCTGCACCGACTGTGGAGCACGTGAGGCACGACGTGCCGACAGCCGTCCGCACCGTCCGAAGCCACGCCCGGCCAGGAAAGAGGTAGGTCCCATGCCGATCGACCTGACGCTCCTGTGCGCGCCCGGCGGTGACCCCACTCTGGATCCGCTCCTCGGCGACGCCCATCTCAGCGAGGACAGCATGCACATGGCAGGCGCTGCGAGAGCAGTGCTCTCCCCCCGCGAGCCGGCCGTCCGGGCGCCCTCGATCCGTTGCTCGGAGACTGCCGACGCCATCGGTCTCGTGGCATCGTCCGAGCCCATGCTGCGCGATCTCAACGTGGGCAGGTGGTGCGGTCGCACGGTCGGCGAAGTCGCCGCGACCGACCCTGACGGGCTCACCGCCTGGCTCACGGATCCGGATGCCACGCCGCACGACGGAGAGTCCGTGCGGCAGCTGTGCCGCCGGTCGGCGGACTGGCTGAGCAGCGTGGCACCGCACACAGGCAACGCGGTGGCCATCACTGAAGCAGCCGTCATCCGGGCCGTGCTCATCGACGCTCTGGCCGTACCGGCACGAGCTTTCTGGCATCTCGCCGTGCCACCCCTGTGCGCGGTCTTCCTCACCTGGCGAGGCGGCGGCTGGGACGTCCAGTTCGGCGGCGTCTCACCCCAGGAGCCCCGGCGTCGGCTTCTCTCCCGACGTGCGACGCTCGCAACGGGTAGGGCCTGACCAGCGCATTCGAGCCAGGGGCAGGCCCGGCGCCGGAGGACGTTCCGGCTGGGCGCGGGCGCGCTGGGCGGGGGCGGGGTACGCGGCCCGGCCTCGGTCCTTTCGTCCGACGGCAGTGACGGATGGGCCGGTGTGGCGCAACCGGTCCCGGTGCCGTGGATCTGCCCGCCGCAGGGTGGACGTCCGCCCAAGCACAGCGCGGGATCTCCGCCGGCCGTGAGAGCGGCCACCGGAACCGGACAGGCTCACCCCCGCCCGAGTCCGCCGGGAGTTTCGGCACCGAGCCCAGACGAACTGGATGGACGGCAAGCTCAGGCGTTCCACCAATCGGCGGTGCCACACCCGACCTCGTAGTGCCACCATCCCCTTCCCTGCCCCTGTGCCCTCGCGGGGCGCGAATCGGAACCAGACCTTGATCTTGTCAACCACGCTCTCCATGCCGCCCGTCAACGGCCGACCGGCAAACCACCTCGCACCGGCACCGGGTCTGAGTCAGGCGATCCACCGACACTGTCACGCACGCGCCTGAGGTCAAGAGACAGGCGGCTCAGGCTGTTCGCAAGGCGGATCTTCCCGGTGCTGGAGGATCGAGTCGGGCGATGAGGGCACGGCTCATGCGTTGGAGTTCCTCGTCATGGTCGACGCTCTGGAACCTGCCGCCGCGCCGGGGCAGGGCCAGTTGCTCACGGAGCAGGGGCAGCGCCGGTGCCGCGAGGGGGCCCATGCGGTCAAGGCAGGTCACGACGTGGTTGGCCGTCGCGGGGTTCTCGGCCATGGCCCTCAGCAGGGCGTCCAGGACGGCCGGCGCCTCCTCCTCGCCGCCGATCTCCCACAGCGCGGCCGCGCAATGCACCCGGACCCAGTCGTAGCCGTGCGTCAGGAGGGTGCGCAGGCGCGGCAGTGCGGTGAAAGCGGGCGGGCCGATTTCGCCGAGGAGATCAGCCGCGTCGCTGATGTGGAAGGTGATCGGGTCGTCGAGGAGGTGGAGCAGGAGCGGCATGACTTCGGCCAGGTCACCGCCGACAGCCCACAGCGCGGCGACGGCGGCGGGGCGTACGTGCGCGTCTGTGGCGGCGGTCAGCGGCCGGATCATGTCCTGTACACCGGCTGCCGCCGGGCCGAACGCGCCCAGCGCCTTCAGGGCTGATCGCGTGATCTGGTGCTGCTTGAGGCGCGTTGCGGTGCCCAGCGTGTCCGCCACCACAGCAATCGCGGCCGGGTCCGCGAGCGCGGCCAGGGCGGAGAGGATCGCGTTGGCGCTCATCTCGGTCCGCTGCTGGGAAAGGTCGATCCGGCGCAGGTGGTCGCAGAGCCGGGGCGCCAACTCGTCGGCCGCCTGCGGCAGATACGGTGCGACCTGGATCGCGCGCCAGGCGTCGACGTCGCTGTCCAGCGCGGCCAGCAGACTCGGCAGCGCGCGTGCGTCGCCCAGGCGCGCCAGGGCCCGGACAGCTTCCTGGTGGCTTCTGCGCAGCAGCGCCTGCGGTGCGGCCCAAACGTTCGGGCCGTGCGCCGCGCGTTGGGCCCCGGTGTGCGCGGCGAGTGCCTCCCGGGCCGGGGCGGCGATCGGATGGCAGGACTCCAGAACGGCCGCGGCCTCGATGGCGACCTCCTGGTCGGCCGTGGTGAGCTGGTCGGCGACCAGCAGGAGGAGGCGGGTGTGGTCCCCGCGCCAGGTGCGCATCAACTCCCCGCTCATACGGACCGCGTCCAGGCGTGAGCCCGGGTCGGGGCTGTTCAGCTGCTCGGCGAGCACCGCGGTGCGCTCCGGCACCCGGGCCCCCAGAACGTCGTGGAACGTGCGCAGCAGGGTGGTGGTCGGTGCGTACACGCGCGTGCAGCGGTCGAGGTCCTCGAAGGCTGCGACGATCTGGGGCGCAACGGTGTCCGTGGGTGTGACCGGGCGGCTCGGGCCGGTGCGATCCGCCGCACGGGTATGGCGCGGGTGCTCTCGCGCAGCAGGCCGACGGCGGCCGGCACGACGTCCTCGCCGATCTCGTCCGGGGCGCAGCGGGCTCGCTGGACCACGGCCGCGAGCCGGGTCACCGGGCCCCAGGCGGGGTCGGCGGCGAGCCCGGCAAGCCAGTTCATCACCTGGTGCGTGGCCGCCGGCACGCGCAGTGCCAGGGTGGCCGCCGCCTCAACGATCCGCAGGCGCGCCGCGATACCGCGCTCGGCGGCCAGCCGTTCACGCAGCACCGCAGCGGCCCGGTCGGCGTCGTCGAGGAAGAGCCCCAGTCCGGGGATCGCGGCCAGGCGCACGTCCGGTTCGACGTCATGGGCGAGTTCGGCGAACTCCGCACCCCGCTCGCGCAGGAAGGCGGCGGCCTGCGCGCACCCCGTCGGCGGGTAGTACTCGATCTCGGTACCGTCGTCCTCGAAGCCCCGCTCGAGGGACTCCTGGCCGATGCTGACCAGCAGCGCGACCACGGCAGCCCGTTCAGGCGTGGCGCCGTCGGCGGCCAGTTCGAACAGGAAGGGCAGACTGGCCGCCGTGGCCGGGTACACGTCGCCCTGATGGTGGACCGCGCCGTAGAAGCGGTCGAGGGCCCTGCGGCGTTCCTCGGCGTCCGGAGAGCGCAGCGCCCACAGCAGCGCCGGCACCTCTTCGGCCGAGCCGTACGCGTGCTCCATCGACGCCCAGTCGATGTCATGAAGTCCGTCGAACATGATCGGAACCATGCCAGCCGGCACTGACAACAGGGACCGTTCCTGGACAGGGGCCGTACGACACCGTTGGCACGAGCCTGGCCGATCGGGGGCCAGGGGGCCTGCGTGGGCAGGGCGTACGGACGGGAACCGCCGCGAATATGAAAGCGCCCCGAGACGATCACCGAGCGGAACCGTCTCAAGACTTGAACTACGGGCTCAGTCGATCGGGTTGGGGATCTCCTCCACGTCGGATGTGCGCTCAGCCGCAGCCAGCAGTCTCGACCTCACCGTTGCCGCATCCGCCCGCCAGCAGGGACTTCGGTCTGCGTTGGCGCCGGTCCCGACTGGTCGGACGGACCCGTCCCCGTCCTTCACGGTCGACGCCGAAGTCGCCGTGCTCCACACCGCCAATTGAGCATCAGCGGTGTTCAGACGACTGGCAGTTCACCGAGTCGGTGGCCCTCATCGGCTTTGGCCGCCAGGACCGAGGCGACTCCGGCGTCGGCCGTGAAGACCTGACCCGTCCACCAGGCAGGGACTGTTGCGTGTTCGAGTCGGACTTCGGTCCCGTAAGTGCGGGCCGCGGATGGCTGTGCTGAACGCGTCCATCAGCATGACCACCGTGCAGATCGCGATCGCGTGCACGCGGTCCACCGGCGCCAGGTCCTCCACCGCGTGGCGAGCCCCACAGGGACGACGCCGCGCTTCCGCCAGGACCGCGACCAGCACCGTCATGCCGACCAGTTCATCCGCCTCGCCCACGAGCCGATCTCGCGCAGCTCCTCGTTGAACCGGTGCAGGTCGGTCGCGATCTGGGCCAGGCCATGGCCCCGGGGTCGGCCACGGCTTCGGGCTGGCGGACAGAGAGCAGGTACTTCCGCATGATTCCTGCTTCACCGGCGGGTGTAGTGGGCGATGATCACGCCCTTGGTGGTGGTGACGCTGCTGGTGAGCTCGAATTCGGTCAGCGGGGCGGGGCCCTCGAACAAGCGCGTGCCGGTGCCCAGGGCGAGCGGGTGGATCAACAGCGTGTAGTTGTCGACCAGGCCGGCGGCATGCAGGTCGCGGACCAGCGCCACGCTGCCGATGATCGTCAGATCATTGCCCGGCTCGGACTTGAGTTCGGCCACCGTCTCGGCGGCCTCACCGGGCAGCAGGATCGAGTTCTGCCAGGCGTCGGCGTTCTCCAGCGTCCTGGACACGACGTACTTCGTGGCCGCGTTCATGTGCGTGGTAAACGGGTTGCCGTCGGTGGCGTTACCCCAGGCGGTGATGAAGTCCGTCCAGGTCCGGTGTCCGAACAGCATGTCCGTGGGCCTGGCCATGCCCTTGCCCATCTCGCGGCCCATCACCTCGTCGTTGTACTTTCCGCCCCAGCCCCCGTGGGTGAAGCCACCGCGGGTGTCCTCATCCGCACGGCCCAGGCCCTGGACAACTCCGTCGAGGGTGATGGACAACGTGGCATTGATCGAGCGCATGACATGCTCCCCTGCTTCTGCGGACCGCTCCTCCGCGGCCCAGTCACCCCCTACACGAACGGCCACCGGCCAAATCGACACCTGCACCAAACTCTCTTGCTGACCAAAGCCACCACGCGGACAGCACCACACAACCGGAGCGGGCGGCGCCCCGTGCTGCCCGGTCGAAGGGGTGCCCAGGGTCCGCCGGTGCCGGTGGCCGTCCGCCAAGCGAACTGATCAGCCGCTCGACTGACCCCCCCCGGGGACCTGGTCCGCACGCACCGCGTCCGCAGGGACCTCGCCATCACCGACGTCGTGCTGCACGAGCACGCCTGGATCCGCTGTCCCATCATCCACATCAACCCCAGGATGCTGTCCCGACTCGCCGACATCGAGCAGGACCTCCTCATCCGACGCAAACGTGCGCTGGAAGAACAGTGGCTCTGTCCGCCGGGTCGCCCGCACTTCGATCCACCAATCGTTGCCGGGCGCTCGGGCCATATCTGTCATGTTCACATCTTGACGGTCTTGGTATAGACCTTTTACCTTCCCGATGTCAGGTCGTCCTGACGTGCGTCCTGTCGGTGTCCACCGCACCTGCACGCCACCTCGGAAAGGCTTCCCACCCCCATGGCTGCTCGCTCTTCCTTCCTCACCACCGCTTTACGCGGTACTCCTCTCATAGCCCTGCTGGCCCTGTCGCTCAGCCCGCTGACCGCGGCGCCGGCGGCCGCGGCGACCGGCACGGTCACGGGCCTCGCCGGCAAGTGCCTCGACGTCGCCGGCGCCGGCACCGCCGACGGCACCCCGGTGCAGCTCTACGACTGCAACGGCACCAGCGCCCAGCAGTGGACCCCAGGCGCCGACAACACCTTGCGCGCCCTGGGCAAATGCCTCGACGTCACCGCCAACTCGACCGCCGACGGAGCCAAGGTCCAGCTGTGGTCCTGCACCGGCGCCGCCAACCAGCAATGGACCGTCACCGCCGCCCACGACATCGTCAACCCCGCCGCGAACAAGTGCCTCGACGTCACCGACCGTTCCTCCGCGAACGGTGCGCGGATACAGATCTGGACCTGTACCGGCGCCGACAACCAGAAGTGGAACGCGCCCGCGGAACAGGGCGGTGAGCAGTGCTGGGCCACGCACTACGGCCCTCAGCCGCCCGGCGCCCTGACCGCCAGCGGCGAGGTCTTCGACAACAACGCCGACACGGTCGCCACCTCCCTCTCCCGCCAGCCCCAGCTGCCCTTCGGCACGCGTGTCCTGGTCACCAACGTCGCCAACGGCCGGTCCCTGACCGTTCGGGTCAACGACCGCGGCACGTTCGTCCAGACCCCGCAGGAGCCCAAGTGCCTTGATCTGACCGACGGCGCGTTCAGCCGGCTCGGCGGCGTCCTCGACCCCGACGCCGGACACATCGTCGTGACCCAGCAGGTCCTCGGCTGAGACGTCTGCCTCCATAGGCCGCAGACCGGTCACGCAGCACTCCCACCCCCCTCGTTTCACGTCAGGAGGAGTAACCCGTGCGCCTTTCTCTCCGCATGTCCCGCCTCCGCGGGCGAACCGCCCTCGGCCGGCTGACGCTTGGCGTCGTCCTCGCCGCCGTCCTGTCCGCCCTGTTCACCGTCGCCCCGGCCCAGGCGGCAACCGGCCAGATCACCGGGCTGGCCGGCAAGTGCGTCGACGTGGCCGGCGCGAGCAGCGCCAACGGCACCGCCGTCCAGCTCTACGACTGCAACGGCACCGGTGCCCAGAGCTGGTCCAACACCGGGGACGGAACTCTGCGCGCCCTGGGCAAGTGCCTCGACGTGGTCGACCGCGGCACCGCCGACGGAGCCGCCGTCCAGCTCTGGGACTGTTCCGGCGGCGCGAACCAGCAGTGGGTCGTCACCGCCGCCCACGACATCGTCAACCCCGCCGCGAACAAGTGCCTCGACGTTCGGGGCAACAGCGGCGCCAACGCCACGCGCCTGCAGATATGGACCTGCACCGGCGGCGCGAACCAGAAGTGGAACGCCCCGGCCGGTGACGGTGGAGGCGGCAACCCGTCCGGGTTCGTCGTCAGCGAGGCGCAGTTCAACCAGATGTTCCCGAGCCGGAATTCCTTCTACAGCTACAGCGGTCTCACCGCCGCCCTCAGTGCCTACCCCGGCTTCGCCAACACCGGCAGCGACACCGTCAAGAAGCAGGAGGCCGCCGCCTTCCTCGCCAACGTCAGCCACGAGACCGGCGGACTGGTCTACATCGTCGAGCAGAACACCGCCAACTACCCGCACTACTGCGACTGGAGCCAGTCCTACGGCTGCCCCGCAGGCCAGTCCGCCTACTACGGCCGCGGCCCCATCCAGCTCAGCTGGAACTTCAACTACAAGGCGGCCGGCGACGCGCTCGGCATCGACCTGCTCAACAACCCCTGGCTGGTGCAGAACGACTCGGCCGTCGCCTGGAAGACCGGCCTGTGGTACTGGAACACCCAGAGCGGTCCCGGCACGATGACCCCCCACAACGCCATGGTCAACGGCGCCGGTTTCGGCCAGACCATCCGCTCCATCAACGGCTCCCTGGAATGTGACGGCCGCAACCCGGCCCAGGTCCAGAGCCGCGTCGACGCCTACCAGCGTTTCACCTCGATCCTCGGCGTCACTCCCGGCGCCAACCTCTACTGCTGACCACCTCCGCGTGCTCGTGGAGCCGGCCGGGCGTACAGCTGCCCGGCCGGCTCCGGGGAGTGTCGGGGCTGTCAACTCCCCCGCCGACGGCTCAGCTCGGCAGTTTCCAGTTCTGGGCCGTCGTGCCGTTGCAGGTGTACAGCTGAAGCTGGGTGCCGTTCGTCGTCGAGGAGTTGGGGTCGTCCAGGCACAGCTTCGACTCGGGGTTGACCAGCGACCCGTTGGTACCGGCGGTCCACTGCTGAGCGCCGGTGCCGTTGCAGGTCCACAGCTGGATCAGCGTGCCGTTGGTGGTCCCGCTGTGATCGGCGTCCAGACACTTGCCGAGGGTCCGGATGGTTCCGTCGCCGGCGACGATCCAGTCCTGGGCGTAGGTGCTGTTGCAGCCCCAGATCTGGACGTGGGTGCCGTCGGAGGTGCCGGAGGACGCGTCGTCCGCGCACAGGTTGGAGGCCACCGACGAGGTGAGCGGACCGATGCGCGGCGAGGCCGGTGCGGTGGTGTCACCCGCGTAGGAAGGAGGTGCCGCGGTGGCCGCCGTCGCCCATGACGTGTTGGCGCTGGTGCCCAGCGTGAAGTCCAGCGTGCCGCCGGACGTGATCGCCGTGGTGGGAGCGTAGGCGTTGTTCCACGCCGTCCCGTTCCATGCCGCGGACTGGACGTAGGGCGCGTTGTCGGCCGCGCCGTTGCCGTTGACCGTCAGCGTCCCGCCCGAGGGAAGGGTGACCACGGCCTGTGTGAACAGCGGTGATCCCAGGGCGAGATCGGAGGTGCCGGGCGTCTCGGGGAACATGCCGAGCGCCGACCACACGTACCAGGCGCTCATCGCGCCGAGATCGTCGTTGCCGTCGGCCAGGCCGCCCGGGGTGTTCGACCAGATCTGGTCCTGGATCGCCCGCACCGTGCCCTGCGTCTTGTAGGGCTGCCCCGTGTAGTCGTACTCCCACGGGAGCTCGATGCTCGGCTCGTTGCCGACCCAGGCGTAGCCGTCGGCGCCGGTGTAGCTGCGCAGCACGGTGTCCAGGTAGTGGTTCATCGCCGTGTTGCCGCCCTTGGCGCGCGCCAGGCCGCCGATGTCGAACGGGACCATTCCGGTGTAGATCCACGAGTCGGCCTCGACCATGTCGGCGCCGCTGGTGGGGTCGAAGCCTCCGGTCCACGAGCCGCTCGCGTTGCGGGGTTCCACGAAACCGGAGGCGGGGTTGAGCACGTTGCGCCAGTCCTGCGCGCGGTTGGCGTACGTCTTCTGGTCGGCGGTGTCGCCGAGTGCTCCGGCCATCGCGGAGAGCGCGAAGTCGGCCGTGTCGTACTCCAGGGTGGTGGCCACCGGGCCGTAGAAGTTGCAGCACCCGTAGCTGCCGTCGTGCGGCATGTATCCCGGCGAGTTCAGGTAGGCGAGACCGGGCCGGTCGTTGTTGGTGGTGCTCGCCTGTCTGACCATGTCGGCCAGGGCGGTGGTGGTGTCGAAGTTCCGGGCGCCGAAGGCGTAGTAGTCGGCGATGATGGCGTCCGCCGGGTCACCGACCATGACGTACGACTCGCCGTTGTTCTCCGACCACTTGGGGAAGATGCCGGTCTGCGCGTAGTCGTCGACCATCGACTGCGCGGTGTCCGAGGCGACCTGGGGGGCGACGAGGGCTTCGAGCTGGGCCTGTGAGCGGTAGATGTCCCAGCCGGAGTAGTTCGCGTACACCGCGCTGTGGCCGGTGTCCACGGTGTGCGTCTTGCCGTCGAAGCCGTAGTACTGGCCGTTGGCGTCGCTGATCACGTTCGGGTGCAGCAGCGAGTGGTAGAGCGCGGTGTAGAAGGTCTGCTGCTGCGCGGCCGTCCCGCCGGCGATCTGCACCTTGCCGAGCGTGCTGTTCCACGCGTTCTGTGCGGCGGTGCGGGTCGCGTCGAAGTCCCAGCCGGTGTTCTCCGAGGTCCGGTTGACGACCGCGCCCGCGACCGACACATAGGAGATGCCGACCTTGGCCTGCACGACCGGGTTGCTCGTGGTGTTGAAGGTGACGTAGCCGTTCGAGGCGGCGGCGTCGGGGGCGGCGCTGTCCGTGGTGGACTTCGTGGCCTTCGGGGCCGCAGTGCTGGGGTTCTTGCCGTGCAGTACCGGCTTGTTGGGCTTCTCGGCCGCGTTCTTCGACGCCTTGGGGGGCGCAGTGGAAGTGGCGGTCGACGCCTTGGCGAGCGAGCTGCCCTGCGAGGCGAACGGCTGGTCGAAAACCATGTCGAAGTACACGGTGTACGTGTTTCCCGCGCCGCAGAAGTGGCCGCTGGTGACCTGCCCGCTCACCTCCGTGTTCGACACCTTGGTGAACTGGGTCGAGCTGGCGCCGTTCTGACTGCCCGTCAACTTGAAGATCAGGTTGGCCTGGCTGGTGGCGGGGAAGGTGAAGCGGGCCATGCCGCTGCGTGTCGTGGTGGTCAGCTCGGTGGTCACCTGATTGTCGAGCGTGACCTTGTACGACCCGGCGGACGCCGACTCGTTGACGTGCGAGAACGCGTCCGTGGCACCGGTGTTCACGGCTCCCACCGTGGGCAGCACCGGTATGTCACCGGCCGCGCCACAACCGGGTCCGGCGATGTGGGTCAGGCTGAAACCGGTGGTCGACGAGTCGTTGTACTCATAACCCCCACCGTCGGGACGTGACGGCGTGTCCGGGCTCCACTGCACCATGCCGAACGGGACGTCGGCCCCCGGGAAGTCGTCGGCCTGGTTCGACGTCCCGATGAACGGATTGACGAGCGTCGCCGGCGAGGTGACGAGCGCGGCCTTCCCGGCCGCCCACGCAGGCGTGCACAGCCCGGCCGCGGCCAGCGCCGCGGCGGCGAGGAGACCGATCGCCGCGGTTCCGGGAGGTCTGGACAGTCGTGTGATCACGGGGCTTGCTCCTCTACTCGGAAGTGGAGGTCCGACAACGTTGTCTGCGCGTCGAGAACGTGACCCCGGGTGATGAACGGCGCGTCGAGATGTCTTGCTCACCAAAGGCTGACAACGTTGTCCAACCGTGGAGACGAGGTGCCTGAGATACGAACGCTTCGATGGGACCCTGGGCTGCGAGCACCCAAGGAGCACAGTGGGAACTCTTCGTGAAGCTAGCCACAAGGCAGGGGCATGTCAACGACTGCAGCGGAGAGGGTCAACATGCGGGTCACAGACGGCATCAGACCCCGCGGGGCACCGCCACACTCGTCCCGGGAACAGATGCAGGGAGGCAGTACATGATCGACGTCGTCTTCGGAGTTGACGTTGGTACCTCCAGCACCAAGGGCGTGGTGGTCGACGCTGCCGGCCGCATCCTGGGCGAGGCGGTACGCGGTCACGTGGTCGACCGGCCCCGGCCGGGGCACGTCGAGATGGACGCACAGGTGTGGTGGGACGAGTTCGTCTCGCTCGCGGCCGAACTGCTCGACCGCGACGACATCACCGTCCGGGCCGTCGGCGTCAGCGGCATGGGCCCGTGCACCCTCCTGGTCGACGACGCGGGAGAGCCGGTGCGTCCGGCGGTGCTGTACGGCGTGGACACCCGCGCCGAGGAGCAGATCGGGCGGCTGAACCGGGAGTTGGGGCCGGACACGATCTTCCGCAGGTGCGGGTCGGCGCTGTCGTCCCAGGCCGTCGGGCCCAAACTCGCCTGGATCCGCGAGCGGGAGCCCGAGGCGTGGACCCGCGCCCGCCGCCTCCTCATGCCCGCGTCGTGGCTCGCACACCGGCTGACCGGCGCCTATGTGCTGGACCTGCATTCCGCCAGCCAGTGCACCCCCCTGTTCGACATCCACGAGCAGCGCTGGATCCCCGAATGGGCCGAGCACATCGCACCCGGCATCGAACTCCCCCCGCTGCGCTGGCCGGGCCAGGAGGCCGGCCGGGTGAACACGCCCGTCGCGGGTGTCCCGGCCGGGACACCGGTCATCGTGGGGACGATCGACGCCTGGAGCGAGGCCGTCAGCGTCGGCGGCCACGGCGTCGGCGACCTGATGCTGATGTACGGCACCACGATGTTCCTGGTGAACACCGTCGACCGGCTCGTGACCAGCCCGTCGATGTGGTCCACGGTCGGCGCCCTGCCCGGCACCCGTTGCCTGGCCGGCGGCATGGCCACCTCCGGGGCCGTCACCGACTGGCTGGGGCACCTCTTCGGCGACGTCGGCCTCGGCACCCTGTTCGGCGAGGCGGCCGCCTCGCCCCCGGGTGCGAACGGCCTGGTGATGCTGCCGTACTTCGCCGGGGAACGCACACCCGTCATGGACCCCGACGCCCGGGGCGTGATCGCGGGCCTGACGCTGGGTCACACCCGGGGCGACCTGATGCGGGCGGCGCTGGAGGCCACCGCCTACGGTGTCCGGCACAACGTCGAGACGATGCTCGCGGCCGGCGCCGACATCCGGCGGGTCGTCGCGGTCGGCGGCGGTACCCGGGGCGGACTGTGGCCTCAGATCGTCAGCGATGTCACCGGCCTCGAACAGATCGTCACCCGCACCACCATCGGTGCCAGCTACGGTGCCGCCTTCCTCGCCGCCGGTCTGATCGGCCGACCGGACATCACGGCCTGGAATCCGGCGGAATCGGTGGTCCGGCCCGATCCCGCCACCGCGGGTGTCCACGACCGCCGGTTCACCCAGTACCGGGTCCTGTACGAGAGCACCACCGCGGTCACCCACGCCCTGGCCCACGACCAGAACACCGGCTGTGAAGAAGACGGCCCGTGACGTCGCCCAGGCCCGGTCCGCTCTTGGGGCGAGGTCTAGAACTCCTCGACGAAGTAGGGCTCGACGGTCATCCAGCCGTTGCCCGAGGCGCCGTTCAGCCGGCCCGTGGAGTTCTGGGCGAGGGTGTACCAGGACTCCACGTAGTCGGGGTCGTCGGTGAACCAGCTGTCGGGGATCGCGCTGAGGACCGCGTTCACCAACGGGATGTAGGTGCCCTGGTCGGTCACGGTGAGCAGCGCCGTGGTGATCGCCTGTGCCAGCGCACGGTAGTTGGTGCCGTCGTCGTCCTCCATCATGACGACGTCGGCCAGGTTGTACTTGTAGTTCGACCAGTTGACCAGGATCTGGTTCGGGTAGTAGACGGTGCCGTCGTAGTCCAGGTAGGGCATGTCCACCGAGTCGACGCGCGCCGTGCCGTCCTGGCCGAAGCCGGTCACCAGCGAGAACATCTCGGCGGCGCCCTTGAACCAGGGCTCCTGGTCGTCGTTCACCTCGACGGCCGTGACCTTGGTCGCCCACCAGCCCGCCGCGCTCGCGGCGTCGGCGCTGTTCGCCGCCTGCGGGAGGGAGGTCAGTCCCTTGTCGGCGAAGGCCTTCTGCAGCACCTTCAGGCCGGCCCGGTGAGCCTTGGTGACGTCGATGTCCAGGATGTACAGCGGGCGGTCGGGGACGCGCGCGGTGTCGACGGAGTGGGCGTGGCCCTGACTGTCGTACGCCGTGATGTTCCTGGCGTCGTCGTCGGCCGCGGCGACGGCGATCCAGGGGGTGACCTGGGCGTCCAGGTACGACCGCATGGACGGCGAGCCCAGCCGGACGCGCAGCAGCGACCCGGTCGACGCGGGCAGGCCCTTCAGGCCCGCGATGCGGCGGTCGGCGGCCGAGACGGAAGCGAACAGGTCCCTGCCCTCCGGAGTGGCGGTGCTGCCTGCCAGCGCCTGGAGGTCCACGTCCTCGGTGCCGAGCGCGGCCGCACGGACCTGCTCGCGCCACTGCGGGTCGCGCAGCGAGGCGGACAGCGCCCGCGCGATCTCCTGCTCTGTCGACCGCACCGGAGACCACCGGAACGGCGTGGCCTGGTCCCCCGCGTCCCGTACCGGCGCGGCGATCGCCGGCTGGACGGTGCCGCCGATGACCGCGGACAGCATCACGCCGATGAGGACGCCGCGTCTCTTGCTTGATCTGCTCACCATGCTCCTCGTGTTGTCGGTCGCCGCCGCGCCCACGGTGAACGGGCGGCTGTCCTTGGGGTGATGGGCACAAAATTGGCCCGTACATGACAGACAAGGGGGAACGGACATCCGCCGTAGGAGCCGGCGGGCCCGGAGTCGTGGCCGGAGCGCGGCTACCGGGGGCTGTCGGCGGTCGGCCGCCCGCGAGGACTGCTCAGCGAACCGAGCATGATCTTCTCGGTGCCGGCCAGATACGTCTCCGCCGCGCGCCGCGCCTCCTCGCCGTCCCGCTCGACCACGGCCCGTACCACCGGCGCGAGCCGGTCCGCCGCCTGCGCCGCGTCCTCGAACGGCGCCCGCAGAGCGGCCCGTACCGGAAGGTAGGCGTTGAACAGCGTGTTCGTGAGGAGCAGATAGACCCGGTTCCCCGTGGCCCGCGCCAGTTCGCGATGCACTTCCACGTCGGCGAGCTGGACGGCGTCGGCGTCCGGTCCGTCCGCGACCTGACGCAGCAGGTGTTCCAGCCGCCGGGCCTGCCGTTCCGTGCGCCGCTCGGCCGCGCGGCCGGCGATCAGGGTGCCGATCTGCCGCCGCACCTCGAAGACCTCCCGCAGCCACGTGGGGTCCTGTGCGGCCAGCATCGGAAGCAGGTCGGCGCCACCGACCCGCAGGTAGTCCAGGATGCGGGTGCCGATGCCGTGCCGGGTGCTCAGCAGTCCCGCCTGCTCCAACCGGGTCAGCGCGTGCTTCAACGTCGTACGGGTGACTCCGTACCCGGCGGCCAGCTCCCGCTCGGGGGGCAGCAGGGATCCGGGTTCGTGCGTGCCGCTCAGGATGTCGTCACGCAGGCGTGCTTCCAGCAGGTCGACCACGGTTCGGCGCGGAATGCTCTCGACGGCCACGGAGGATCTCCCAGGCTTCGGTCAGTGGTTCAGCGGCCCACTGGTCTAGTGGCCCACCGGTTCAGCGACTTACTGGTCTAGTGGCTCAGCCACTGCTCCAGTGAAGCAGCCCCCCGACCGCGCCGTCAATCGCCTGATGGCGCAGAGCAGTTGCGCACGGTCCACGGCTGGAAGGTTCCCGCCTGACCGTCGGATCCGGCCGGTGGACGGGTTCCACCGGCCGGGCCGCGCACGGGCGGCGTCATCGAGGGACGTCGAGCAGCACGACGTGGACCAGGTACGGAAGTACCTCGTTGACGCGGGGGTCCTGGTCCAGCAGTACCGCGACCGGGGTGCGGCCCTGGGCGCGCAGGGCGTCGAGTGGCCGGGACCAGTGCACGCGGGCGGACGGTCCGGCTCCGGGCGGCGGGAGTTCCTGGTCCGGGCCGATCGCGGGCAGGCTGCGCGGGCCGCGGCCCGCGGCGGCGGTCAGGGCACGCAGGGCGCGTGCGGTGGCACGGCGGACGGCCTCGGCGCGGGTGGCACCGGTGGCGACGACCGTGTCCGGGCGGGGGTCCACCCGGATCGCGCAGGCGGGCAGGGAGAGCAGGCCGGACAGGTCGTGGGCGACGGGTTCGCCCGCCGCGTAGAGCGGTTGTGACGCGCCCGTGGCGCTCTTCGCGCAGTCGTTGCCGGAACATCGGCCGTCGCACAGGCCCGCGAGGCACAGGCGCGGCACTCGGGTGCCGGGCTCGGCGAGGCGCTGGGCCAGCAGCGCCTCGCAGTGCGCGGTCATGCCGGCTTCCAGGGCACCCACCCAGGTGAGGCCCGCCGCCACTCCCACCGGGGGGTGCCCCGGTGGGCCGGCCGTGACGGCCAGTCGCTCGGCGGGCACCCGGCGCAGGACGCCGGTGTCCAGGTCCAGCCCCCACACGGTGGCCCCAGGGGGGACCGCGCCGAGGCAGGACCGGCCGGCCAGGTGTCCCGCCAGCGCGGCCAGCAGTGTGCTCAGGTCCTCTTCGTCGCCGCCGGTCCGGGCCGCCCGGTCCCCGGTGACGGCGGACGGCAGCAGGGCCGCCGCCCGGTCGATCAGTTCCCCGGCGTCCGCCGCCGCCCCGGCCGCCCGGGACACGAAGGCGGCCCGCGCCTCCTCCTCGGTGGGAGGGTGGGTGAACTCCTCGGTAGTCATGCCTGGTCGTTCCTCTCCGGGCTCCCCCGTCGGAGACCCTCATCGGTCGATGAAACCGGGAGGCGATCTACAGCGGATGGACGCTCGATCCCGCCACCTGTCCGGTACCCGGGTGTCCGCCGCATATCAGCCGAGTGCGGGACGGTCGCGGATCTCGAGCGTGCAGCACTTCACGCTGCCGCCGCCCTTGAGCAGTTCGGACAGGTCGAGGCCGACGGGTTCGAAGCCGCGTTCGCGCAGGCGCCGTGCCACCCCGGCGGCCGACTCGGGCAGGATGACGTGGCGGCCGTCGCTGACCGCGTTGAGGCCGAAGTGCTCGGCGTCGGCCTCGTCGACCAGGATCGCGTCGGGGTACAGGCGCCGCAGGACGGCCAGGCTGTGCGGGGCGAAGGCGCCCGGGAAGTACATGATCTCGTCCTCGTCGAGGACGGTCAGGGCCGTGTCGAGGTGGTAGAAGCGCGGGTCCACCAGTTCCAGGCCGGCGACCGGGCGGCCGAGGAACTCCTGGGCCTCCGCGTGGCTTTCGGGTGTGCTGCGAAAGCCCGTGCCGGCGAGCAGCCGGTCGCCGGCGAGCAGGAAGTCGCCCTCGCCCTCGTTGACGTGGACCGGGTCGTGCACCCGGTAGCCGCGGTCGCGGAACCACTCCAGGTAGGCCGGTCCCTCCGCCGCCCGCTCGGTGTCGCGGAACCTGGCCCCGAGGACCCTGCCGTCCACCACCGTGGCGCCGTTCGCCGCGTACACCATGTCGGGGTGGCCGGGCAGCGGGTCGATGAGCTCGACGTGGTGGCCGAGCCGGCGGTGCAGGGCGAGGAGCTGCTCCCACTGGGTGACGGCGAGTTCGGTGTCCACCGGTTTGGCGGGGTCCATCCAGGGGTTGATCGAGTACGTGACCTCGAAGTGGGTCGGACGGCACATCAGGTAGTGCCGGGGGCGGGCGGCACGCTGGGGGCGGAGTTCCATGGCGGTCATCAGTCCTTACGACGTCCGGGGAAGGTTGCGGAGGGCGCGAAGGGGGCTCGCGAGCAGGACGAGGGCGGCGGTCAGCAGCACGGCGGACATGATCCAGATGGTGGGTCTGCTGCCCACGGCGCCGCCCAGCCAGCCGCCGAGCAGGGCGCCGACGGGGATCGCCCCGTAGTTGACGGTCGACGCGCTCGCCCGGATCCGGCCGAGCAGGTGGGAGGGGCAGTACGTCTGGTAGAAGCCGGCGACGATGACGTTGCCCGCGACCACGCCGCACACCGCGACGCCCCAGGCCAGGGCGCTCACCATGAGCGGCAACTGCCGTCCCGCGAAGGGCAGCAGGAAGATGAACGGCGCCACGACCAGCATGCACAGGAGCAGTCCGCGGGCGGTCCCGAACCACCGGGCGATCCGGCCGGCGACGGCCGCCCCGGCCAGGCCGCCGACGCTCACCACCGCGAACACGGTGCCGACGGCGCCCGGTTGGAGTCCGACGTCCCGGACGAGGAAGACGGTCTGTACGGCCTGGATGCCGTTGAGGGCCAGGTTGGCGAGGGCGCCGAAGCCCGCCAGCGTCCGCAGGTAAGGGTCACGGGCCACGAACCGGACGCCTTCGGCGATCTCCCGCCGGAGCGCTCTGCGCTGCGAGGGCTCCGGCGGATTCTCGCGTACGTCGATCCCGCCGAGGCAGAGCGCGGAGACCAGGTAGGTCGCCGCGTCGAGGAAGACCCCGGTGACCGCGCCGAAGGCCTGGGTGACCAGGCCCGCCACGCCGGGTCCCGCGACGTCCGCCGCCGATTCGGCGCCGTGCAGCTTCGCGTTCGCCTCCAGCATGTCGTCGTCGGCCACGAGCGCGGGCAGCAGCGCTGTGTAGGCGGTGCTGAAGAACACCTTCGCCGCGCCGGAGAGCAGGGCGACGAGCACGACCTGGGCGAGGGTGAGCACGCCCAGCCAGGCGGCCACGGGAACGCTCCCGAACAGGACCGTCAGCGACAGGTCGCAGACCAGCATGGTCCTGCGGCGGGGCCAGCGGTCCACCCAGGCGCCGGCCGGCAGCCCGATGAGCAGCCACGGCGTCCAGGCCGCCGCGGTGAGCACGCCCATCATGAAGGGGGAGGCGTGCAGCGTGACCACCGCCACCAGGGACAGGGACACATGGCCGACCGCGGTGCCCAGGCCGCTCGTGGTCTCGCCGAGCCACAGCCTGCGGAAGTTCCGTTCGGACCACAGGCCCAGGCGGCCGCGGGCGGGCCGCTCGTTCTCCCGCTCGGGTGAGGCGGGATCGGCGTACGCGCGGCTCATCGGCGTTCTCCCGGCTGTGTGGCACGGAGTTTCTTGGCGACCGCTTCCGCGATCAGGGCGATCGGGCCGGGCCGTGTCATCGCGCCGTGCTCGCAGGCGAGCAGGTCATGTTCGATCAGTCCGGTGACGTACGGCCGCCAGGCGCTCTCGTACGGCCAGTCGGAGGGCTTGTCGAGCGCGGCGCCGATGAACAGGGCGTCGCCCCGGTATACGGCGGGCACGTGCGCGGCCAGCACTCTGTCGTGGTCGGCGAAGACCCGGGGCAGGACGTCGGCGGCGTCTCCGAGCATGGCCCGCAGGGCTTCCGGTACGACGTCCTCGCCGTCCTCGCCCTCCTCCTGGTCGTCGGTGGCGTAGCCGAGTGAGGCCAGCAGTGCCGCGAGCGGGTCCGCCTGTTCCTCGGGGCCCGCGGCCTCGCCGGGAGCGGGGGCCGGGGGCGGGGTCGGTGGGTAGCCGTCCAGCAGGATCAGGGAGCCCGTCTCTTCCCCGTCCGCCTGGAGCCGTACGGCCATCTCGTGGGCGACTACGGCGCCGAAGGACCAGCCGAGGAGGTGGTAGGGGCCGCGGGGCTGGACGGACCGGATGTGCCGCAGATAGGTCGCGGCCAGCGCGCCGACGCTGTCGGGGGTGGCGCCCCGGAGGCCGGGGGCCTGCAGGCCGTAGACCGGGTGGGCGGCGTCGATGTGACGCAGGAGACCGGAGTAGACCCAGCTGATGCCGGCTCCGGGGTGCACGCAGAACAGGGGGGTCGCGGTGCCGCCGGTCCGCAGCGGCAGCAGGGTCCCGAGGGAGTCCTGCGGTCCGCGCTCGGTGTCGAGATGGCGGGTGAGACCGGCCGGGGTGGGGTGTTCGAACAGGGCGCGGATGCCGATCTCCTCCCCCAGTACGGCGCGGATCCGGCTCAGCAGCCGGGTCGCCAGCAGCGAGTGGCCGCCCAGGGCGAAGAAGTCGTCGTCCACCGAGACCGATTCCAGCTCCAGCACCTCGGCGAACAGACCGCACAGGGTCTCCTCGCGCGGGCTCGCGGGCGCCCGTCCGGCGGCCGTTCCCGCGAACCGCGGTGCGGGCAGCGCCGTCCGGTCCAGCTTGCCGTTGACGTTCAGGGGCAGTGTCTCCAGCACCGTGACCACTGCCGGGACCATGTACCCGGGCAGCACGCCCGCCGCGAACTCCCGTACGGCGGTGCCGTCCGCCTCGCCGGTCACATAGCCGGCCAGCCGCCCCTCGTGGGCGACGACCACGGCCTGTGTCACTCCGGGGCAGCGGGCCAGCACCGCCTCCACCTCGCCCAGTTCGATGCGGAAGCCGCGGATCTTGACCTGGTGGTCGGTCCGTCCCAGGTACTCCACTTCGCCGTCCGGGCGGCGGCGCACCAGGTCGCCGGTGCGGTACAT
This sequence comes from Streptomyces sp. GbtcB6, assembly GCF_019091475.1. Taxonomy (NCBI): domain Bacteria; kingdom Bacillati; phylum Actinomycetota; class Actinomycetes; order Kitasatosporales; family Streptomycetaceae; genus Streptomyces; species Streptomyces sp. GbtcB6. The sequence continues at coordinate 256,416 of NZ_JAGXJL010000009.1, read as the reverse complement.
CCGCTCCCCCGCCCGCTCCCCCGCCGCGAACGGATCGGCCACGAACCGCTCGGCGCTCAGGCCCGGTCGGTTCAGATAGCCCCGTGCGATGCCCGCGCCGGCGAGGTACAGCTCACCTGCCACACCGGCCGGAACCGGGCGCAGCCCCTCGTCCAGCACATGGACCCGGGTGTTCGTCAGCGGCTTCCCGATCAGCGGTGTCGCGTGGTCGGCCAGCCGGGCGTGGAGGGCGTCGACGCTGTACTCGGTCGGGCCGTAGAGGTTGTGGCCGGTCACTCCGGGGGTCTCGCGCACGGCGGTCCACAGGGCCGGTCCGGCGGCCTCGCCACCGAGCATCAGGACCGGGAGCCGGCGCCGCTCCAGCAGTCCCTCCTCAAGGAGTTGCTCGGCGTAGGTCGGGGTGACGTCCATGACGTCGATCCCGGCTTCGGCCGCGTAGCGCACCACGGCGGCGGCGTCGCGCCGGCAGTCGTCGTCGAGCAGGTGCAGTTCGTGCCCGGCCACCATCCAGAGGATTCCCTCCCAGGAGGTGTCGAAGGACAGCGAGGCGGTGAGTGCGACCCTGAAACGCCGTCCCGGGTGGGCGCGTTCGGCCTCGGCGACGGTGGTGGCGCGGTGGAACGCGTACAGGTTGGCGACGCCCCGGTGCTCGATCACCACGCCCTTGGGCCGGCCGGTCGAGCCGGAGGTGTAGATGAGGTAGGCGGCGTTGCGGGCGCCGGCGCGGTGGGTCACCGGAGCCGGCCCGGTCACGGTGCGGTCCTCGTCCAGCGACAGCCGGGGCAGGCCGTCCAGGATCCGCGGGAGGGGCCAGGCGGCGTGGGTCAGGGCGAGCAGCGGGGCGGTGTCGCGGAGCATGTGGGTCAGGCGGTCGGCCGGGTAGTCGGCGTCCAGCGGCAGATAGGCGCCGCCCGCCCTGAGCACGGCCAGGAGCGCGACGACCGAGTCGGCCGAGCGGTCCAGGGCGAGCGCGACGACCTGTTCGGGTCCGACGCCGGCGACGGCCAGCCGCCGGGCCAGGGCGTCGGCGCGGGCGTCCAGTTCCCGGTAGGTCAGCGAGGTGTCACGGCTGACCAGGGCCACGGCGTCGGGGGTGCGGGCGACCTGCGCCGCGAAGACCTCGGGCAGCAGGGCGGGAGCCGCGGGAAGTGCGGTGTCGTTCCAGCGCTCCAGCGCCGTACGGTCGTTCGCCGTCAGGATCTCCAGGCTGCCGACGGCGCGGCCGGGGTCCTCGGCGACCTGGTTCAGCACGCTGGTGAGGGCGGTGGTGAGCCGCTCGGCGGTGTCCCGGTCGAACAGGTCGGTGGCGTATTCGAGCGCGCCGCCCAGTCCGGTCGTGGCGCCGTCGGGGCCGTGGCGTTCGGTGACGTTGAGGCACAGGTCGAAGGGGGAGGTCGCGAAGTCGGTGGCCTCGTGCTCGGCGTGCACTCCGGGGAAGGCGATGTCCGCCTCGGTGGTGTTGTCGTAGGCCAGCATCACCTGGAACAGCGGGTTGCGGGCCGGGGAGCGGACCGGGTTGAGCTCCTCCACCAGCCGTTCGAAGGGCACGTCCTGGTGGGCGTAGGCGGCGAGGTCGGCGGTGCGGACCCGGGTCAGCAGCTCGGTGAAGTTCGGGCGGCCCGACAGGTCGGTCCGGAGCACGAGGGTGTTGACGAAGAAGCCGACCAGGTCGTCCAGGGCGCCGTCCGCCCGGCCGGCCACGGGGGTGCCGATCGGGATGTCGTCGCCGGCGCCGAAGCGGTGCAGGAGGGTGGCGAACGCGGCCTGGAGGACCATGAACAGGGTGCTGCCGTGTGCGCGTGCCAGTTCGGTGAGCCGGGTGTGGAGGGCGGGGTCGAGTTCGAAGCGGACGGTGTCGCCGCGGTGGCCGGGCACCGCCGGGCGGGGCCGGTCGGCGGGCAGGCTGAGTTCGTCGGGCAGTCCGGCGAGGGCGTTCTTCCAGTAGCCGAGCTGCCGGGCCAGGAGGCTGTCGGGGTCGTGCTCGGTGCCGAGCAGTTCCCGCTGCCAGAGCGCGTGGTCCGCGTACTGCACCGGCAGCGGCCGCCAGTTCGGGGCGGCGCCCGCGCGGCGGGCCCCGTAGGCGGTGGCGAGGTCGTCGAAGAGCGGGCGCAGGGAGGCGCCGTCGGCGGCGATGTGGTGGACGACCAGGACGAGGATGTGTTCGTCGGGTCCGTCGGGGATGAGGTGGGCGTGCACGGGGACGTCCGTGGCGAGGTCGAAGACATGGCCCGCGGCGACGGCGACGGGCAGGTCCGCGACGGTCAGCAGCGGGGCGGGCGGCTCGTCGAGGACGTGCTGGTAGGGGACGCCGTCGATGGTGCGGTAGACGGTGCGCAGGGCCTCGTGGCGGCCGACGACGTCCCTGAGGGCGGCCGCCAGGGCGGTGGTGTCCAGGGCGCCGCGCAGCCGCAGGGCGAGGGAGACGTTGTAGGTGGCGCTGGGGCCCTCGGCCTGGTCGATGAACCAGAGCCGCTGCTGGGCGAAGGAGAGCGGGAGTCGCTCCGGCCGGTCGGCAGGGCGGGGCGCCGGGCGGGCCGGGGTACCGGCGGCGCCGTCCGTGAGACGGTCGGCGAGGCCCGCGGGCGTCGGCGCCTGGAACAGCTCGGCCAGCGGGATCTCGGCTCCGAGGACCGTGCGGATGCGGCTGACCAGCCGGGTGGCGGTCAGGGAGTGGCCGCCGAGAGCGAAGAAGTCGTCGTCGACGCCGACCGTGGCCAGGCCGAGCAGTTCGGCGAACAGGCCGCACAGGATCTCCTCGCGGGGCGTGCGGGGGGCGCGTCCGCCGGCCGGTCCGCCGAGGTCGGGGGCGGGCAGGGCGGCGCGGTCCAGTTTGTCGTTGGCGGTCTGCGGGAGCCGGTCGAGGACCATCACCAGCGGGACCATGTAGCCCGGCAGGGTGTCGGCCGCGTACCGGTGCAGCGCGGCCGCCAGGTCCGGCCGTTCGCCCGCAGGGGTGCAGTAGGCGACCAGCCGCTTCTCGCCGTCGTCCTCGCGGACCATCACGGCGACCTGGCCGACGCCCTCGTGCCGGGCCAGTACGGCCTCGATCTCGCCGGGTTCGATGCGGAAGCCGCGGATCTTGACCTGGTGGTCGGTGCGGCCGAGGAACTCGATGGCGCCGTCCGCGCGGTGGCGTACCAGGTCGCCGGTGCGGTACATCCGCTCGCCCGGCTCGAACGGGCAGGCCACGAACCTCTCGGCGGTCAGGGCGGGCCGGTCGGAGTAGCCGCGGGCGAGGCCGGCGCCCGCCACGTACAGCTCGCCGTGGACGCCCGGCGGCACCGGGCGCAGGCCGCCGTCCAGGACATAGGCCCGCATGTTGTCGAGAGGGGTGCCGATCGGCACCCGGGCTCCGGTGAGGTCGTCCTCGGTGACCCGGCGGAACGTGGCGAAGGTGGTGGTCTCGGTGGGGCCGTACCCGTTGCCCAGGACCAGGCCGGGGCAGGCGTCCAGGACCCGTCGCAGCATGGCCGGTGCGGCCGCGTCGCCGCCGGTGGTGACCGCGCGCAGTCCGGTGAGGGCCTGTGGACTCTCCTCCGCGACGACGTCGAACAGGCCCTTGGTGAGCCATGCCGCCGTCACCGCGTGGCGTTCGATCGTGTCGCGCAGGGCGGCCGGGTCGAGGTGGCCCGGCGGGGCGACTACGACGGTGCCGCCGGACAGCAGGGGCGCCCAGAGTTCGTAGGTGGCGGCGTCGAAGGCGTGCGGCGAGTGCAGCAGGACGCGGCGGTGGTTCCCGCCGTGCCAGCGGTGGTCGGTGGCGAGGGCGACGACGTCTCGGTGGCGGACCGCGACACCCTTGGGCAGCCCGGTGGAGCCGGAGGTGTACATCACGTAGGCGAGTTGGTCGGGGTGCACCGCCGGTGTCTCGAATCCGGGCACGGGCTCGCCCTCGGGCCGCATCACCAGGGCGGCCGGGGTGAACCCGAGGTCGTCGCGGTCCGTCAGCAGCACCGGGGCTCCGGCCTGGGCCAGCACCCACTCCAGCCGGTCCGCCGGCAGGGAGGCGTGCAAGGGCACGTACGCCCCGCCCGCCAGTACGATCGCCACCGTGGCGACCACGACCTCGGCCGAGCGCTCCAGCAGCATCGCCACGGGCGTCTCAGGACCCACGTCCAGCGCGGCGAGCCGGGTCGCGAGGCTCTGCGCACGGGTCTGCAACTGCGCGTAGGTGTAGGTGACTTCGTCCGACACCACGGCGACGGCATGCGGGGTGCGCGCGACCTGCCGGGCGAACGCCTCCGTCAGCGTCCCGTCGCCCGCCACCGGGCGTGCGGTGTCGTTCCACTCCCCCAGGATCCGGGCCCGTTCCTCCTCGCCCAGCAGGTCGTGCCGGCCGACCGGCGCGCCCGGGTCGGCCGTGGCCGCCCTGAGCAGCCGCTCCCAGCGGGCGGCGAACGCCGCGACCGTCCCGGTGCCGAACAGGTCGGCCGCGAACTCGACGGAGCCGGTGATCCCGGCTGGGGTGCCGTCCGGGGCGTGGTTCTCCTCCATTCCGATGTTGAGGTCGAACTTCGCGACCCTGATCCCCAGCGGTTCGGCCGTGAAGTCCAGGCCGTCCGGGCCCGTTTGACCGACGGCGGCGTTCTCGTTGTTCTGGAGGACGGCCATCACCTGGAACAGCGGGTGCCGGGCGGTCGAGCGGACCGGGTTGAGCTCCTCCACCAGCCGTTCGAAGGGGACGTCCTGGTGGGCGTGGGCCTCCAGGTGGGTCTCCCGGACCCGGGCGAGGAGTTCGGTGAAGGACGGGTCGCCGGAGACGTCGGTGCGCAGCACCAGCGTGTTCACGAAGAAGCCGACCAGGTCGTCCAGGGCCTCCTCCGAGCGGCCCGCCACGACCGAGCCGACCGGCACGTCGGTGCCGCCGCCCAGCCGGGAGATCAGCGCGGCCAAGGCGGCCTGGAGCACCATGAACAGGGTCACCCGGTGCGTGCGCGCCAGGTGCAGGAGGCCGGCGTGCAGGTCCGCGTCGAACCGCAGGGGCAGCGCGTCGGCGCCGCCGCCGAGGCTGCGCGGCCGGGGCCGGTCGGTGGGCAGGGTCAGTTCCTCGGGGAGTCCGGCCAGCTTGGTCCGCCAGTAGTCGAGTTGACGTGCCATCAGGCTGTCCGGGTCGCTGTCGCTGCCGAGCAGTTCGCGCTGCCACAGCGCGTAGTCGGCGTACTGGACGGGCAGCGGCTGCCAGTCGGGGGCCCGGCCCGCGCGCCTGGCCGTGTGGGCGGTGGCCAGGTCGCGCAGGAACGGCCCCTTCGACCAGCCGTCGCCGGCGATGTGGTGCAGCACGGTCAGCAGCACGTACTCGTCCGGCGCGAGGACGAACACCCTTATGCGGATGGGGAGTTCGCCGCGCAGGTCGAAGGGTTCGGCGGCTGCCGCGTCGCGCTGCGCGGGATAGCCGTCGGGGTCGGCCGTGCAGTCGACCACCGTGAAGGAGAGATCCGCCGCCGCCTGCCCGGCGGGCACCACCTGTTGCACGGGGACGCCGGCCACGGCCGGGAAGACCGTGCGCAGCGCCTCGTGCCGGGTGATGACGTCCGCGACCGCGGCGCGCAGGGCCGCCGGGTCCGGTGCGCCGCGCAGGCGGACCGCGAACGGCAGGTTGTAGAGCGGGCCAGGCCCTTCGATCTGGTCGGTCAGCCACAGACGCTGCTGCGCGAAGGAAACCGGGATCACGGATCTGTCCTTACGTCACGGGCCACGGAGGCTTGGTCAGGCGGTGGGCAGGGGTGCGGCGCGGAACGCGGCGGGCGGCACGCTGGGCCGGCAGTCCAGGACGTCGACGGGCTCCCCCATGGCGACGGCGATCTTCCGGTCGCCGCCGAACGGGTCGCGGCCGTGGGCGGCGAGGATGTTGTCGACGAGCATCACGTCGCCCCGCTGCCAGGGTTCGCGGACGGTGGCCGCCTCGTAGACGGCGTTGAGGGTCTCCACGTCGTCCCGGGTGAGGGGGGCTCCGTCGCCGACGCCGGTGTTGAAGGGCAGGCCGTCGGGGCCGAACTCGTCGGTCAGGGCCTCGCGGATCATCGGGTCAAGCGACCATTCGTTCCAGAACGCGAGGTGGTTGAACCAGACTTCCTCGCCGGTCTCCGGGTGGGTGATCGTGCCCGGGCGCAGCTGCCGGGTGCGCAGCCGGCCGTCCTCCCGCCACTCCCAGGAGACGAGGTTCTCCGTGCAGTACGCCTCGACCTTCTCCGGGTCGTCGGTCGCGAACGCCGTGCGCCAGTCCAGGGACACGTATTCCGAGTAGTTCCGGGTGAGCGTCCAGCCGGTGCCGCGCACCCGGTCCACGATGGCGGCGGGCAGGTTCGCCAGGACCTTGCGGCAGTCGACGACGGGGGTGGCGCCGCCCTCGGCGGGGGCGGTCAGGCAGGCGAAGAGCAGCTTGCCGGGGAAGGTGAGCGTGTAGCTGTTCTCGTTGTGCATGCGGATCGACTGGTGGGGCGGCAGGTCTGTCGAGGAGAACACCCCGTGGCCGAAGTCGCTGCGCGGGGTGGCCTTCTCCCGGTAGGGGGTGGGCTCGGGCAGCAGCACGTCGCGGACCCGGGCGACGTCCTCGCTGCCGGCGACCGGCAGGCCCCGGAGGAAGATCGCGCCGTGCTCGGCGAGGGCCGCCCGCAGCTGCGGGCTGTTGTCCTGGAGCCAGTCGACGGCCGCGTCCATGTCGTGGACGCCGGTCACGCGGGTCAGGGCCGGGCGGCCGGGAGCGGTCTCCCAGTGCGGTGTGGTCGGTGCGGTCGGCACGGCGGGGCCTCCTAGCGGCCGAGGGCGGCGAGCAGGCTCGCCGGGCGGATGTCGGTCCAGTTCTCCTCGATCCAGGCGAGGCAGGCCTGCCGGTCGGCCTCGCCGAAGGCGACCGTCCAGCCGGCCGGGACGTCGATCCACGCGGGCCACAGGGAGTGCTGGTTCTCGTCGTTGACAAGCACCTGGTAGGTGCCGTTCTCGTCCTCGAAGGGATTCGTCATGATGTTTTTCCTCCGTCGTGAGCGGGGCGGGAATTTCGGGGTTCTCGGAATTCCGTCCGGGCTTTTCGAAGTTATCGGCGCTCGTTTCCGCAGACAGGCAGGAGTTCCGGCAGGATTGGGGAAGTTCAGCGCGCGATCAGGCGCACCGGGAAGTGGTCCAGGCCGAAGTTGATGATCGAGCGGTTGTACTGCACCGGTCCGGCCGGTTCGATCCGCTCGACGCGTTCCAGCAGGGCCGTGAAGAGCGCGGTCAGCTCCGTCTTGGCCAGCGGGGCGCCGATGCAGTAGTGCGCGCCGAGGCCGAGGGCCACGTGGCGGTTGGGACTGCGGTCGAGCACGATGTCGTGCGGGCGGTCGAAGGCGGCCGGGTCGTGGTTGGCCGCCCATGTCCATACGACGACGCGCTCGCCCCGCCGGATGTCGTGGCCGCCCAGCACGGTGTCCCTGGTGGCGGTGCGCAGGGTGTGCAGCCCGACCGAGGTCCAGCGCAGCAACTCGTCGAGGGCCGGCCCCATGGCGGCCTCGCCGCTCTGCAGCCGGTGCCACAGCTCCGGGTGTCGTACCAGTGCGAGCAGCCCCATCACGGCGGTGTGGCGGACGGTCTGCACTCCGCCGACGACGATGTTGTCCAGGTTGAGGACCACGTCCTCGACGGGCAGCAGCCGTCCGGCGATCCGATAGGTGGCCATCATGCTGATGAGGTCGTCACGGGGGTCGGCCCGCCGCTTCATGACCTGGTGCATGAGGTACGGGATGAGCCGCTGGTGACCGGCCCTGCGTTCCTGCGCGGTGCGGCCGAGGAAGGCGTCGTCACAGACCTGTACGACCATCTCGCGGTCCTGGTCCGGGACGTCGAGCAGGTCGCACATCACGGTCAGGGGCAGCGGGGAGACGACGTCGACGAGGTCGACCTCGCCCCGCTCCACGGCCGCGGTGACGATCCGGCGGGACAGCTCGGTGATGCCGGGGGCGGCGCCGCGGGCCCCGCCGGGCGAGAGGAACGGGGTGGCGGGGGCGCGGAGTTCACGGTGCCGGGGCGGGTCGGTCAGGGCCATCATGCGGCCCGCGCCGACGGGTGTGTTCCCCGCTCCGGCCCCGAGCAGCGAGCCGCCCTCCGAGCTGTAGGCGGCCGCGTCCTTGAGGACCTCGACGGCCAGGTCGTAGGAGAGCACCGACCAGACCGGCCCGTCGTCGGCGGTCTCGGTGCGCTGGACGGGGCCCGCCTCCCGGAGCCGGCCGACGACGGCGGGCAGGTCGGGGCGGGTCCACAGGCCGGGGTCGCTCAGGTCGACGGAGGCGGCCGGCGCCGGGCCGGGGATCAGCGGGCGAGGTGCTGTGCTCGTGGCCATCGGGGCTCCCTGGGGGTCGGATCGGGCCGGTGCCCGAGGATCGAGGTCAGCAGGCCCACCGGTCCGGGCCGTTGTACGGTCGCCAGCAGATGGCCGCCGGGGACCACCGTCAGGCCGAAGGCGCCCGAGGTGTGCTCCGCCCAGCCCGCCAGCAGGGCGGCGTCGAGCATCGGGTCGGCGTCGCCCGCGACGGCGTGCAGGGCGGTGTCGAGCATCGGGCCGGGCCGGTACCGGTAGGTGTCACGCACCGTGAGGTCGCTGCGGATGGCCCGCAGCGCCAGCTCCCGCAACTCCGGCTCAGACGCGACGAGTTCGCCCATGCCGCACGTACGCAGCAGATCCTCGGCCCCGTACTGCGGCGGGGTGGGCGCGCCCCAGGTGCCGGGCGGGGACGCCGAGGCGGCGATCACCACCTCCGGGCGGTGCTCGGGGGGCAGGGCGCGTGCCACCTCGTAGGCCAGCAGGGAGCCGAAGCTCTGCCCGTAGAACCCGAAGCGGCCGCTCAGGTGCGGGAGCAGGGCGTCCGTCACGGTCCGCACCAGGAGGTCGAAGGTGGCGGGCATCGGATGGCGGCTGCGACCGCCCCGGGCGGGCATGCGCAGTGCCCACACCTCGGCGGCCGGGGCGAGCGCCTGGGCCAGCGGGGCGAAGGCGGTGGCGTCACCGCCGGCGTGCGGGAAGCAGAACAGCCGGTAGGGCCGGTGGTCCTGGGGTGCGGGTACCAGCAGCCAGTCCCCCTCGGTGCGTGGGCGTGCGGGGTTCACCGGGCACCCGCCGCGCCGCCGACGAGGGCGGGACGCCGGGGGGTGGGGGCCTGGCCGGCCGCGCGTACCGCCTCGGTGAAGTCGGCGAGGTCACGGGCGTCGAGCAGGTGGCGGAGCTGGAGTTCGATGTCGAGGGTGCGGCGCAGGATGTGGATGACCCGCAGTGCTGCAAGGGAGTGGCCGCCGAGGGTGAGGAAGTCGTCGTCGGGGCGGATGTCGTCCCGGCCGAGTACGGTCCGCCAGACGTCGGCGACCTGTTGCGCCAGGCCGGTCCCCGCCGGACCGGCCCCCGCCGGACCGGTCGGCTGCGGGCGGGACGCGGCGGCGGGCGCCGGGGCGGGCAGTGCGGCGTGGTCGAGTTTGCCGTTGGGGGTGAGCGGCAGCGCGTCGAGGACGACGACCGTGGCCGGGACCATGTGGGCGGGCAGCAGGGTGCGGGCGTGGGCCAGGATGTCGTCGGCGCCGAGGTCCGGGGTGCCGGAGGGGGTGACGTAGGCGATGAGCCGCCGGTCTCCGGGGGCGGCCTCGTGGACCTTGACGGCGGCCTCGCGGATCCTCGGATGGCGGGTCAGGGCGCCCTCGATCTCGCCCGGTTCGATGCGGAAGCCGCGCAGTTTGAGCTGGCGGTCGGCGCGGCCGGCGAACTCCAGGGTGCCGTCCGGGCCGCGCCGGGCCAGGTCGCCGGTGCGATACATCCGCGCACCGGGGGCGGCGGGGCAGGCCACGAAGCGTTCGGCGGTGAGGCCCGGGCGGCCGACGTACCCGTGGGTGACGGCGGGACCGGAGATGTAGAGCTCCCCGGTGGCTCCGGGGGCCACCGGCCGCAGCGCCCGGTCCAGCAGGTGCAGGGTCACGGCGGGCAGGGCGTCGCCGATGTGCGGGAGGGGTCCGCCGATCCGGGTGGCGGTGGAGTCGACGGTGCACTCGGTGGGGCCGTACAGGTTGAGGGCGTCGGTTCCGCCTTCGGTGATCTCGTCCCAGGTCGCCCGGGGTACGGGCTCGCCGCCCATGAAGAGCCGGACCGGGCGGGCGGCCAGCGGCTCGCGCAGCAACTCCCAGTGCGAGGGGGTGAGGTCCAGGTCGGTGACGCAGTGCTCGTCGAGCAGGGCGGCCAGCCGGACCGGGTCGGTGCGGGTCGTGTCGTCGACCACGACGACGGTGTCGCCCCGGCAGACCCGGGCCCACTGCTGGACGGAGGCGTCGAAGGACACGCTCGCGCTCCAGCCGACCACGCCCGGTTCGGACCGGTACATGCCGCGTTCCTCCAGGCCGGCCAGGAGGGCGGCGACGCCGCCGCGGGTGGCTTCGACGCCCTTGGGGCGGCCGGTGGAGCCCGAGGTGTAGATGACGTAGGCCGCGTCCATCGCGGTGACCGGGGTGTCGGGGCCGAGGTCGCCCGTCGCGTCGGGGCCGAGGGCCGGGACACCGTCGGGCAGCGGGACGGCTCCCGGCTCGGCCGTGAGCAGCAGGGCCAGGCCCGAGTCCGCGGCCATGAACGCGAGCCGTTCCCGTGGGTAGGCGGGGTCGAGCGGTACGTAGGCCGCGCCCGCCCGCCACACGGCGAGCAGCGCCACCGGCAGGTCGGTGGTGCGGCGCAGGTGGATGCCCACCCGGTCGCCGCGCCCGATGCCGTGGGCGCGCAGGGCGCCGGCCAGCTCCGCGGTGCAGCGGGCGAGTTCGGCGTAGCCGAGCCGGCCGTCGGCGGCCACGACCGCGGTGCGCCCGGGGCTGGCGTCGGCGGCGGCCAGGAACCGGGTCAGCGGGTCGACCGGTCGGGGGCCGTGGGTGTCGGTCATGGGGCTTGTCTCGCTCTCTTCTCGGTCTGCGCGGGTGGTCATACGGCTGCGGCCATGTCGTGGAGGGCGGTCTCGTAGGCGTCGAGGAAGGCCTCGGCGAGCGCGTCGGGCACCACGGACCGCTGATGGTCCACGGCCAGCAGGACGCGGTCGGAGACGGGGTCCTGGATCAGTGAGGCGCCGAAGGCGAAGCTGTTGGGTTCGTGGCGCATGGTGGGCTCGCAGCCGATCCGGTCGTCCTCGATCCGCGCGTCGCCGAGCTCTCCGAGGGCGTGGAAGCGCAGGAAGCCGAACTGGCTGTCCAGCCGGGTGCCGGTCATCAGCCGGGCCAGCCGGGCGATCGGGACCCGGCGGTGCGGCATCATGTCCAGCTCCTCGCGGTGCACCTCGCGCACCAGCGCCAGCGGATCGCCGCCCGCACCGCTCACGCTGTCGCTCCCGGCCACCAGGGGAACGGTGTTGAGGAACAGCCCGTACACCTCGGTGCCGCCGCGCCGTTCGAGGCGGCCGTTCATCGCCAGGCCGGTGGTGATCCGACGGCGTCCGGTGATGGCACGCAGCGCGTGCACATGGGCGGCGAGCGCCACGGACTTGACGGGGACACCGGTGGCGTCGGCGACGCGGCGCAACTGGCCGGGGGCCTCGGGCAGCACCCGTTCCACGATGCGGGCCAGTTCATGGGTCTCGCCCGCGCCGTCCCACAGCTCGCCGCTGACGCCGTCGAGCTTGTCGCGCCAGTACGCGAGGGATTCGGGGTCGGCCGCGGCCTCTCGTTCGACGGCCACGAAGTCCCGGTAGCGGGAGCCGGGCGGGGCGGCGGGGGCGCTGTCCGGGTCGGCCGACAACTCGGAGTGGCGTTCGAGGAGTTCCGCGAGGAGCGAGGTGAAGCTCCAGCCGTCGAGGATGGCATGGTGCTCGGCGACGGTGAGCTGGAACGAGGTGTCGGTGAGCCGCTGCACGGTGAGCCGGAACAGCGGCGGCTCCAGCAGGTCGAAGGGGATCTGGCGGTGGTGCTCGAAGACCGCCGTGACCGCCTCGTCCCGGTCGTGGGCGTCCAGCCTCCGCAGGTCGTCGAAGGTGACGGGCGGCGCCAGCTCGCCGTGCACGAGCTGGAGGGGTTCGGCGTAGCCGGAGATGTCCAGGCCGGTCCGCAGGACGGGGTGGCGGGTCATCGCCTCGGCCACGGCCCGGCGGAATGCGTCCTCGTCGAGCGGTGCGCTGATCCGGTAGCTGTTGACGTTGTGGTAGCTGTCGGTCGATCCGGCGATCTCCATGTGGAAGACCATGCTGAGCTGCATCGACACCATCGGGTAGGCGTCCACGACGCCGGCCGGGAGCTCGGCCCGGGTCTCGGCGTCGACCAGCGAGAAGGGTCCGTCGGCGGTGTCCGTACCGGCCACCGGGCGGGCCAGCGGCGCCAGGGCGGCGATGGTCGGCGCGTTGAAGATGTCCCGCAGGGTGACCGTCCAGCCGGCCTCGTGCAGCTCTCCGGAGAGCTGCACGGCGCGGATCGAGTCGCCGCCGAGGTGGAAGAAGTCGTCGTACGCCCCGATACCGGTGACGCCCAGGACCCGTGACCAGACCGCGGCGAAGTCCCGCTCGGTGTCGTCGCGGGGGGCCACGTGCCCGGCCGCGGAGCCGGTGGGCGCGGTGGCGTGCGGGCTCGGGTCGGGCAGGGCGCGGCGGTCGACCTTTCCGTTGACGGTCAGCGGCAGGGTGTCCAGGACGGTGACGGTGGCCGGGATCATGTAGTCGGGCAGTGAGCGGGCCAGGAACTCGCGCATCCCGGCCGGCTCGCGGCCGGTGACGTAGGCCGCCAGCCGCTGCTGGTGGACGGTGACCACGCACGTGTCCACGTCGGGGTGGGCGGCCAGTGCGTTCTCGATCTCGCCGAGTTCGATGCGGAAGCCGCGCAGTTTCACCTGGAAGTCGGCGCGCCCCAGGTATTCCAGGCCGCCCTCGGGCAGCCTCCTGGCCACGTCCCCGGTGCGGTACATCCGGGCCCCGGGAACGGCGGCGTAGGGGTCGGCGACGAAGCGCCCGGAGGTGAGGCCGGGCCGGTCCCAGTAACCGTGGGCGAGGCTGCCGCCGCCGACGTACAGCTCGCCGGGCACGCCCACCGGGCAGGGCCGCAGCCAGTCGTCGAGGACCATCGCACTGAGGTGCGGCATCGGTGTGCCGATCAGGCTGCGGTCGAAGCCGCCCGCGGCGGGTCCGAGGTCGTGGGTGGTGACGTGGACGGTGGTCTCGGTGATCCCGTACAGGTTGCACAGCCGGGCCGGGGGCAGCGGGTCGAGGGCGTTCCAGCGGCGCACCACGGCGGGGTCGAGCGCCTCCCCGCCGAGCATGACCTGTTTCAGCGCGGGCAGGGCGCGCGGCCGTTGCCGCAGGGCGAGTTCGAGCTGGCGCAGCGCGGACGGGGTCAGGCACAGGAACGAGACGCGCTCGGCGGCGAGCAGTTCCGTGAACTCCTCGGGCGAGCGGCTGGTCAGGTACGGCACCACGACCAGCCGTCCGCCGTGCAGGAGGGCGCCCCACAGCTCCCAGACGGTCCAGTCGAAGGCGTAGCTGTGGAAGAGGGTCCACACCTCGTCGGGGCCGAAGGCGAAGTGCCGGGCGCCGGCGTCCATCAGACGGCTGACGTGTTCGTGGGCGACCGCGACGCCCTTGGGCCGGCCGGTGGAGCCCGAGGTGAAGATGATGTACGCGGTGTCCGAGGGACGGACCGGGACGGCGGGGCGGGTGGCCGGGAGGGCGGCCGACTCCGCTTCTTGCAGGGCCGGTTCGTATCGCTCCCACGGTCCGTCCGGGACGCGGTCGGGCCGGTCGGTGACGACGACCCGGACCCCGGTGTCCCCGAAGACCATCGCCGCCCGGTCGGCGGGGGCGGTCAGGTCCACCGGCACGTAGGCCGCGCCGGCCTTCAGCACGCCGAGCACCGAGACGGGGATCTCGTGCGTGCGGTCCAGGAGCAGGCCGACCCGGTCGCCGGGGCGGACGCCGCGGGCGATCAGTGCGTGGGCCAGCCGGTTGGCCCGCTGGTCCAGTTCCGTGTAGCTCAGGGACCGGTTGCCGTGGGTGAGGGCCGTGCGGGTGGGGTGCGCGTCGGCCGCGTCCTCGAACAGCCGGTGCAGAGCGCGGCCTTCGGGTATGCGGACGGGGGCGGCGGGCGGCTGCCGGTCGGCCAGGCGGGTCAGTTCACGCACGGTACGGCCGGTGTCGTCGAGGGCGGCCGTCAGCAGGGCCCGCCAGTCGTCGGTCATCCGCCGTACCGTCTCGGTGTCGAAGAGGCCGGAGCTGAACTCGACCTCGCCGCGCAGCTCGCCGTCGTCGTAGACGGACCAGGTCAGGTCGAACTTGCTGGTGCCGTTGGAGTGCACCCGCCGGTCGGCCGAGGCGGGCCCGAACGCCAGTGGCGCCCGGTTCTCGGTGTGCGAGCCGAAGACGACCTGGACGAGCGGCGGGTGGGCGGCGGAGCGGTCCGGGGCGAGCTGGTCGACGATCGTGTCGAACGGCACGTCCAGATAGCCGTACGCCTCGAAGGCCACGTCGGAGATGTGGGCGAGCAGCTCACGGAAGGTGGTGCGGGCGCCGAGCCGAATCCGCAGCGGCAGCAGGTTGACGAAGTAGCCGACCAGGTTCTCCAGTTCCGGCCGGTCGCGGGTGGTGACCGGGGTGCCGATCACCATGTCCTGGGCACCGGTGTGGCGGTTCACCAGGAGCGCGAAGGCGGCCAGTTGCACGATGAACGGCGTCACCCCCTCGCTCTCGGCCAGCGCGCGCACCCGCGCCGCGGTGCCGGCCGGCAGGTCGAAGGGCTCGGTGCGGCCGAGGTGGCCGCGCTCGGCCGGGCGCGGCCGGTCGGCGGGCAGTTCCAGCAGGCCGGGGGCGCCGTCCAGCCGGTCCTTCCAGTAGGACAGGTGGTCCTCGAAGGAGCGGCTCTGTTCCCCGGTCGCGTAGTCGGCGTACTGGACGGTCAGTTCGGGCAGCCGGGGCTCGCGGCGTTCGGTGAGGGCGGTGTAGGTCTGCGCCAGCTCCGTCTCGAAGACGTCGGCCGACCAGCCGTCCCAGACGATGTGGTGGACGACGAGGACGACCGTGGTCTCGGTGTCCGACCGCAGCAGGGCCGTCGCCCTCAGCAGCGGTCCGGTGGCGAGGTCGAAGGGGGCCGACGCCTCGGCGGCGAGTCGCTGCCCGGCCTGCCGTTCCCGCTCGTCCGCCGGCAGCTCCCGCAGGTCGACGACGGTCAGCGGGATCTCCAGGCCGGGGTGGACGAGTTGGCGGGGACCCTCGGGTCCCAGGGCGAAGGTGGTGCGCAGCGCCTCGTGACGGGCGACGACCGTGTTGAGGGAACGTTCCAGGAGCGCGGTGTCGAGGGGGCCGGTGAACTCGAAGACCCAGGGCGTGTTGTAGGTGGCTGTCCCGGGGTGCCAGCGGTCCAGGAACCACAGTCCTCGCTGGAGGCCGGAGAGCGGTGCGGTCCTGGCGGGGGCCGGGGTCGACGGCGAGGTGGGAGCGGGCAGCGGGGTGGGGACCGGCGACGGGGCCGTGTCCGTGGGCGAACTCACTGTCGTTCTGCCTTCCTTGTCGGGGAGCGGGCGTGCCGGTCCGTCGCAGGGCCGGCGCGGGGCGCGTGTCGGACACGCGGGGTGCCGTGTGCTCAGGCCGGCAGCAGTTCGGCGATCGCGCTCACGGTCCTGGCCCGGAACACCAGGTGCGGCGGGACGCGGGTGCCGGTCTCCCGGGACAGGCGCATCGCGACGCGCACGGCCGACAGGGAGTTGCCGCCGATCCGGAAGAAGCTGTCGTGGCGGCCCACCTCGTCCAGGCCGAGGATCTCGCGCATCACGTCGGCCACCAGGCGTTCTCTTCCGACCAGTGCGGCCTCCCCGCCCCCGTCCCCTCCGGTGGCTGCCGCCGGGACCGGCAGGGCGCGGCGGTCGGCCTTGCCGTTGGCGTTCAGGGGCAACGCGTCCAGGACGTCGAGGGTGGCGGGGACCATGTACTCCGGGAGCCGCCCGGCCAGGTACCGGAGGAGGGCGTCGGGGTCGGCGGTCGCGGAGCCGTCGGTGACGGTCGTGACGTAGGCGGCGAGCCGCCGGTCCCCGGGGGCGGGTTCGTACACGGTGACGGCGGCCTCCCGTACCCCCGGGTGGCGGGTGAGGAGGTCCTCGATCTCGCCCGGTTCGACCCGGAAGCCCCTGATCTTGATCTGGTCGTCGGCCCGGCCGGTGATCTCCAGCGTGCCGTCCGCCGTGCGGCGCCCCAGGTCCCCGGTCCGGTACAGCCGCCGCCCGTAGCCGCCGGGATCGGCGACGAAGCGGGTGGCGGTGAGGCCGGGCCGGCCCGTGTAGCCGAGGGCGAGGCCGCAGCCGGCCGTGTAGAGCTCGCCGGTGACACCGGGTTCGACGGGTCGCAGGGCTTCGTCGAGGACGAGGACGTCCTTGCCGTACAGCGGACGGCCGATGGGGATGGAAGCGGTCGTGACGTCCTCGGGCACGACGGTGTGGCAGGTGGTGAGGCCGAGGCTCTCGACGGGGCCGTAGCCGTTGGCGACCCGGAGCCCGGGGAACATCTCCAGCGCCTTGGCGACATGGGTCACCGAGGCCCGCTCGCCGGCGGTGAAGGCGGTGCCCAGTCCGGCGAACGTGTCGGGGAACTCCTCCAGAAGGAAGTTGAACAGGCTCGCGGACAGCTGGAGCTGGGTGACCCCGTGGCGGCGGGTGAGCTCGGCGACGGTCTCCGGGTCGGGCCGCTGCCCGGTCTGCAGGACGCAGGTGCCGCCGAACATCAGGGCGCCGTACAGCTCAAGGGCGAAGGCGTCCCAGGACACCGGGGAGCACTGGAGCCAGACCTCGTCCGGGCCGAACCGGGCGTAGTCCTGGCCCGCGTAGGTGCCGGTCAGGGCGCGGTGCGGCACGGCGACGCCCTTGGGGCGGCCGGTGGAGCCGGAGGTGAACATCACGCAGGCCAGGTCGTCGCCGGTGACGGACAGTCCCAGGTCGTGCTCCGGGTGGCGGGCCAACTCCCCCGCGACGGTGTCCAGGTCGATGTGCGCTCCCTGCCAGGCGAAGGGAACCTCCTTGCCGCGATGGGTGATCAGGTGTCCGGCGCCGCTGTCGGCGGCCGCCCCGGCGAGCCGCTCGGCCGGGAAGTCGGGGTCCAGCAGGGTGTATCCGGCACCGGTCTTCAGCGCCGCGAGCAGGGCCACGACGAGGTCGAAGCCACGTTCGACGAGCACCGCGACGACCGTGCCCCGCCCGGCGCCCCGGCCGGCGAGGTGGTGGGCCAGCCGGTTGGCCCGTGCGTTGAGCTGCCCGTAGGTGAGTTCCTCGTCCCCGGAGATCAGCGCGGTGACGTCCGGGGTCCGGGCGGCGGCCGCCTCGAACAGGGTGTGCGCGGGGGCGGCGACGGCCGCGGCCAGGGCGCCCAGCCAGCTGTCGCAGAGCGCCTCCATGGTCTGCGCGTCGAACAGGTCGCTGTCGTACTCGAACCGGCCGGTGAAACCGGTGCCCAGGTCGTCGACGGAGACCGACAGGTCGAACCGGGAGACCCCCTGCATGTGCAGCTCACGGGTGACGGTGATGCCGTCGACCTCCAGCGGCCGGGTGTCCAGTGGATGCAGTTCGAGCAGGACCTGGCAGAGCGGGTTGCGGTCCCGGGGCGGGTCGGTGACGGTCCGGTCGACGATGGCGTCGAAGGAGGCGTCCTGGTTGCGGTAGGCGCCCACCAAGACGTCGCGGACGTGGCGTACGAGGTCGCGGAACGGCAGGTCGGGGTCGATCCGCAGCCGCAGCGGCAGCAGGTTGACGAAGTAGCCGATCAACCCGGCCGCTCCGGCCCGGCCGCGCACGTTCACCGGCGAGCCGATGACCATGTCCCGTTCCCCCGAGCGCCGGTGCAGCGTGGTCGCCAGCGCGGCCAGCAGCACCATGAACGGGGTGGCGTCCTCCTCGCGCGCCAGCTCGCGCACCGCCCGCGCGACCGCGTCCGGCATCGTGAAGCTGTGGTGGGCGCCCCGGAACGCCTGGAGTTCGGGGCGGGGCCGGTCGGTGGGCAGCGCGGTGGTCTGCGGCACGTCCGCCAGCTGCTCGGCCCAGTAGGCGAGCTGGGCGTCGGTGGCGGCGGCCACGGCGTCGTCGTACTGCCAGGCGCTGTAGTCGGCGTACTGGGCGTCGAGTTCGGGCAGCCGGTGCGGACGGCCGACGCGCAACGCCTCGTAGACCTCCTTCAGTTCGGTCTCCAGGACGGACAGTGATCCCTCGTCCCACACGATGTGGTGCATGACCAGGAGGAGCACGGTCCCGCCGTCCGGCACGCGCAGGGCGTGGGCGCGCAGCAGCGGTCCGGTCTCCAGGTCGAACGGCTCGACGGCGGCCGCCGCGATCAGCTCGCCGGTCCGCTCACGGGGTGCCTCGGTGACGGTGAACGGCACGGTGACGCTCTCCCGGACGACCTGCCGGGGTCCGGTGTCGCCGAGGACGAAGCAGGTGCGCAGGCTGTCGTGCCGGGCCACCACGGTCTCCAGGGCCCGGCGCAGCAGGCCGAGGTCGGGGTCCGCGGCGAAGCGGAACACCCAGGGCACGTTGTAGGTGGCCGAGCCCGGGTTCCACTGGTCGAGGAACCACAGGCCGCGCTGGTACGCCGACAGGGGTGCCTCGCTGCGCCCCGACCGGGTCAGGGCCGGGAGCCGCTCGCCCTCGGGGGCGGTTGCCACGGCGGCGAACTCGGCGAGCGTCGGGGCCTCGAAGATCGCGTACGGGGAGACCACGCCGAAGACGTCCGCGACGCGCCCGACGACGCGTACGGCGGTGAGCGAGTCGCCGCCGAGGTGGAAGAAGTTGTCGTGGGCGCCGACGTCGGGCACGCCGAGTACGTCGGACCAGACCCCGGCGAGCAGCCGCTCGGCCTCGGTGCGCGGAGCGACGTACCCGTCCCGGACCGGCCCCTCCTCGGCGCCGGGGTGCGGCAGGGCCGTCCGGTCGATCTTGCCGCCCGCGGTCAGCGGGAAGGCGTCCAGGACGGTGAGGCTCCCGGGGACCATGTGCTCGGGCAGACGGTCCGCCAGGAACGCGCGGACCTCGCGGTACTCCGGCGGCACCAGCGCGGTGGTGGTGGCGTATGCGGCCAGCCGGCCCTCGTGGGCGGTCACCACGCAGGCGGCGACCGACGGGTGGGTGGCCAGCGCCTGTTCGACCTCGCCGGGCTCGACCCGGAAGCCGCGGATCTTCACCTGGTGATCGGTGCGCCCTACGAACTCCAGGGCACCGGGCGCCCGTTCCCCCGCCGTCCGCCGCACCAGGTCGCCCGTGCGGTACATGCGGGCACCCGGTACGGCCGAGAACGGGTCGGCCACGAACCGTTCGGCGGTCGCCGCGGGGCGGCCCCAGTAGCCGGAGGCCAGCAGCGGGCCGCCGACGTGGAGTTCACCGGCGGTGCCGTCGGGCACCGGGCGCAGGGCGTCGTCCAGCACGTACAGAGCGCGGTCGCCCAGCGCGTCGCCGATCGGGACGCGGCGCTCGCCGTCGGCCGGGTCCGTCAGCCCGTGGACGTCCTGGACGGTGGCGGTCACCGTCGTCTCGGTGGGCCCGTACGCGTTCAGCAGCGGGACGCCGGTGAGTTCGGTCCAGGCGGCCGCCGTCTCCGGGTACAGCCGGTCGCTGCCGGAGATCATCAGTCGCAGCGACCCGGGGACGCGGGCACCGGCCCGCAGCGCGGCGACGACCTCCTGGAAGTAGCCGGCGGACAGGTTGGCGACCGTGGCCTCCTCGGCCGCCAGCAGGGTGAGCAGTTCACCGGCCGCCAGGAGCCCCCGCTCCGGTACGACCAGGCAGGCGCCGGTCGTCAGGGCCGTCAGGACCTGTTCGACCGCCACGTCCACGGACGGCCGCGCCATGTGCAGGACGACGTCCTGGTGGGTGATGCCGAACCGGGCGGTGGCGGCCTCGATGTGCCGCGCCAGCACGGACGCGGCAACATGGACGCCTTTCGGGCGGCCGGTGGTGCCGGAGGTGTGGACGAGGTAGCCGGAGCCGCCGGCCGGGCCGGGGGCCGGTGCGCCGGCGGTGAGTTCGCCGTGGGTGAGTTCGCCGTGGGTGAGTTCGCCGTGGGTGAGGAAGGCCGTCGCCCCGGCGTCCCGGACGATGAACTCGGTGCGCTCCGCCGGGGCGTCGGCGTCGGCCGGCAGATGGGTCCCGCCGGCCCGCAGCACGGCCAGCAGCCCGACCACGTGGTCGAGACGGTCCCGGCCGGACACCGCGACGTCCTGGCCCGGGGCGATGCCCGCCGCCAGGGCGCCGGTCAGCCCGTCGAGTTCCGCGTAGCTGAGGGTCCGGCCCGCGCAGCGCACGGCGGGCCGGCCGGAATGGCGGCGTACGGCCGCCTCGAATGCGTAGGGAATACCGTCTGAGGACATGGGTTCACCCCGATGTTGGAAATGCCCGCGGAATTGGCGACGCGAGAAACGCTAGGTCGCGCTCACCCGGTGGACGGGCAGTTGGAGAGGAAGAAGAACGGCAATTTCGACGGCCCGGTCAATTGCCGTCCGGTGACCAGACGTCCTGCTGGTCGAGTGCGTCCGGGGCGTATTTTCCCAATGCGCTGATGAGTAGCCGCATTTCCATGGCGAGGCATTCCGTGAAACGGATGAGCCCCTGGTCCGGGTCCTCCGCGACGGACAGCAGCGCGGCCCGGCCCAGGCCGACGGCCCGCGCACCCAGCGCCAGGCTCTTGACGGCGCGGGCGCCCTCCCACATCCGGCCCGACACCAGCAGGCAGGGCGGCGGGTCGGCGGCCAGGCGCCGCAGGCACGCGGCGAGCGGCAGCCCGACCCGGCCGGTGAACGCGACGGGCGCCCAGCCGGTGCCGCCTTCGGCGCCGTCCACCGTCACCGCGTCCGCGCCCGCGTCCACGGCCACCCGCGCCGCCTCGGCGACATCGCGACCCGGGTGGAGCTTGACCCAGACCCTGGCCCGGGGGAAGTTGTTGCGCATCAGCCGGATCTGCTGGCGCAGGATCTCCGCCGTGAACGTGCCGGGGCTGCTGGAGCGCAGCACGTGCCGCTCGCCGAGTGCTGCCGTGTCCAGGCCGTACCGGTCGCCCAGCCGTGCTGCCGCGGCCGTGTCGAGGATGGTCATCCCGCCGAGCCCGGGCTTGGCGCCCTGTCCCGTCTTGAGCTCGAAGGCGAGCCGTCCGGAGTCCAGCAGGGGCCGGGCGGCGGGGTCGCTGTAGACGAGGTTCCAGACCTCGGCGTCGGCGTCCTCGGTGCTCTGCTGTACGGCCACTCCGCCGAGCCCGTCGGGCAGTTGGTCGGTGTAGGCGCGCAGCCGGCCGAGCAGGGTGGTCGAGGTGCCGTCGTCCGAGCCGTCCAGTCGGCCGTAGCCGTGGACCGGGACGACGTTCTCGCCGATGACCATGGGCAGTCCGAGGCGGCCGGTCTGGCGGCTCAGCGCCAGGCCGGGGTCGCCGCCGGCGGCCCGGGTGGAGCCCAGCGCCGACACGTACACGGGCAGTGCGGCGGTGAAGCCGCCGATGCCGGTGGTGAGTTCGACGTCGTCGTACATCGGCTCGCGGCCCAGTTCGATCAGCTTCTTCAGTCGCTCCTCCATGAAGACGGGCGGGACGAGACGCATCCGGTCCAGGTCGTCCTCCGGGCCGGTGGGTGCGCAGGCGCCGAAGAGCACGTGCCCGTAGTCCTCGGCGGCCGGGAACGCGGCCGCCGCTCCCGACCGGGCCCGGCGGCGGACCTCGTCCTCGGGGAAGGCGGGGGCGACCGGGCTCACGGCGAGACCACCCCGGGCAGCTTGGGGAAGGCGTTGGCCTGCCAGACCGCGTCGCGTCCGGCCACGTACCGGGTCAGTCGCTCGACGCCGATGCCGAAGCCCGCGCTGGCGGGGACGCCCTCGCGCACCAGGTCGAGGTACCAGCGGTACTTCTGCGGGTTCTCGCCGGTCTCCCGCATGCGGGTGACGATCTGCGCGTAGTCGTTAGTCCGCTCGCTGCCGCTGCACAGCTCGCCGAAGCCCTCGGGGGCGATGAGGTCGAAGTTGCGCAGCACACCGGGTTCGCTGCGCGACTCGCGGTCGTAGAAGCCGCGGGATCCCTTCGGGTAGTCGGTGACGAAGAACGGGCGCGCGGCCTTCGACGACAGCAGTGCCTCACCGGCCCAGTCGATCTCGGCGTCCGGGTTCTGGTCGTGTCCCACGGCCCGCAGTTCGGCGACCGCCTCGGTGTGCGTGAGCCGGCCGAACGACCCGCGCAGCAGCTCGGTGAAGGCGTCGACGTCCCTGCCCAGGAGTTCGAAGTCGGCGGGCAGCGCGTCGCGGGTGGCACGGACCATGTGGACGACGAGGTCCTCGAGGAGTCCGGTGATCCGCTCCCGGTCCGCGCCCGCCACCTCCACGTCCAGCTGGTGGAACTCCGCGAGGTGCCGGTCCGTGTCGGTGGTCTCCAGCGGTTCCAGACGGACGTTGGGGGCGATGCAGAAGATCTTGTCGAAGGCCAGCAAGGAGGCCTGCTTGTAGAGGATGGCGCTGGTCATGAGCTTGTAGCGGTGGCCGTAGAAGTCGATGTCCACCTGCTTGGAGCCGCGACTTCCCGGGTCGGTGACCGGCCCGATGACCGGCGGCAGCATCTCGGTGAACCCGGCCGACGTCAGGTACTCGCGGGCGGCCGCGATCAGCCGGTTCTGGATACGCAGGGTGCTGCGGGTGGCCGGGGACGAGAGGTGAGCCCGGGGGTCGAGCGGGGGCGGCGGGGAGTTGGGCGTGTCGTGGTTCATGGTTGCTGATCCCATCTGTCGGTTGTCCGGGCGTGGGCGGGGTGGGACGGGCACCGGGCGGTCTCGGCCCGGGCGCGCCGGTCGAAGGTCCGCTGTACGTACGACAGGGCAGCCATCAGGCCGTCCGAGCCGAGGATCGGGGACCGGCCCCGTCCGGGCCGGCCGGGCAGCGGCATCGCCCCGGCGGCGGACCAGTACAGGCGGCCCTCGGCGTCCAGGCCGCTGCGGGCGCGCCCCGCGTTGTCGGGGTGGAGGCAGAACGGCACGTCCAGGTAGCCCCGGGCGAAGGCGGTCACCAGGGCGCGGCCGATGTCCCGGTCGAGGTCGAGGACGGCGTCGATCAGGGCGCTCGCCTCCGCGTGGATCCCGGTGTCCGGGGCGCCGGCCGCCCTCGGCGCGGACGCTTCCGCGGCGGCCGCCCCCGCGGCGGTCTCCAAGGCCCTCACGTTCTCCGCGACGGTGGGGATCCGGTGTGCCTCGGCGGTCGTCTTCACGATGAGCCGGGCCGCGCCGGTGCGGACCGCCAGCCGGGCCGCCTCCCGGAGCAGCAGCCGCGCCCCTTCCGGAGTCAGCGGGTACATGCCCATGTGCGCGTAGACGACGATGTGCCATTCGATGTCCGGCAGCAGTGCGGCGGCGAGCCGGGACAGTGCGGTGACCGACTCCTCGTCCTGGCGGGCGTTGGCCTGTTGCGCGTAGCTGAGGGAGACGCTGCGCAGCCCGTGCTGCCGGAAGAAGAGGGCTTCCAGCACGCTGAGCGCGATCAGCAGGCCGGGCGGGCAGAGCTGGCCCATCATGCAGCCGCCGAACGTCTCCAGATGGGGGCGTGCGCCGGTCTGCTGGGTCTCGGCCAGCAGCGCGCAGCTTCGTTCCCAGCCGGCCACGGCCACGTTGAGCGGGACCCGGCTGTAGGGCAGGCAGTACGAGACGGGGCCGCCTTCGGTGGCGTCCAGTCCGGCGGCCAGCAGCGCGGTCACGATCTTCTCGGGGCGGGCCGAGCCGTGCCGGACCTGCACCGGGAATCCGTCGTCCGCGACGTCCCGCAGCAGCTGCCGGGTCACGGCCGGGTCGTGGGTGGTGATCGGGTAGCCGTTGAGCGCCACGCCCTGGGCGACGGCCCGCCGGGCCGCCACGGCGTCGCCGGTCCTCGTGTAGCTGTCCACGGTGATGGTGCCGACCGTGGTGGCCGCCGCGCCGCGGGTGGCCCGCAGGCCGTCCCGCATCCGGTCGGGGCGGCTCATCCCCATCCGCGGCTGCACCACCAGGTGGCCCCGGGCCTGGGCCCGGGTCACGAAGCGCCCGAACGGCACCGGTGGCGAGGCCGGCCGGGCAGTCATACCGGCACCGCCCGGGACAGCGTGCGGACGAACGAGCGCAGTTCGTCGGCGGAGGCGCTCTCCTCGAAGACCTCGTCGAAGCCGGCCGCCCGCAGCGTCCGCGCGACCGACCCGTCGTCGGCGCCCGTGATGCCCAGTTTGCCGCCGATCACCACCTGGGTGCGCAGCAGTTCGGGACAGGCGCGCAGGCCGGGGATGACCCGCTGGGCGTCGATCGACCCGTGTCCGTTGACGCTGCTGAGGACGATCAGGTCGGGGGCCAGTCGCCGGCACTCGGCGATCAGTTCTTCGTCCGGGACGCAGGCGCCCAGATTGGTGACGCGGTGGCCGAGTTCCTCCAGCAGCAGTTGCAGGAAGACCAGATTCCATGTGTGTGCGTCCGACGCCATGGTCGAGACGACGACGTCCAGGCCGACGCGCTCGGCCTTTCCCAGTTCCACGGAGATTCCTCGTTGGTTCAGTAGGGATGGGGAGGTGGGGGGAACGGCGGAGCGGTGAGCGGCGAGGTGAGGGGGCTCGCGGCGGGTCAGGAGACCAGCGCCGCCGGGAACGGTGTGCGGGGCAGGGACTCGCCCGGCACCGGCGCCAGGGCCGGGGGGCCGTACTGCTCCCGGCAGACCGTGCGGACGAGGTTCAGTACGGCGAACCTGGCACTGCTGCGATCCGGGGTCAGGCGGAGCAGACCGCGTGAGAGCAGTCCGTGTACGGACTGGTGACAGTGCAGTGCGCTTCGGCCGCCGGCCGCCGCGGCCTCTTCCAGGGACCAGTCGGATGCCGAGTCCGACAGCAGTCGTACGAAGGCCAGCTGATCGGCGGTCAGCGAGCGCAGGGCCTCGTCCAGTGCCTCGCGCACGTCCCCGCGTTCGCAGTGCGTCACCGGTGGGGCGGCCAGCCCGAACGGGGAGGCGGACAGCCGTTCGGTCAGCCGGCCCGGGGATTCGAGGAGCGTCCAGCCGGCCGCGTACTCCAGTGCCCGTGGCAGGCCGTCCAGGTAGGCGCAGAGTCCGGCGATGGCCAGGGTGTCGGACGGCTCCAGGGTGAGGCCGGGGCGGAGCCGCCGCATGTGGGCCAGCATGAGCCGTACGGCCGACACGTCCGCCAGGTCCCGTGGTGCCGTGTCCGGACCGGGTGTGTCCAACGGCGCCAGCGGGACCACCTGTTCGCCGTCGAGGGACAGCGGCGACCGGGTGGTGATCAGTACCCGCAGGCCCGGGCGACGGTGGAAGACCCGGTCCAGCAGGGTGTGGTCAAGGCCGTCGTCGGCCCCGTCGAGCACCAGCAGCGCGGGTCGGTCGCCGGCGACTTCCGGGAGGCCGGCGCCGTCGGCGAGCGCGGCCACGGACACCCGGTCGGGGCAGGACACCCAGTGCACCGGCCAGCGCTCGGAGCGGTGCGTGCGCCAGGCCGCCTCCAGGGCCAGCCGGGTCTTGCCCACCCCGCCCAGGCCGACGACCGACACCAGCCGGTCGCCGTCCCCGGTGAGGCAGTGCGCGAGCGTCACGGTCTCCCGTTCGCGCCCGACGATCGCGGTGCGCGGGGCGGGCGGGGCCGTGGGCTCCTCGACAGGCGCCTGCCGGCGTGCCGACGCTTCGAAGGCGGAGCGCGCGCGGCCGGTCAGCCGCAGCGCGTCGGCCACCAGCCGTACGGTCTCGTGCCGGGGCCGCCTGACCCGGCCGGCCTCCATGTCCCGTACCGCACGCACGCTCAGCGTCGCGTGATCGGCCAGGCACTGCTGGGTCATTCCGGCGCGTTCACGCTGGGATCTGAGCAGTTCGCCGAAGCCGGACACCGGCTGACCACCATCCATGCCGATTTCCCTTCACATCACCACACCGACGATCGGGCCGAGGCCGGGTCCGGTCTCCGCCTGGAATGGATGGTGGTGGGGACGGATATACGGGGGATCATCAGCCGTTGCCGGCCGCGAAGGCGCGGCGGTGATCGGGCCTCCATCCGGTGTAGATCGGCCCTCGGCAGTCTGGAACCAGAACGAGGCACACGGCCTCACCGGGCTCCCCCCGGTACCCGAGACCCAGCTCCTGGGCCCGATCCCGAAGGCGGACGGCACCTGATGAAGGCATCCCCGAAGTCCCTGGTCCCCCGTAAGGCCGCGCTCCTGATCGCCACCGTCGGCTGTGCCGCCGCACTGACCGCGGCGGTGTCGGTGGGCACGCACACGGACGCCCCGAAGCCGGCCCGCTCCACGACCGTGCTGGCCGACGGCGGGGCCCCGGACGAGTGGAACAGCACGGGCTGACCCGAGACGGCCTGCCCGTACGGGTGAGCGGCTCAGCCGACCTTCGGCTGGGCCGCTCATTCGTTCAACGGACCGCCCGTGTCGGTGGGTTCACGCTTTCACGGGCCCTGCGAAGCATCCGGGAGCCGTGCCGCCAGCTGCTCCGCCTCGTCGGCGTCGGGCAGTCCCAGGCGGGTGAAGACGACGACCGCCTGGCGTGCCCGGGACAGCGCCGCCGGGTTGTCGCCGAGGTCGGCGAGCGCCCGGCCGAGGACCAGCAGGGTGTTGCCCTTCTCGCGCTCGGCGCCGAGCTCCTCGCACAGGGCCAGGGCCGTCTCCCCCTCGGACAGCGCGAGGTCCGGTTTCCCCATGACCCGCCAGGTGGCCGCGAGCCGGGACCTGACCTGCGCCTCGCGGCCCCGGATACGGAACGCCGTGCAGGTCTCCAGGCACCTGGTGTAGCTGGCGACGGCGTCCGGGTGGCGCTCGAGCTCGTGCAGTGCCATGCCGTGGACGTACCACGCGTAGGAGGTGCCGTGCGGGTCGGCCACGTCCCGCAGTTCGGCCAGGACCTCCTCGCACATGCTGACGGCCTCCTGCGCACGGCCGCTGCGCAGCCGTGCCTGGGCGGCGTTCAGCCGGGTCACCAACTCGCCCGAGCGGTGGCCCAGTTCCCTGGCCAGTTCGATCGCCCGGTCGTAGGAGTCCACGGCGTCGGAGTACCGGTGCTGGAACTGGGCTATCAGGCCGCGGTCGTTGAGGATCTGCCGCAGGATGACGGTGTCGCCGGCCCGCCGGCAGGCTTCGGTGGCCACCCGGGTCTGCGACTCGGCCTCGGCGAGCTGGGTGTTCTGCAGCGCGGCGTTGCCGCACACGAACCGGGCCCGGCCCTCGGCCTGGTCGTCGCCGCGCAGTGCGGCGGCCTCGGCCACCACTCGGGCCGCCGTGGCCAGCTGCGCGTACGGGATGTCCCGTCCGAAGGGGGTGAGCGCGACCAGCAGATCGGTGGCCGTGCGCAGCATGGGGGTGTCGCCGCCGAGCGCGAGCCGGGCGGCCGCGGTCACCGCGTTCGTGATGCAGTCGAACTCCGAGGTCACCCAGGCGCGTGCGTCTGCCAGCGTGGCGAACCGGTGTCCGGACGTGGCGCCGCCGCCGAGGATGGCGCCGACCGGATCGCCGGGCACCATGCTCTGGAACGCCGAACAGGCCACGTCGAGCAGATGGTCGAGCAGCCGGCTCAGGGCGGCGGTGCCCTCGGCCCCCGCCGTGCCGGACGGCTCGCCGGTGCGGTGTGCCACGGCGGGAGCCGTCAGCTGGAGTGCGAAGGACCGGAGCAGGTCGTGATAGCGGTACCGGCCGGGCAGCGGCGCCTCCAGCATGGCCGCGTCGACGACCGACTCCAGCAGGTCCTCGGCCTCGTACTCGTCCAGTTCGAGCACCACCGCGGCGGCCTCCAGGCCGATGCCGGGCCGTGCGAGCGGCGCGAGCAGCCTGAAGGCCCGGGCCTGGTCGTCCGTGAGCTGGCGGTAGCCGAGTTCGAAGGCCGCGGCCACGCCCAGGTCTCCGGCGCGCAGTTCTCCGATGCGCAGCCGTTCGTCGGCGAGGCGGGCGGTCATGGTCTCGATCCGCCACCGGGGGCGGGCGGCGAGCCGTGAGGCGACGATCCGCACGGCGAGCGGCAGGTGTCCGCACAGGGCCACCAGCTCGGCGGCGGCTCCGGGTTCCTCCGCGACCCGCCCCGCGCCGGCGATCGAGCGGAGCAGGGAGAGGGCCTCGTCGGTGTCGAAGACGTCGAGATCGGTCTGGAGGATGGTGGGCAGGCCGCTCAGCCGGCCCCGGCTGGTGATGATCACCCCGCAGTCGGCCGAGCCGGGCAGCAGTGGTCTCACCTGGGCGGGGTCGCGGGCGTTGTCCAGCATGAGCAGGATGCGACGGCCGTCGAGCGTCGTACGGAAGAGGCGGGCGCGGTCCTCGGTGGCGGCGGGCAGGCTGTGTCCGGGTGTCCCGAGCGCGGTGAGGAAGCTGCCCAGGACGGTTGCCGGGTCGGCCGGTTCGAGGCCGTTGCCGTGCAGATCGGCGTAGAGCTGCCCGCCGGGGAAGTCGGGTTTGGCCCGGTGCGCGCCGCGGAGGGCGAGGGTGCTCTTGCCGATGCCGCCCATGCCGCTGATGGAGACGACGGGCAGGGCCACCCGGGCGGGGTCGGTGAGGGCGCTGCACAGCGCCTCGACCTCGGCCGTCCGTCCGGTGAAGTCGGCCGCGTCGGCGGGTAACTGGGCCGGCCGCAGGGGCGGGGCGGGCGCGGGCGCCTCGGCCGGTTCGGCGGGTTCGTCCGCCTCGGGCGCGGCCTGCGTGGCCGTCGCCGAAGGCCTGGCGGTGTCCGTGGCACGGTCCGCCGCGGGCCCCATCAGCTGCGGGTCGCCGGCGAGGACCCGGGCGTGCAGGCCGGTCAGCTCCGGGCCCGGGTCGATGCCCAGTTCCTCGGCGAGTACCTTGCGCGCCCTGCCGAACACCGCCAGTGCCTCGGCCTGGCGTCCGGCGGCGTAGAGCGCTCGCATCAGAAAGCCGTAGGGTCTCTCCTGCATCGGATGCGCATGCGTGAAGGCGATGAGGTCCGGGATGACCAGCCCGTGCTGCCCCTCCCGGAGGTGGTGCTCGAATCTCTGCTCCATCAGGGTGAGCCGCAGCGCGCTGAGCCGGGAGCGCTGCTGTTCGGCGAACGGCCCCGGCACTCCGGTCAGGGGTTCGCCCTGCCAGAGCGCGAGCGCCTCGTTCAGCAGGCTGCCGCACTCCGCCTCCCGGCCGGCGTCCCGTGCCCGCAGGGCTTCGGCCGCGAGTTCCTCGGCGCGTACCGCGTCCACCGACGCGGGCGGGACGGTCAGTTGATAGCCGTCGCGGAGCGACACCAGGAGTTTGGGCGCGGCCCGGTCCTCCTCCATGACCTGTCGCAGTCTCCACGCGTAGGTGCGCAGGGTGGAGAGGGCGGAGTCCGGGGGTTCCTCGCCCCAGACCGCGCTGATCAGCTCATGGGCGGGGGCCGCCCGGCCGGACCTGAGCAGCAGGGCGGTCAGCAGCGCCTGCTGCTGTGGAGACCTGGTGGGGAGGGCCGTCCCGTTCCGCAGTACCTGCACGGCCCCGAGCACGACGAACCGAATGCCCTCGGCCATTCCCCTCCCCTGACCCCCAGCCTCCCCGCCGGGTGCATCCCGATGCTCTGCCAGCCCCAACCCACCTGCAAGTCACCTCACCGATTATCGAGATCTTTTGACCGAAAATGGCAGTCGATTTCGGACAACCGGTGGCGCCGACCACGCGCCTTCGGGCAGCCGGGTTCCCCGGACCGGACTGCGACCTGGTTCTTCGTCAGCGCTGCTGCTCGCCCGGCTCGACGGAGGTATCGCCCGGATCCTCGCCGGCAACGCACGACTCGACGCCGATGAAGCCTTCCGGCAGGCGGACGAACGGCTCGCTTTCCAGCGCCCCGCCCTGCGGCATGCGGACACAGTGTCTTCGGTGGATCCGCTCAGGAGAGGGAGGACGGCCTGCGGGGCGCGGGAAGCGCGGGCAGCAGGTCCCACAGGGGGCGGCCCTGTGACGCCCAGGTTCCCAGCAGTTGGCGGTCCACGAGATGGAGGCGCTGCTGGCGGGCGAACGTGCGGCCCGGCTCGGTGATCCTGCCGTTGGTGAGCATCACCACCACGTCGGCCTTGTGGACCGGGCGGCCCGTGCCGTTGAGGACCTGCAGTTCCGGGGTACCCACGGCGGCGCCGCGCTCCCCGCCGCGGCGATGCTTGCACTGGATCACCCACCGGCGCCCCAGCGGGTCGGTCGCCTTCACGTCCGCGCCCAGATCGCCCTGCCCGCCGACCTGGACCGCGTCCGTGCAGCCGTCCCGGCGCATCAGGTCACGCACAGCAAATTCGAACTGCCGGTGCGAGAGTGCGTCCAGCTGGGCCAGACCGTAGCGCAGGGCGCGCGCCCGGGCCTGTTCCCAGCGCATGCGCTCCGCCCGCCGGCGCCACCAGACGATGCCGGCCGGGACGGCAACGACAGCCGCCACGAGCAGCAGCCACCAGTGCACGAGCAGCCAGTGGACCACCGCCACCACGAGAGCGATCACCCCTGCCGCGATCACGGCCCCAAGAACGAACTGGATGTCGTTCTGCTGCTTGCGACGCGACCGGCGGGCGGGCCGACGCCGAGTCATCGGCCGGTCCCCAGGCGCGAGAAGTCGATCGGGTACGACACAGTGCGGGGCCGGGTACCGGATGTATCACCGGCGTCCGCGCTGTTGCCGTACCCGAGCACGGCCGACCCGACGAAAGCGAAGACGGTCAGTTCCCGGCGCGCACCCGGCGCCCACCGGGTATGTCCGCGAACCGCCGTCCCGTCAGAGCGCACGTACGGCCGCACGAATGGCATGTGGTCCCCCCAGATGGTCGTCACATCCCGTAACGCACTCCATACTGACGGCCGCCACTGACAACGGCACACCCGAACGCCGTCAACTTCATCTGTTCCAGGGTCAGTTCGCGCCACCCCCTACACATTCACGGACGTTGAACGGCACCCCGAAAGGCTGCTGCCACCAGAGGTGCCGGATACCGCGTGCCACCCAAGCCGGTGGGCCTTCCCGGCCGCGACCGGCGCACGCTGCTCCTGGACACGCAGGTGCCCAGTGGCGCTCACGCGTGCGTGCGCAAGCTCAGGGCAGTGCTCACCGACCCGATGACGGACCTCGTGTGGGTGCAGGTCACCTTCACCTCGCCGTCCATGGACAGGGCTTCCGGGTGCACCAAGGAGAGCACGGCCACGGCGAAGGTCAGACTGCCCGAGCCGCTGGGCGACCGGGACGTGATCGTCGACCACTACATTCGCTTCACCGCGGATGGTGCCAAGCCGCCCGCGCTGCGGTTGTGCGGAAAGCTGGGCTGCACACCGTCGGCCACCGGCTGCACCACCGCCTCCTACGACCAGGCGTTGGAAGACGTAGTACGGCGAATCACTGGAGACCCATGCTTCGACCGGATCGCAGACCACCCGCAGCACATCTCCGACACGCACGTCGGTCGGCTCAGTCGGTTCGGCAACAACTCGCCCGGGCTCCTTGCCCGCCACTGCTGGCCCTTCCTCCAAGCGTCGGTCGATCGTCCCGGAGCCACCCGAGCCCGGGCCGAGAACACCGCCGGGTGACCTTTCCGCTCGTTCCGAATGCCCCGTCTCGAGACGGGCTAGCGCGATGACCGGGGAACACGCTTCTGCCCTCCGACGGGGCGGACATCGACCAGGTCGAAGCCATCCTCGTGGCGTACGAGATGCTGGACTTGGCCCAGACCGGAGTCGCGGACGAACCCGACCCACCCCTGCGTCGTCGCGTGCCGAAGAAGCCACCCGACGACGTCCATCGTCACCCCGAAGTCGTCCTCGTGGACGCTCGTCCGGACGGTCAGTGCCCACGGTTCGCCGCCGTCCGGGTTCGGTCTGTCCACGGCACGGACCAGCAGGGACATATCGGCTCCGTCGAACGAGTGGCTCGCCGAGCCACCGTCGAAGGTCTGCCAGGGACCACCCCATGACTCCCAGTCGGTCGACTTCAACTCTGCCGGCATGTCCCCCTGCCCCAGGAGCCACCTCAGTTCCGAAAGCACCGGCTCGGGCAGGTCCGGCGGCAGGTCGACCGCCAGGAACAGGTCGTAGTGATCACTCACACCAGAGACCCTAGCCCCAGCCACTGACAGCACTCTGCGGGCCTGGCGGACGGCGGTAGATCCCGGGCTGCCCGAACTCGGGTTTCTGGGTCAGCTTCTGAGCTTGTGTCCGACCTCGGTCCGCTCGGTATGCGGGCGCCTCTTCGGTAGGGCGTGGTTTCCGGTCACGCGGAAGGGGAGAGCTGCTCACGCACCCACTCGGGATCGGGGTTGGTGTGTGGCCGGCCCGCCACGACGACGGTCGGCACGATTTCGTTGCCGTCGTTGGCCGCCCTCACCACTGCGGCTCCTGCCGGGTCGCGCCAGATGTTGACCCAGTGCAACTGGCGGGCGCCGCGGCCCAGCCGGACGCGCAGTCGCATGCAGTACGTGCAGCCCGGCCGCCAGAAGACGACCGGCCGGCCGTCGACCGCGCTGCGGCGTTGTGCCTCCTGCGCACCGATCGACCTCGGGAAGATCAGGGGCGAGTTCACGCCGGCGAATGCCAGGAACAGCAGCATGAATGCTGCGGCTGTGCCGGGGCTCCCCTTGAGGATCAGCCCGGTCGCGACGGCTGAGCCGCAGAGCACGAAAAGCATCGGCAGGATCCAAGCGCGCATCATGGTGACGAAGGCTATCGCTGAGTCGAAATGGTCCTCGAACTCGGTCGCTCACCCGGATGTGAAGGTGAGTTCGCTGCCCGATCATGTTCCGCGGGAGGCGTTCGCGAAAGCGCCACGCTTCCGGGACGACCTAGATGACCGGTTCGAGTGTCTGGCCGCTCGCGGGGATGAACTGTTCGGCCTCGCCGGTGCGTTGCCGTGTGTGGACGGGCCGGTGGGGGCGCCGGTCGACCTGACGTCGGTGCTCGGGCACCGGCGCGGGCACGGCGCCATGTACGACGCCTTGAACAACGGGAACGTGGACGTGCCCCGGTCACGGAAGAAATCCGATCCCAGCGGTCACGGGCCCGTTCCGGCTGGTCCGCCTCTCGGATGTGCCCGGTGTCTCCCCCAGGTGCGTACCGCGGTGGCGATGACGGCGAGGGTGATGGTCGCGGTCCCCGAAGCGGTCAGTACCTGCCGGGGTCCCAGGGCAGCGCTGAGAGGGCCGCCGAGCGCAGTGCCCACCGGGGAGGCGGTGAGCAGGGCGGCGCCTCGGGCGGCCAGGACGGTCGTCAGCCAGGCCGCCGGCGTGCGGTTCTGGAAGAGGGTGAAGGACAACGCGGTGAACGGGCCGTAGACCAGGCCGCCCAGGGCGAAGCAGACAAGAGTGATGCTGGTGGACAC
Source organism: Streptomyces sp. GbtcB6 (assembly GCF_019091475.1). Taxonomy (NCBI): domain Bacteria; kingdom Bacillati; phylum Actinomycetota; class Actinomycetes; order Kitasatosporales; family Streptomycetaceae; genus Streptomyces; species Streptomyces sp. GbtcB6. The sequence goes on along the minus strand of NZ_JAGXJL010000009.1, from coordinate 223,223 downwards.
GTCCAGCCCGAAGGGCACAAGCATCAGGCCCCAGCCTGCGACGATGCCCAGGGTGACCGGCCAGAGCGGAAGCCTGCGCAACGCGCCGGCCGCCAGGCCACCGACGACAGCACCCGCCCCGAACAGGGTCCAGTACAGCCCGAGAAGGCTTGCGTCTTTGTGGAGGTCGTCGGTGACATGCAGCGGGAGCGCAACCTCCACTGGTCCGTAGAGGAAGTTGAAGAACCAGGTCAGTGCGAGAATGCCGAGAAGCTCGGGTTCTCCGCGCAGCAGGTGCAGACCGGCGCCCGCCCGTCCGTTGTCGACCGGCGCGGCCGTCGCTGCGGCCTGGGCCTTGCCGCCCAGCCGGCCGACCTGGACGGCGAGGACGGCGAAGGACACCGCATCGAGCCCGATGATCCAGGCCGGGTTGATCCTTGCCGCCAGGAGTCCGGCAAGTGCGGGACCCACGATGACGGACGCCGAGGCGCTCGAACTGACCAGCGCGTTCGCGGCCAGCCGCTGGTCCTGGGGCAGCATCCGGGAGAGCAGTGAGTACTTTCCCGCACTTCCCCAGGCGTGCAGCACCGACGATCCGGCGAGCAGGACGACATAAAGAACCGGATGCAGCACTCCTGCGGCCCAGGCCAAGGGCACGGACCCGAGCAGCAATGCGCGAAGCCGGCTGTCTGCGGCCAGTAACCGCCGGGGAGGCACACGACTCAGCCGACGGCCGAGGGCCAAAGCCCCCGCCGCACCGGGAAGGGCGTAGGCGGCGACGGCCGCACCCACGACCAGCCCCGACTGCCCGGGAGGCGCGATCAGAACCCCCAGCCACGCCACGGCGACCAGGCTCATCCCGTCGCCGAGGTCGGAGGCCGCCAGGGCCGGCAAGAGCCGTCGGAACTCGGGATGTGAAAACAGCGGCCGATACGTCGGCGGCAGCAGGCGAGTTGTCGATGGAATGGGCACCCGGTCAGACTCGTGGTTCAAGCGTGCTTGAAGTCAAGGGGGGACCAGTGCGAGAGCTGGGCATCGGTGATCTTGCGCGGCAGGTCAGGATGCGGCCCTCGGCCCTGCGCTACTACGAGAGCATCGGCTTGTTGCCGCCCGCCAGACGAGTCGCGGGCCGACGCGTCTTTCCGGCCGGCACCCTGAGGCGGATCGCGCTGGTCAGAATGGCGCAGCGGGCCGGGTTCACCCTCGCCGAGATCCGCCGGCTGCTGGACACCGACACCGGCCGGGGCGCCACCCGGCAGTGGCGCACCCTCACGGAGCGCAAGATCCCCGAACTGGACCGGTTCATCCAGGAGACACAGGCCCTGCGGAACGCCGTCGCGGACTGCCTTGCCTGCGGGTGCATGAACTTCGACAGCTGCCGGCTGCTCTCCTCCGACCCAGCCGCGGAAGACACCTGAGACAGTTCTGAGCAGCGTGCCCGGTGGCGGAACCCGATGGCGGCTGCGGCTCCCTTTCCCCCTCGTCCGTAGGGGCGTGGTCCATCAGCCGGTACCGCCCGTGCCGCCGGTGCCGCCGCGGCCGCCGCTCTCACAGCCGAGCCCGAGGCAGATCCCGCCACGGCCGCCCGTGCCGCCGCGGCCGCCGTCGCCGGTGCCCACCACGGCTCCGCCCGTGCCGCCGGTGCCGCCGTTGGCGCTGCCGCCGCAGATCCCGGCGCAGATCCCGCCCGCGCCGCCGGTGCCGCCCTCACGGCCGGGCGTGCCGGTCGTGCCGGTGCCACCGTTGGCGCTGCCGTTGCACAGTCCGGCGCAGATCCCGCCCTGGCCGCCGTTGCTCCCGTTGACGGTTGCGTTGCAGTTGCCCGCACACACCCGGTCGCCGATCCGCACACTGCCGTCGCCACCCTTGATGGGCCCGAACTGGCCGATGCCGCCGCCCGGCCGGGCGCTGTCGGCGGGAAGCTGCCGGGCGGCCGCGGTGGCCGTACGGCTCTGCGGCACCGGAGCCGCCATCGCGGCCGGCGCCAGCGCACCGGCTACGACACCAGCGGTCAGGGCGGCCGAGAACGTGAGACCGATACGGACCTTCCAAGAACGTATACGCATGGCATTCCTCTTTCCAAAGAATTGTTTTCCGTACTGCGGTTTCCGCTGCATCGAATAAACCCGGTCTTGGGCCGTGCCGTCACGGCCCGGGAACTCGGGGCTTGACAGGAACGCCCCGGCCCGCATCGGGCCGGGGCGCAGGGGGAATTTCCTCAGGAGCCGAAGAGGGAGTTAAGACCCAGCAGCGCGGCCCAGTCCCCGTTGCGCAACTGCTTGTCCCACGTGTCGAACTCCTTCTCGGAGATCTTGTACTTCTTGACGACCTCGGCCTTCTTCGCCTGCCCGGACTCCACGGTCAGCACGATCCGTGCCTTGTCCAGGCCCGTGAGCTCCGACTTGGGCTTGTCGGGCAGGTCGCCGAAGGTGAAGCAGCCGGGCTTGCCGGGCTTGCCGGGTTCTCCCGGCTGACCGGGCGCACCGCCCTTCCCGCCCTCTCCGCCCTTCCCGCCTTCTCCACCATGGCCGCAGTGGGACAGGGCGGCCGGGGCCGTCCGGCTGGTTCCTGTGGTGACGCCCGGCGCCGCCTGGGCGGCACACGCGGTGCCGGTGGCCAGGGCCAGCGAGGCCACCGCCAGGACGAGCGGACGCTGCCAGCGAGTTCTGGACATGGGGGTTCTCCGTTTTCCTTGATCGAGGTTGTGGTTCTGCGGGCGCTGCGCCGGCCGTTCGGCTCCGCGCACCGGTCAACGAGGTGCGGGGATGGGAAGTGGGGGGGTGGGGGCGGAGGCCGCGTGGGCCTTCGCCCCCACCGGGGCGAGACGGTCAGAAGATGCTGCCGCCGCCGGCACCGCCGGCACCGCCCAGGCCGCCGAAGAGGACACCGAGCCCGCCCGCGCCGCCCTTGCCGCCGTTGCCGCCCTGGAAGACACCGAAGCCGCCGTTGCCGCCCTTGCCTCCGTTGCCGCCCTTGAGGATGCCCGAGCCGCCGGAGCCGCCGGAGCCTGCGCTGCCGCCGAACAGGCCGGAGCCGCCGTTGCCGCCGGAGCCGCCGTTGCCGCCGACGACACCGTCGCCGCCACCACCACCGCCGCCGCCACCACCGCCGGACAGGATGCCGGCGCCTCCGTTGCCGCCCCTGCCTCCGTCACCGCCGGTGCCCAGGACGCTGCCGCCGCCGGAGCCGCCGGAGCCCCCGCCGCCGCCGATCAGGCCGCCGCCTCCGGCACCTCCGTCACCGCCGGCGCCGCCGCCCTGGACGAAGCTCACGACATGCGCGGCGGGCATCGGGGCGGCCATCGCGGCGGACGCCGGAAGGATGATGCCCCCGGTGATCACCGCGGCCGAGGCGGCGAGTGCCGCGAGGCGGGAGCCCCGGCGCTTGGAACGGATGCCGCTGCGGGTACGAGAAATACGGGTCATGGGTTCTCTCCTGTCGATACTGTCGATACATGGGGTTTTTCTGTCTGCCCCGGAAATTCCGGACGACGGCCGGTGAAGCGTTCTCGCCGGACCGCCCGAGCGGGACAACTCGCGGTTTCAACGGAAGCGGGAATCCCCTGTCGGGATTTCCGTCCCACCGTTCTGCCTCATTTGTGTTCCGGATTTCCTTCCCGGTGAGGCCCGCACTTCAAGTAGGCCCCGCGGACACCGCAGGGTCACGTTCCGAGGGGTCGTGACTTGACCCGACGGGATGAATCAGGTAAAGCACGCAAAAGGGGCACGCGAGTGCGGCCGCGGCCACTGGGCCGTGCCGGCCCAAGCGCGTTCCGCGGCGTTGGTCAGCGGCCGGTGGAGGCGGGGCGGTCCTGGGCCGGGTCCAGGCCGGTCATGAGTTCCGCGAAGGCCCGCGCGGCCGCCGGAGAGCTGAAGAGCCGGTCGAGGCGGGCGCGGGCCAGACGCTGCAGGAACGGGCCGCAGCGGGTGGCGTCGCCGGCGTCGTGGACCGTCCGGGTCAGCCAGTGGGAGAACTCCTGGTCGCTCCACACGCGCCGCAGGCAGCGCTCGGAGTAGGTGCGCAGGGCGGTGTCGTCGCCGTCGCGAACCTGGTCGCGGACGGCGCGGGCGAAGAGATCGGCGTCGTACAGGGCGAGGTTCATGCCCTTGCCGCCCATGGGGGACACGATGTGGGCGGCGTCCCCGACGAGGAACAGCCGCCCGTACTGCATGGGCTCGTTCACGAGGCCGCGCAGCCGGAAGGTCTCGCGGTCGGTGATCGGGCCCGCGGTCAGGGCGGGGTCGGCGAGCCGGGTGCGCAGCGCGTCCCAGATGCGGTCGTCGGGCCAGGCGCCGGGGTCGTCGTCGGGCGGGCACTGGAGGTAGTAGCGGCTGCTGTGCGGTCCGCGGGGGAAGTGCGCCGCGAAACCCTGCGGGCTGACGGCGAGCAGGGGGTGGGCGGGCGGCGGCGCGTCGGCGAGGACGGTGAGCCAGCCGATGCCGTGGTCGAGGGTGTGGGCGGTGAGGTGGCCGTCGGGGACGGCGGTGCGGGTGACGCCGTGCTCGCCGTCGCAGCCGGCGACGAAGGCGCAGCTGATCGCGTGCGGGGTGCCGTCGGCGGAGCGGTAGCGGACCATCGGGCGGTCGCCGGTCAGGTCGTGCAGGGTGACGTCGGCCGCCTCGTAGCGCAGGTCGCCGCCGTCGGCGAGGTGGGCGGCGGTGAGCTTCTGCACGAGGACCTGCTGGGGGCACAGACGCGCTCCGGGGCCTTCTGAGCCGTCGCTGTCGTCGACGAGGTGGCTCTCGCCGTCCACCCTGAACTCCAGGATGCCGTCGTGCGGCGGGCCGCCCAGCACCAGGTCGGCCAGTCCCCAGGACTCGAACATCCGCACGGCGCGGGCCTCCACGATGCCGGCCCGCTGCCGCTGCGCCACGTGCTCGCGGCTGCGGCGTTCCAGGACGACGCAGTCGATGCCGCACCTGCGCAGCAGACTCGCGACGGTCAGCCCGGCCGGGCCCGCGCCGATCACCACGACGGTCGCGGATTCCGGTGTCTCATCCAACTGCCGTGCGCCCTCGGCCACTTGGCACCTCCAGGCTCAGCGTAGCCGAGTGCGGCCGACGGTGAAGCGGCGCGCTCCAGGCCGGGCCCACACGCTCCAGGCCGGGTGGCTGCCGCCGCACAACGACCGCAGACCGCGCCTGCGCGCCCAGCCACACCAGAGACCGCACCGAAGACCACACCGGAAGTCACACCCCGGACGGACCGTCGCCCGTGCCACCGGAACGACGCTGCGTCCGGCAACGGGCTCGAACGAGCACGTGCCGCACGATCGTGGCCACCGCAGTGACCAGCTCGGTGGTCGCGAAGCGGTCGGCCCACCCCCAGCCCCCGGGTGCGCCGCGGCCGCGGCGGGCAGGTTGCGGGGCCCGCGTCCTGTTTCCCGCACAGCAGGACCCGCTCCCGGTGCACGGTGGTAGGACAGGGCTGCCACCCGCACACCCACGGCTCACCGTGTGCGCGCCGGGCACCCAGACCACGGGAGGGGAACCGTACATGACGGCACAGAACATCGACGACGTCGTGGACAGACTCGCCGGGATCGTGCAGGAAGCCGGCCGCGCCGGCGACCGGGCCGGATACTTCGCGGCCCTGTACCGGCAGGTGACCGTCGAGATCCGCACCGCCATCCACAGCGGACTGTTCGAAGACGGCGCCCGGATGGACCGCTTCGACACCCTCTTCGGCAACCGCTACTTCGACGCATACGACGCCTGGCGCCGCAACCGCGGCGGACCCCGCTGCTGGCGCGAGACCTTCGGCCTCCTCGACGACGCCGACACCATCATCGTCCAGCACCTGCTCCTCGGCGTGAACGCACACATCAACCTCGACCTGGCCATCGCCGCCGCCCGAACCAGCCCGGGCAGCAGCATCCGCACACTGCAGCACGACTTCCAGCTGATCAACGACATCCTCGCGCGAGTGGTACTGGCCGTGCAGGACTCCGTCGACGCCCTGTCCCCGTTCATGTCCCTGCTGGACCGGGCCGGAGGCCGCACCGACGAACAGATCCTGGACTTCAGCATCCGCCAGTCCCGCCAGGAGGCCTGGCACAACGCCCTCCTCCTCGCCGGCCAGAACGACACCGAACGCGCCGCCACCATCGAACGGCTCGACATCCGCGCCACCGTACTCGCGCGGCTCATCACACGGCCGGGCGGCCTCCTCCGCCCCGCCCTGGAAGTCATCCGCCACACCGAGAACAACGACGTACCAGCCGTCATCACCCACCTCGACAACGCCATGCGGCAAACCACCACCGGGCACGGTCCCGCAGACTGACCCTCCGGCACGCCACAGGTGGAGGGAGAAGGAAGAAGGGGGAGGGGAAGGGGGCCGCGGGGCTTCGGCGGTCGCGTGCGGGACGGAGCGGGATACGGACCACACCGCACCGGCAGGCCGACGACGGCGGAGTCACTTGTACAAGGCTCCCGTCCGGGCACCGCACAGCCCCTGTGCACAGCGGAGCCACTCCCCCACGGCACCCGCGCAACTGGGCCGCGCCCTCCTGCTGCTGACCGTCACCTGGGCACACGCGCCGCACAAGGCCCCGTGCCGAACGCGGTCGCATCGACATCGCCCGGACACCCCCGCCGCCCGAAATCCCCTGCTGCCCCCATCCGCCCGTATACGCAAGGGAAAATTCAGTTCATCGGTGCGCAAATCGATCGCTGGATCGGTGCAATCGGCACACATGTCGCACCTCGCGGCGATCTAGCGTCGAAAGTGCACGGGGGCCACACGGACCAGAAAGCACCGAGGCACACATGCCCATCCCGGATACCGACGTCATCTCCGCGACCGCGTTCGACACCCTCACCCCGCCCGCCGCCACCGACCCGTACCTGCCCGTCGACGAACTGCCGCACTCGGCGTCCTCACCCGACCTGGTGCTCCAGCGGCTCCGCGACGAACTCGCACTCGACGGCAACCCGCAGCTCAACCTCGCCACCTTCGCGACCACCTGGATGGAGCCGCAGGCTCGCCAGCTGATGGCCGACACCGCCGAGAAGAACCTCGCCGACCGCGCCGAGTACCCCCAGATCACCGCCATGGAAGAACGCTGCGTACGGATGCTCGCCCGGCTGTGGCACGCACCGCACCCCGAACAGGTCCGCGGCTGCTCCACCACCGGCTCCAGCGAGGCCGCCATGCTCGGCGGCCTCGCCCTCAAACGCCGCTGGCAGCAGCGCCGAAGGGCACAGGGCAAGGACACCACCCGCCCCAACGTGGTGATGGGCGCCAACGTCCAGGTCTGCTGGAAGAAGTTCGCCAACTACTTCGAGGTCGAACCGCGCTACGTCCCCGTGGAACCCGGCCGCTACCACCTCACCCCCGACACCCTCACCGCCTACTGCGACGACAACACCATCGGCGTCGTCACGGTCCTCGGCTCCACCTACGACGGCTCCTACGAGCCCGTCGCCGACATCTGCATGGCCCTGGACGGCTACCAGGCCGCCACCGGCACCGACATCCCCGTACACGTCGACGGCGCCTCCGGCGCCATGGTGGCCCCCTTCCTCGACCCCGGCCTCATGTGGGACTTCCAGCTCGAGCGCGTCGCCTCCATCAACACCTCGGGCCACAAGTACGGGCACGTCTTCCCCGGCCTGGGCTGGGCCCTGTGGCGCGACACCCACGCCCTCCCCGACGACCTCGTCTTCGACATCGACTACCTCGGCGGCCGCTCCCCCAGCTTCACCCTCAACTTCTCCCGGCCCGGCGCCCACATCGCCGCCCAGTACTACACCCTCCTGCGCTACGGCTTCGAAGGCCTGCACCACCTCGCCCTCCGCAGCCGAACAGCAGCCCACACCCTCGCCACCCGCATCCGCGCCATCCCGCCCTACGAACTCATCACCGACGGAACCCAACTCCCCGCCTTCGCCTTCCGCCTCGCACCCGGCACCCACGGCTTCACCGTCCACGACGTCTCCCACGCCATGCGCACACGCGGCTGGCACCTGCCCGCCTATGCCCTGCCCACCCCGTGCCACGACATCTCCGTCCTCCGACTCGTCGTCCGCACCGGACTCACCACCCAGCTCACCGACACGTTCATCACCGACCTGACCGAAGTCACCCGACGACTCCTCCCCCACCAACCCGTACTCGCCGCCCAAACCCCTGCCACCGCCTGAGCGGCGGCACGCGGCAGCACCGCCGGGCCGGTCCAGGGTGGTACCCGGCGCCCATGCCTCCAGGCCGCCGTCCGGTCACCGCTGACCTCCGCGGCGGCCTGGAGGCATGGGCCCGGGCGAGTACCGGTGGCCGCCGCAGGATCCCGATCGCCGACGTGTCCCGCCACAAGACCCCGCCCGATTCCGGAGCGTGGTGCGGCGCCCCGCTCTCGTCCCCGCGGTCACCAGAGCCCGCTCGGCTCCCTTCCGGCCGCTCGGAGCAGGATGTCCCGCGTGGAACCCATCCCGTACTTGTCGACCTCACTGGAGAGTTCGGCCACCTCCAGCAGGAGCGGCCGGATGTCGACACCGGCGGCGCGGGCCTGCCCGCAGAGGCCGTTCAGGCCGACCATCATGTCCCGCGTGTCGCGGCCCTGGTCCTCGACCGACATCTCCACCAGCCGCTGCCGGAAGCCCTGGGGCGTGGGCTCGAAAGGCAGCGTCGTCGCCCAAGTGAACGAGTGACACCGCTCCAGGAGTGCGCGCAGGGCGGCCCGGTCGCCCTCGTCGCCCTCCTGGTAGAGGGAAAGCACGTCCCGCAGCGCGGCCTCCGCCTCCAGCCGCATCCCCGCCTCGTCCAGCGAACGCGAGCCTTCCTGCATCTTCCGCGTCCAGTCGGGGTCGGTGAGGTCCACCGGCCTCGTCGCAATGGGCTCGATGCACGCATCGATCACCCCGACCCATTCCTCGAGCTCGGCCAGTTCCCTCATGGCACCCTTCCCCGTCCGGCCCAGCGCGGTGGCATGCCGCTGCCCGCACTCCGTGGCGGGAGGACGGGGCCGTAGGAGCATAAGGCGCCCACGGCCCCCACCCGCAGAATGGCCCTCGGCGACGCCAAGTGACAGCGGCCGGCACGCGGCAGGCGCCTCAGACGGTGGCTCCGAAGGGGTCCCGGTCCTCGGGGACGAGGGGTGTCCCGGGAGCGGCACTGGCGACACGGACGGTCTCGCCCGAGGTGACGGCCTCGTCGATGGAGGTCATGGTGTCCAGGACGTGGTAGCCGAGGTCCCCGGTGGCGATGTGCGGGCCTCCGCCGCGGACGGCCCGTGCCATGTCCAGGACGCCGAGACCGCGGCCGGCCTCGATGCCCACCGGGGTGACGGTCTCCCACTCGGGATCGCGGCCCCGCTGCGGGACGCGGGTGATCCTGACCTGGCCGGCGAAGGTGTTGGGGTCGGGCAGGACCAGGGTGCCTTCGGTGCCGGTGATCTCGACGAATCCGGTGCGGGTGAGCGGGGAGTCGAAACTGAACACGCTCTGGCCGACCCCGCCGCCCTCGAACTGGGCGAGTGCCGAGACGTGGGTGGGTACGGACACCTCGAACTCGGTGCCCGCCCGCTCTCCGCTGCGTACCGTACGGACCGCGCGGGCGGTGGAACCGAGCGCGGCGACCCGGGTCACCGAGCCGAACAGGCAGACCAGGGCGGTGAGGTAGTAGGGCCCCATGTCGAAGAGGGGGCCGGCGCCCTTGGCGAACAGGAACTCGGGGGCGGGGTGCCACAGATCCGGCCCCGCGTACTGCATGACCGTCTGCGCGGACAGCGGGGTGCCGATGTCGCCGCGGGCGACCGCCCGCAGGGCCGTCTGCAGGCCGGGGCCGAGAATCGTGTCGGGGGCGACTCCGATCCTGAGGCCGGCCGCGGCCGCCTGGTCGAGCAGCGCCCGTGCGTCGGCCCGGTCCACGGCGATGGGCTTCTCGGACCAGACGTGCTTGCCGGCGGCCAGGATCGCCGAGCTGACCTCCGCGTGGACGGCGGGGACGGTCAGGTTGACGACGATCTCGGTGTCCGGGTGGGCGAGGACGTCCGCGGCCGTCCCCCACTCCTCGACGCCGTACTTGCGGGCCTGGGACTCGGCGCGCGCGGTGTCGAGGTCGCCCACGACGAGCACATGTACGTCCGGGAACCTGGTGAGGTTGGTCAGGTACTGGTCGCTGATGTTCCCGGCACCGATGACGCCGACGCCGACCGGGTGCTGTGCCGCCATCAGCCGATGCCTTTCTGGTTCAGGTAAGTGACGCCCGCGGCGACGCCCTCGAAGATGTCGCCGTCGTAGTGGTCGAACTCGATGACGGCGTACTCGGCGTGCGGGGCCGCGGCCAGCGAGTCGTCCAGCCTTATCTGTCCACGGCCGGGGGCGACCTGGCCGGTGTCGGCCGGGTCGAAGGGGGCGCCCGAGGTGAACGGGTCGTCGATGACGGCGCCGTCCTTCACGTGCAGGGCGCGCACCCGTGAACCGAGGCGGTTCAGCAGGGCGACGACGTCGTTGCCGCCGGCCGAGGCCCAGAACAGGTCGATCTCCAGGGCGACTTCCGGGTTCAGCCGGTCGGCGAAGAAGTCGAAGGCGTCGACGCCCGCGACGGTGTGGACGAACTCCTGCGAGTGGTTGTGGTAGCCGACGCGGAGTCCGTGGTCGGCCGCCCGTTCGGCGGCGTCGTTCAGGAGGGCGGCGGTGCGGGCGATCTCCTCCTCGTCGGCCCACCGGGCCGCGGGGACGAACGGATCGAAGAGGATCTCCACGCCCAGCCGGCGCGCGGCCCGGAACGTCTCGTCCAGGGAGGCCGCGGACGCTCCGTCGGGCGACAGGAAGGCGGCGTGCCCGGTGGGCGCGGACAGACCGTGCCGGGCGAGTGCGTCGGCGAGTTCGTCCGCGCGGTGCACGAAGTCGAAGGCCTCGACGTTGGTCAGGCCCAGGGCGGCCAGTTGGCCGAGGGTCGCGTCCTGGTCGGCCTCTAGGGCGTGGCGTACGGAGTAGAGCTGAACCGACATCTGCGGTGTCGACATGGTGACTCCTCTCGGGGCGGACGGCCACTGAACAGAATACCGACAGGGGTGACGGTTTCTAGGGGTCGTTAGCATCTCGTTCATGGCACGGGACACGGCGCGGCAGGGGACGGCCCCACGGAACTACCCCAAGGGGGAGCGGCGGCGCGCCCAGATCATCGAGGCCGCGTTCACCGCGTTCGGGCAGGTCGGCTACCGCAACGCGAGCATGGTGCAGCTCGCCGCCGCCTGCGGTGTCTCACGCGCAGGCCTGCTGCATCACTTCCCCACCAAGGAGTCGCTGCTGGAGGCGGTCCTCGAAGAGCGCGAGCGCCAGGACGACGAGCACTTCTTCCAGTCGGGTGCGGTCGGCCACGACGGCCTGGAGTACTTCGCCAGCATGATCCGGCTCGTCGCCCACAACCAGGCCAACCCGCTGATCGTGAGCCTGTTCGCGGTGCTGTCGAGCGAGGCCACCGCGGCCGACCACCCGGCGCGCCCGTACTTCGTTACACGCTACGAACGTGCCCGCCGGGAGATGCAGTCGGCCGTCGACGACCTGGCGCGTCGCGGTCTGCTGCGTCCGCATGTGGAGGCGTCGGGGCTGGCGGCGGATCTGATCGCGTTCATCGACGGCCTGCAGATCCAGTGGCTGCTCAGCCCGGACGCCATCGACATGCCGGGGCACCTGCGCACGCTTCTCCGCAGCCTCATCAGCGTCGAACTTCCGTAGTTCCGCCGCCCGTCGGGGGGCTGTTTCGAAAGGACGAGCCGACGTGGACGTGTACGAAGCCGTGGACAGCCGGCGGGCGGTGCGCGCGTTCAGTGCCGAGCCGGTGCCCCGGGCAGTACTCGAACGGGTGCTGGCCGCGGCACGGCGGGCACCGTCGAGCGGGAACCTCCAGCCCTGGCAGGTGTACGTCGTGACCGGCGAGCCGTTGGCCGAGCTGAAGCGGCGGGCGACGGCCAGGGCCCTGGCGGGAGACCCGGGCGACGAACGCGAGTATCCGATGTACCCGGCCGAGCTGAGCCCGCCGTATCTGGACCGCTTCGCCGCGGCGGCCGCCCAGCGGTACGCGGCGCTGGGCATCGAGCGCCAGGATCCGGAACGGCCCGTGAAGATCGCCGCGTTGAACTCGGGGGCGTTCGGGGCGCCGGTCGTGCTGTTCTGCTACCTGGACCGGGCGATGGGCCCCGGTCAGTGGGCGGACGCCGGGATGTACCTGCAGACGGTCATGCTGCTGCTCAGGGCGGAAGGGCTGCACAGCTGTCCCCAGGTGATGTGGACGATGTACCGCGAGACCGTCGGCCGGCTGGTCGGGGCCGGTGACGGGCTGGTGCTGCTGTGCGGTCTCGCGGTGGGCTTCGAGCGGGAGGGCACGCCACCGGTCCGCACCGGACGGGCCGATGTGACCGAGACGGTGAGGTTCATCGGGGAGTGAGCCGGCCGGTGGGCTCAGGTGGAGCGGTGTGTTTGAATGCCGCGCATGGACGGCTCCGACCGCATGTGGATCAGCGCGATCCCTTCACTCGACCCGGACACCCGGGAAGTGATCCTGGACCTCGATCACACGTCAGACGATCCGGCCGAGCAGATGGCCTGCATGCTGCTGAACCGGGGGCACGAGGGTGAGGCCGGAGTGTTCTACCTGCTGCCGGAGGATCTGTCGGCCCGGTATGAGCGGAGGGGGGACCGGCTCTCCGTGTCCCTGCTGGCCCGTCGGGACGTCCTCGCCCGGGATCTGACCTCACGTCCGGCCGCGCTGCGTGCGCACCTCGACCGGCTCCCCCGCGATCCCGGCGGCGAAGGGCTGGTCATCCTCGTGCGCCGGGAGGCCGTCACCGACTTCGTACCCCCCGAACGGGACGGTTTCCAGCAGCCCGTCGCACTGATCGACCACAACATCGAGCACGGCGAGGGGCCGGTAGCCCTGGCGGAGTTGGTGAGCCTGTTCGAGAGCGGCGAGGCGGGCGTCGCCGTCGTCGCCGCGCCCGGACCGCCGCCCGCCTGACCGCGGCCCGGCGTTCCACCACGCGGTGTGTGCGTGGCGGTCACAGCAGGAAGAGGCGTGCCGCGTTGTCGTGGCACACCGCCCGCAGCCACTCCTCACCGAGCTCCAGCCTCTCCAGGGCGTGGAGCTGGTGCATGTAGGAATACGGGATGTTGGGGAAGTCGGAGCCGAGCAGGACACGGCCGCCGAGGGCGGCGACGCGGGGCAGGGCCCGGGGCGGGAACGGCATGAACCGCTCGGTGAAGTCGGTGAACGCCATCGTGGTGTCCAGCCGCACCTCCTCGTAGCGCTCGGCGAGGCCGAGGAACTCCTCGTACTCGGGCATCCCCATGTGCGCGACGATCAGCCGCAGCCTCGGATGCCGCGCCAGTACCCGCGCGATCGGGCCGGGGCCGGTGTGCTTGCCGGGGGCGGGACCGGAGCCGCAGTGGATCACCACGGGAATCCCGGCGTCGGCCAGCAGCCCCCAGGTCCGGTCGAGGAGTTCGCCGGCCGGGTCGTACCCGCCCACCTGCACATGTGCCTTGAACACCCGGGCGCCCGCTTCGACGGCCGCACGGACGTACGTCTCGACGCCGGGCTCGGGGAAGAGGGTCGCCGTGTGCAGGCAGTCGGGGGTACGGCGGGCGAAGTCGGCGGCCCATGTGTTCAGCCAGGCCGCCATGCCGGGCTTGTGCGGGTAGAGCATCGCGGTGAAGGACCGGACGCCGAACTCCCTGAGGAGGGCGGTGCGTTCGGCCTCCTCCTTCCGGTAGGCGATGGGCCACTGGAGGTCGCCGATCAGCGGTCCGTTCGTGTCGAAGTAGTTCCAGACCTTGTGCAGGACCCGCTCGGGCATGAAGTGGGTGTGGACGTCGATCAGTCCGGGGAGACCGAGCCGCTCCCGGAAACGGCGGATCTCGCCGCTCTCCTCGTGCGGGCCCGCGTCGGGTTCGGCGGGGGCGGCGGGTGCCGTGCGGCGATCGTTCATACCGGCCACGATCGTTGCCGGTGAGCGACGAGTCCAGTCCCTGTCGGCCGGCGGTGCGGGGACGCGTCGTACCGCCGGGCGGCGGGCACGGCCGCGCGGAGGCGAGGAGGGCGGCACCCCGGTGCGGGGGCCGCCCTCCTGGCACGTCGTCGGGCCGGTGCGGTCTCAGGACAGGTAGCGCTCCACCTGCGACGCCGGGCGGACGTTCGCCTCACCGGGGTCCTGGCCCGCCGCGACCCTGGCGCGGCGCTGGCGGAGCAGGTCCCAGCACTGGTCGAGTTCCGTCTCCAGGCGGGCCAGGCGGGCGTGCTCGGTCGTCCCGTCGATCTCCTGCTGCGCCAGGCGATCACGCAGGTCCTTCTCCTGGCTGATCATTTCCGCGATGCGGCCGAGGATCTGCTTCTCGGCCTCGGCCTCTGGTCCTGTCATGACTACCTCATTCCGGACGACGGAGTGGATCACGGTTATGACGGGGCGTTCGCCGGTACCTCCGCGCCCGCCCCCGTCCCACCACCTTCCCACCTTCTCTCACCCGGCCCCCAACCGCATCGGCCGGGCGACCGAACCCCGGTGGCGGTCAGGCGCCCGAAGCCCTGGCCCGGCAGGTCCCGGCAGGCCGGGAGAGCGGTCGCCGCGGGCCATGCCCGGTGCGCTTCTCGCAGGCCGTGACCGTCGCGGATGTCCGGGACCGGTTCGGCGGGCCGGCGCCCGCGGCCTGGTGACGGAGCATCAAATTCCTTTGTGTGATGTGGAATTCAAGTGGGACGACTGGCGCGGGACGCGTTCCGGCGGGTAAGTCATGGCTCTGTCACCATCGGCAACTCCTGCCACAGCGAAGGGATATCCCGTGCGTCTGCGCTCCTTGCGCGTCCTGTGCTGTTCCGCCGTCCTCGCCCTGTCGGCGCCCGTGTTCCTCCCGGGCACCGCATCGGCCGCGGTCCCGACGGCCTCGGTCTACCTCCAGAACTACGTCACCGGCCTCAACGCCGCCGACAGCGGCGGCACCGTGGCCGCGCACAACCCCAAGGGCAACGAGGACCACCAGCAGTGGACCGCCGTCGCGGTCAGCGGCGGCTACCAGCTCCAGAACGCCGACGAGTCCGGCACCTGCCTGGGGCGCAGCGGCACCGCCGTGGTCACCGCCGGCTGCGGGGCGGACGGCACCACCTGGACGATCACCGCGGGCGCCGACAGCACCTACTCCGTCAGCGTCCCCGGCACCTCCCAGTACCTCACCGGCTCGTCCTCCGACTCAGCCGCCGTACAGGTCGGCTCCTCCGGCGACCTCGCCCGCTGGTACCTCACCCCGGTCTCCTACGCGACCACGGCGATGCCCTCCGCCGACACCCGCACCCTCGACCAGGTCACCTTCCTCACCGCCCACAACGCCTTCGCCAACAGCTCCGACGGCAACTTCGCGTCCTTCCCGGTCAGCCTGTTCCCCAACCAGAACTACGGCATCAGCCGACAGCTGTCCGACGGGGTGCGCGGCTTCATGCTCGACGACTACACGGTCTCCGGCCAGGCCGTGCTGTGCCACAACAGCTGCGACGGCGTCAGCAGCCCGGTCCCGCTCGCCGCCGACCTCCAGCGCATCGTCGACTTCCTCAAGGCCAACCCCGGCCAGTTCGCCACCGTCTTCCTGGAGGACTACGCCTCCTCCGACGTGCTGAAGTCGTCCCTCGCCACCGTCAACGGCCTGTCCGACGTGCTGTACCGGCCCGACCAGGAGGGCGTGGCCGCCAAGGGCTGGCCCACCATGGCCGATCTCGCGGCCCGCGGCAAGCAGTTGCTGATCTTCAGCGACCGGACCCGGGCGAGCGACAACGCCAACGGCTGGACCACCCGGGACACGTTCGGGGTGATGTACCAGCGCGAGTGGACCGTGGAGAACTACTGGTCCATGGGCGGCGGGCTCGGTGGCTCCGACTGGTCCTGCTACAGCCGCTGGGGCACCGACAGACCGCTCACCACGGACTCGTCCGCCTTCCACCCGCTGTTCGTGATGAACCACTTCCGGGACTATCCCATCGCCGGCACCGCCGCCACCGACAACGGCAAGATCCTCAACCGGGCGCAGAACTTCTGCACTCCTGCCGCCCGGAAGAAGCCCAACTACGTGGCCGTGGACCGCTATGACACCGGGTCGCCCACTCCGCTGACCACGGTGGGCACCCTCAACACGTACATCCTCACGCCGGGCCAGTGAGCGGCGGCCGGCCGGGGCGGCGGGCAGGCCGCCGCCCCGGGCGGCGCGGGGTACGGAACCGGTTCGCCGACGGAATCCGGTGCGGGAGTCGGCAGACCGAGCGGGGCCACGCCCGGTCCCGAAGCCGGTGTCGAGCGGGCCGCTGTCAGGCACCTGCACGAGCCGGGCGAGCCGAACACGACGGGCGAGCCGGACGGGGCAGGTGAGCCGGACGCGGCGGGCGTGCCCGGCGGCCGCTGAGCGGCCTGGCCCGCGGGACGGACAACGGGTCGGGGACCGGGATGCCGCCGTGTCGGGCGGGTGGGCCGGCGGCTCAGCCCCGGTTCGGTTCGGTCAGGTCCGGTGCGGGTGCGGGTGCGGCGGTCTGCGCCGGCTCCGCGGTGACCTTGCCGGTGACCACCTTCGAGGGGCGGTTGCCGCGGTCCAGGAGGCCGCCGGTGACGGCCAGTCCCAGGCCGGCCGCCGCGAGGACCGCGCCGACCAGGTTGGGCGCGGCCCAGCCCCAGCCCGCCGAGATGACCAGGCCGCCGAGCCAGGCCCCGGCCGCGTTGGCCATGTTGAAGGCGGAGTGGTTGGAGGCCGCCGCCATCGTCGGGGCGTCCTTCGCGTTGATCATCAGCAGCATCTGGACGGGCGTGGTGATGAGCGCGCCCATCGCGCCGATGAAGGTGACCGTCACCAGGGCCGGGACCGTGCTGTGGACGGTGAAGTAGAACGTCACCAGTGCGGCGCCCAGCAGGATGATCCCGGCGTACATCGTCGGGCGCAGGGCGCGGTCGGTGAGGGGGCCGGCGAGCAGGGTGCCGAGGGTCATGCCGACGCCGTAGAGGGCGAGGACCCAGGTGGTCGAGGCGTCGGAGATGCCCGTCAGGTGCGTGAGCATGGGGACGAGATAGCTGTAGACGGCGAAGAAGCCGCCGAACCCGACGACGGCGGTGGCCAGGCCGATGAAGACCTGCCGGTTGCCCATCGCCCGCAGTTCCTGCCGGATGCCCGCCTGCGGGCCGCGCGGCTGGTGGGGCACGAGGAGGGCGAGCGCGAGGAGCGCGACGAGGCCGATGACGGCGACCGCGCAGTAGGCGTACCGCCAGCCGAGATGCTGGCCTAGGGCGGTGCCGGCGGGGACGCCGACGATGTTCGCGATGGTGAGGCCGAGGAAGATCCGGGAGACGGCGCGGGCCGCGCGGTCGGCGGGCACCAGCCGGGAGGCGACGACGGCGCCCACGCCGAACAGGGCGCCGTGCGGGAGTCCGGCCAGGAAGCGGGCGGCGAACAGCAGGCCGAAGTTCGGGGCGAGCGCGGACGCCGTGTTGCCCACGACGAACAGCCCGGTCAGCAGAAGCAGCAGCCGCTTGTGGGGTACACGCGCGCCGATGCCGGTCAGCACGGGGGCGCCGACGACGACGCCGAGGGCGTAGGCCGAGACGAGGTTGCCGGCATGCGGCACCGACACCCCGACGCCGTCGGCGATCTGGGGCAGCAGGCCCATGGTGGCGAACTCGGTGGTGCCGATGCCGAACGTGACGACGGCAAGGGCCAGCAGAGCCAAAGGCATGGTGAGCGGGGGAACCTTTCGGGGACGGCGGGTTCGGGGAGAGGAAAGCGGGTCGGACCCGAAAGGTGTCTCCACCCCCGATGGCCGGCCGCACCGAGCACCCTTGCCCAGTCCACCCCGAGAACGTTGCAGCGGGATGCGGCGAGCGCGCATTCCTGGATCGGCTCACGCAGCGGGGTGAGGTGCGTCACTCGGGGGTCACGTCGGCAGAAGCTATTGCTGTGCGGCGGCCTGACGGCACTGCGCGCACAGTCCCCACCAGGTGATCTCGGCCTCGTCGACGGCGAAGCCCTTGTCCTCGTCGGGGGTGAGGCACGGTGCCGCGCCGACGCTGCAGTCGACGTCCTCGATCAGACCGCACCGGCGGCAGACGAGGTGATGGTGGTTGTCGCCGACCCGCAGCTCGTAGCGGGCGGGCGAACCGGCGGGCTCGATACAGCGGACGAGGTGGGCCTTCGTCAGGTCTTCCAGCACGTTGTAGAGGCCCTGCCGGGAGAGTCCGCCGGTCTCGGCCCGGTCCGTGCCGATACGTGTTTCGAGATCGGCCGCCGTGGAGTGCGGATGGCCTTGCAGCGCGGTCAGCACGGCCCTGCGTTGGGCCGTGCTGCGCAGTCCCTTGCGCTTGAGCAGGTCGCCCGCGGTCTGCTCCATGGTCATTTCGCTCTCCTACGGCATCCCAACCGTTCCGCCCTTTGAGTGCACGATACAACCAGAGTTGACTCGGTCAGTTCTAGGAAGCCTCCGCCGTACGGCACGTGCCGCAGACCAGGCGCCGGGACGGAAGGACGCTCGTCATGGGGATCACCCCGATGGGACGCTGGACGGTGGTCTGCATGACCCGTGAGTGATCGGCGCAGGTGAAGAGGCCGCAGCGGGTGCAGGCGCCGATCCCGTTGGTGTCGTGACGCCCCGCCTGGGCGCAGTCGTAACAGTGCATGTCGCTTCCCGATGAGACGGCCCACTCGCCTGTGCGGTGGGGTGCGTGATGGCCGTGCGCCGACGGGGTCTCGCCACCTCGGCACGCATCGAACATAACCCCCTAGTTTTGACAGAGTCAAGTTTAGCGAGCGGGTCGGAACCTCTGGACCAACGGCACTTGTTCACTTACTGTCTAGACATGCCTGGACAGGTTCACAAGCACCATCGCATCGCCCGTGTACTCGCCGACGAGATCCGCGCCGGGGTCCATGCCGACGGCAGCCGGCTCCCTGGGGAGCACGCGCTCAGAGAGCGGTTCGGCGTCAGCCGCACCACCCTTCGGCAGGCCCTTCAGGTTCTCGGCGAGGAGGGCCTCATCGCCACCCACGCGGGCATCGGCTCGTTCGTCACCTTCGACGGGACACCGCTCGACAACCGCCTGGGCTGGACCCGGGCGCTGGCCGCGCAGGGCTCCGAGCTGACGACGGAGATCCTCCGCTTCGAGGAGGTCGCCGATCCGGAGCTGGCCGCCCGACTCGCGCTCGCGTCCGACGCGTTCATCGCCCTGGACCGGGTCCGGCGGCTGCCCGACGGGCGGGGCGTGTCGCTGGAGCGCAGCAGGGTGCCGGTCACCGGGAATCTGGCCGGGCTGCCGGAGCGCGGACTCGACGGGGGTTCGCTGAGCCGGGCGCTGATCGCGGCGGGCCGGGTCACCGACTCCGGTGAGGGTGTCGTCTCTGTACGCGGGCTGGCGGAGGCCGAGGCCGCCGTACTGCACCGCTCCCCCGGCGAGTCCTTCCTCCGGCTCGACCAGGTGTACCGGGCCGCCGACGGCTCGGTGGTCGAACAGGTCGGCAGTCTGCTCGATCCCGCCCGCTTCGAACTGCACGTCCGCTCGGGCAACGGAGGCCGCTCGTGACCGACCGACTCGACCGCGCCCTGGGCGCCTTCTACGGACTCGCCCTCGGTGACGCCCTCGGGATGCCCACGCAGGTGATGTCCAGGCAGGACGTCGTACGGGTGTACGGCACCGTCACCGGCTTCGAGGCCGCCCGTCCCGACAACCCGGTCAGCGCGGGCATGCCCGCCGGCTCGGTAACCGACGACACCGACCAGGCCGTCATCGTCGGCCGGCTCCTCGTGGAGGGGCACGGCCGGATCGATCCGCTGCGGCTGGCCCACGAACTGCTCGACTGGGAGAAGGAGATGAAGGCCAAGGGGTCCTTCGATCTCCTCGGCCCGTCCACCAAGGCCGCGCTGGACGCGGTGGCCCGTGGTGTCCCCCCGCGCGAGGCGGGCCGCAACGGTACGACGAACGGCGCCGCGATGCGCGTCACCCCGGTGGGGATCGCCTTCGCCGCCGACCCGCTCGACGCGTTCGTCGACCGTGTCGTGGAGTCGTGCCAGGTCACCCACGACACGACCATCGGCATCGCCGGTGCGGCCGCCGTGGCCGCGGCCGTCAGCACCGGAGTTGACGGCGGCTCACTCGACGAGGCCGTCAGCGCCGCCGTGTCCGCCGCCCGTGCCGGTGCGCGGCGCGGGCACTGGATCGCCGGGGCGGACATCGCCGCCCGGATCGAGTGGGCCCGGGAGCTGGTGCGGGGCCGTACCGAGGCCGAGGCCCTGGACCGGGTCGTGGCGCTCGTCGGCACCAGCGTGGCGAGCCAGGAGTCGGTGCCCGCCGCCTTCGCGGTGCTCGCCCTGGCCGACGGCGACCCGTGGCGGACCGCGCTGCTCGCCGCCAACCTCGGCGGGGACAGCGACACCATCGGGGCGATCGCCGGCGCCGTCGCCGGCTCGGTCGCCGGGCTCTCCGCGCTGCCCGCCGAGGCCGTCCGCACGCTGCGCACCGTCAACTCCCTCGAGCTGGAGCCCTTGACGGCCCGCCTGCTCGCCTACCGCTGAACCACCCCGTCACCCCCGTCGGCCGACCGACGCTCCACTCCGCCCCGCCACCCGCCCTTCCGCACCCTGCAAGGAGGTTCCGTCATGGCCGTTTCGAAGACGAACGATCGCGTCGGTACCGTCGAGACCCGGGGGATCGAACCGGTCCCCGACAGTGAACGGCGCGGCCATGCCGGCCAGATGTTCTGGACCTGGTTCGCCGCCAACATCAGCATCCTCGGGCTGCCGCTCGGTGCCACCCTGGTGGCGTTCCGCGGCCTCGACATCTGGCAGGCGGTCCTCGTGGCCGTCCTCGGATCCTTCGGATCCTTCGCCCTCGTCGGTGCCCTGAGTCTGGCCGGCAAGAAGGGCGGCGCCCCGGCCCTCACGCTCTCCCGTGCGGTCTTCGGGCAGCGGGGCAACGCGGGGCCGACCCTGATCACCTGGCTGAGCCGGGTCGGCTGGGAGACCATCTCCACGACCACCGCGGCCTATGCGCTGCTGGCGCTGCTCGACACGGCGTTCGGTGTCCGGAAGAACACCGTGCTCACCCTGGTCTGCCTGCTGGTCTTCATCGCCTGCACGCTGCTCATCAGCGGCCTCGGCCACGCCACCATCATGTGGATCAACAAGTGGGCCACGGTCGTCTTCGGCCTCCTGAATCTCGTCGTCATGGGCTTCCTGATCTCGACCGTCGACTGGACCAAGGTCCTCGACGCCCCGGCGGGTCCGGTCAGCGCGGTGGTCGCCGGGGTGGGCTTCATCGCCTCCGGCACGGGCATCGGATGGGCCAACGCCGGTGCGGACTACGCCCGTTACCTGCCGCGCGCGATCCCGGGCCGCCGGCTCGTGGTGGCCTCGGCGTTCGGCGCGGGCATCCCGCTGGTGCTGCTGATCTCGCTCGGCTCCCTGCTCTCCGCGGGCGACCGGACGCTGGCCACCGCCTCCGACCCGGTCGCGGCGGTCAACGCGATGCTGCCCTCGTGGATGGCGGTCCCCTACCTCGTCGCGGCCTTCGGCGGACTGCTGATGTCGAACCACCTCTCCACGTACTCCGCGGGGCTCACGATGATCACCCTCGGGCTCCGGGTCCCACGCGCGTACGCCGTCGCTCTCGACGTCATACTGATGTTCGCGGGCGGCATCTACTTCATGCTGGTCGCCGACGACTTCTACGGGCCGTTCTCGACCTTCCTGACGCTGCTGGCCGTACCCATCTCGGCCTGGATCGGGGTGATCGCGGTGGACTCGCTGCGCGGCCGCGACTACGACCCGCGGGCCCTGATGGACACCACCCGTTCCAGCGCCTACTGGTACTCGGGCGGCTTCCGGCTGCCCGCGGTCCTCGGCTGGGCGCTCGCCATCGTCGCCGGCCTGCTCTTCACCAAGGCGTCGACCAGCGCGGACGACGTCTGGTTCGCGGGCCCGCTCTCGGACACCTGGTTCGGCGTCAACGGTCTCGGCTGGGCCGTCTCGATGGCCGTCGCCGCCGGGGTGTACGCGCTGTTCGGCCGGCGTTCCGGCCCCGCCGCGGGTGAAAGCGGCGTCGAAACCTCCTCCTCCGCTCGCCTCCAGGGAGCCGACCGATGACCGGCCGGGTGGTCCTCGCCGGGAACGTGATCGCCGATCTGGTGATCGAGGTCCCCGCACTGCCCGAACGCGGCGGTGACGTCGTCGGCACGCGGACCGAGACAACCGCAGGCGGCGGTTTCAACATGCTGGTGGCGGCCCGCCGCCTGGGCACCGAGGCCGTCTACGCCGGTCTGCACGGCACCGGACCGCACGGCGATCTGGTCCGC
Source organism: Streptomyces sp. GbtcB6 (assembly GCF_019091475.1). Lineage (NCBI taxonomy): Bacteria > Bacillati > Actinomycetota > Actinomycetes > Kitasatosporales > Streptomycetaceae > Streptomyces > Streptomyces sp. GbtcB6. The sequence continues at coordinate 200,946 of NZ_JAGXJL010000009.1, read as the reverse complement.
GCGGCGCTGGCCGCCGAGGACATCGGAACGCTGCTCCCCGCCCGCACGGACCGGGACACCGGCTTCACGGTGGCGCTGGTCGACTCCGGCGGCGAACGCACCTTCGTGACCAGCTTCGGGGCGGAAGCCACGCTGGCCCCGGCCGATGTGGCCGCCGTCGCGGCGCGCCTGCGTCCCGGTGACCTCGTCCAGCTCTCCGGTTACGGGCTGGCCCTGCCGGGCAACGGCCCGCTGCTGTCCGGCCTCGCCGCCGCACTGCCCGCCGGGAACACGCTCTGTCTCGATCCGGGGCCTCTGGTCGCCGACATCCCCGAGAGCGTCCTCGCGCCCGTCCTGGCCCGCACCGACTGGCTCAGCACCAACGCCCGCGAGGCCCGCCTCATGACCGGGCACGAGGATCCCGGTACCGCGGCGGCGGCGCTCGGGCAGCGACTGGCCCCCGGGGCCGGGGTGCTCGTACGGGCCGACAAGGACGGCTGCTGGCTGGCCGCCCCCGGTCAACCGCCCGTGCACGTACCGGGTTTCCCGGTCACCGCCGTGGACAGCAACGGCGCGGGCGACGCGCATGTCGGTGCGTTCCTCGCCCTGCTGGGCGAGGGGCTCGATCCGTTGACGGCCGCGCGCGGCGCCAACGCGGCGGCGGCCTGTGCGGTGACCCGGCGCGGCCCGGCCACCGCGCCCGGCCGGACGGAACTGGCCGCGTTCCTGGCCGGCGACCCCCTCGCCGAGCGGCTCGCCTGACGTACTCGCGGGCCTCGACGACCGCCGGTCACGAAAGACGACCGCCGGTCACGAAACCGGGAAGAGAGCGTCGCCGCCGGGTCGTTGAACGCCAAGCCGCGGTCGGTGTGTCACCGGCCGACGGCTCGTCGGCGAAGGCTTGTCCCAGCGAGGAAGAGCGGTGATCACGCGATGCAGGCGGTGCGGTTCCACGCGTACGGCGGGATCGATGTGCTGCGGGTGGAGGAGGTCGAGCGGCCGGTGCCCGGGCCCGGCCAGGTGCTGGTCGAGGTCCGCGCGGCCGGGATCCAGCCCGGTGAGGCGATGATCCGCGAGGGTGCCCGGCACGGACGCTGGCCCGCGACGTTTCCCTCCGGGCAGGGCAGCGATCTGGCGGGCGTCGTGGTGGCAGCCGGCCCCGAGGTGCGCGGCTTCGCGGTGGGCGACGAGGTCGTCGGCTTCACCCACGGCAGAGCGAGCCACGCGGAGTACGTCGTGGCCGACGACGTGAACCTGGTGTCCCGCCCGAAGGAACTGCCCTGGGAGGTGGCCGGTTCGCTGTACGTGGCCGGCACCACCGCGTACGCGACGGTGTTCGCGGTGGACCCCCAGCAGGACGAGACCGTCGTGGTGTCCGGCGCGGCCGGCGGCGTGGGGTCGCTCGCCGTACAGCTCGCGCGGCGGCGCGGTGCCACCGTCATCGGGCTGGCGAGCGAGCCGAACCACGCCTGGCTGGCGGACCACGGCATCGTCCCGGTCGCCTACGGGGAGGGCGTGGCCGAACGGATCCGGAAGGCCGCAGGCGGCAAGGGCGTCGACGCGTTCATCGACACCTTCGGCGACGGCTACGTGGACCTGGCCGTGGACCTGGGCGTACGCCCCGAACGGATCAACACGATCCGCGACTGGCAGGCCGCGGCCAGAGTCGGCGCACGGACCTACGGGGAGGGCTCGGCCGCGAGCGCGGTCGTGGTCGGTGAACTCGCGCGGCTCGCCGCACGGGGCGGGCTGGACGTCCCGATCGCCCGCGTCTACCCGCTGGCACAGGTACAGGACGCGTTCCGCGAGCTGGAGCAGGGGCACGCCCACGGCAAGATCGTGCTCCGGCCGTAGCCCCGCTCCGGGCCACCGGCCGGGGCGCTCCTGGGCTGAGCGGGCAGGGCGCAGCAGGCATGCTGGAACCATGGTGCTCGCCGTGCTCTTCGCCGTCCTGGGTGCCGTCAGCAATGCGGTGGGCACGGCCTTCCAGCGCAAGGCCGCGTCCACCGTGCCCGGCCGCAGTGGGCTGCGCCTGCTGCTGACTCTGGTACGGCGGCCCGCCTGGGCCATCGGCATCGCCGGAGTGACGGGGGCCGCGGTCTTCCAGGCGCTCGCCCTGGTCAACGGACCGATGGCGCTCGTCCAGCCCCTGTTCATGCTGGAACTGCCGTTCGCGCTGCTGATCGCCGTACCGCTGATGCATCGCCGGCCCAGCCCGGAGGGATGGCGGACCATCGCGGTGGTGGTGGCAGGCCTGGCCCTGCTGCTCGCCGCGGCGGCCCCGTCCGGCGGCCGCCAGCAGGCGTCCATGCAGCGCTGGATCCCGGTTCTCGCCCTCACCCTGGGCGCCATCGCCGTCGCGGTGCTGCTCGTACGGTCGTCCTCGTCACCGCTGTTCCGCGCGGCGGCCCTGGCCTCGGGAGCCGCGATCGGCAACGCGCTGACCGCCGCCCTCATGAAGTCGGCCACCGGCCGCCTCGCCGACGGGGGCCTGACCGCGTTCCTCACCACCTGGCAGACCTACGGCTTCGCCCTCACCGGGATCGCGGCGCTGATCCTCCTGGAGAACGCGCTGCAGGCCGGTCCGCTCGTCGCCTCCCAGCCCGCGCTGACGATCGGCGACGCGGCGGTGAGTCTGCTGCTGGGCGTCGCCCTGTTCGACGAGTCGGTCCGCACCGGGTGGTGGCTGCTGCCCGAGGTGATCGGTGCCGGTCTGATCCTGTGGGGCGTGACCCGGCTGACCCGGGTGGTCCCGCACCTCGTCGACGTCATGCGCTGAAAGGGCCGCGGTGCCGACACCGTTCGGCTCGCGGCAGTTCAGTGGCTGTTACACGGGCCGCCGTCCGTCGCGCCGGAGGCCGGTGAGATGATCACAGGGTGGGGCTGGAAGAACTCGTTCGGCGCCGGACGCGCCGACCCGCCACGCCGTGATCCGGCGTCCCTGACCACCGAGTAGACCTTCCAGGCCCCCGGAAGGGGAAACACCGTGTCCGTGTTCCAGCGCATCCTGGTCGCCGTCGATCCCAGCCCCGCCCGCCGCTCCGCCGTGCGGCTGGCCGGCGAGCTGGCGCAGCTGACGAACGCCGAGGTCCGCGTCATACACGTCATCGCCTCCGCCGCCTCCGTCGCCGCGGTCGTGCCCCTGGAGGAGGACTCCGAGGCCCAGGCCGTCCTCGACGAGGCGCTGACGGCGCTGCGCGACCAGGGCGTCAAGGCCGAAGGGACCCTCGTGAGGGGGCTCACCACGCAGGTCGCGACCGCCATCGCGGAGACCGCCCAGGAGTTCGCGGCCGATCTCATCGTCCTGAGCCCCCACCACCGCAGCTCCGTCGAGGCGCTGTTCGACCCGCGGGTCAGCGACGCCGTGGCGCACCACACCAACACGGCGATCCTGCTGGCTCCGGAGGGCCAGGACGAGGACTGACCGTTCACCGGCCCACACCGGCCGGCGCCCCGGGGCCCGCTGCGGATTCGTCGTCCGCGGCGGGCCCCGGGGCTTTCGGTCCGTGGCGCTGCGGCGGGCGCTGCGCTAGCGGCGCCGCCAGGGCAGCGCCTCCGGCTCGTCGCTGTCGGCGTCCATGCGGTGCAGGGCGGTGTTGACGGCCTCGCCGATCGCGGCGAGCTGGGTCACCTGCTCGGGGGTGAGGGCGTCGAAGACGGCCCGGCGGACCGCCTCGACATGTCCGGGGGCCGCGCGCTCCAGGAGGCTCATGCCGGCCTGGGTGAGGACGGCGTGCTGGTTGCGGCGGTTGACGGGGTCCTCGCGGCGGTCGACGTAGCCGGCCTCCTGGAGCCGGGTCACCGCATGGGTGAGGCGGCTTCGGGTGATCTTCAGCCGTTCGGCCAGCTCGGACATGGTCAGACTGTGATCCTTGACCGAGGAGAGGTTGGCGAGCAGGGTGTAGTCGGCGTGGGTCATCCCCACGTCGCGCCGCAGCTGGCGGTTCAGGTGGTCGGACAGGTGGGTGGAGAACTGGACGTAGGCGAGCCACGCCCGTCGTTCCTCGGAGTTCAGCCAGCGTGGCGTGGTGGTCATGAGCGCAGCCTAACGATACATGTTTGAATATTCAAACCTCGGTGGGCGACGTGCCTGCGGGGCGGGGACCGGATCCCCGCCCCTCAGGCCGGCCCGGCTCAGCCGCCGATGTACTGCGCGAGGTGTTCGGCGGTGAGGGTCGAGCGGGCGGCCACCAGGTCGGCCGGGGTCCCCTCGAAGACGATCCGGCCGCCGTCGTGGCCGGCGCCGGGGCCGAGGTCGACGATCCAGTCGGCGTGGGCCATGACCGCCTGGTGGTGCTCCACGACGATGACCGACTTGCCGGAGTCGACCAGCCGGTCCAGCAGGCCGAGGAGCTGCTCGACGTCGGCGAGGTGCAGGCCCGCGGTCGGCTCGTCGAGGACGTAGACGCCGCCCTTGTCGGCCATGTGCGTAGCCAGTTTGAGGCGCTGGCGCTCGCCGCCGGACAGGGTGGTGAGCGGCTGGCCGATGGTGAGGTAGCCGAGGCCGACGTCCTTGAGCCGCTGGAGGATGCGGTGGGCGGCCGGGGTGTGCGCCTCGCCCGCGGCGAAGAACTCCTCGGCCTCGGTCACCGGCATGGCCAGCACCTCGCTGATGTCACGGCCGCCGAGGTGGTAGTCGAGGACCGACGCCTCGAACCGCTTCCCGTCGCACTCCTCGCAGGTGGTGGCGACGCCCGCCATCATCGCCAGGTCGGTGTAGATCACGCCGGCGCCGTTGCAGGTGGGGCAGGCACCCTCGGAGTTGGAGCTGAACAGGGTGGGCTTGACGCCGTTCTGCTTGGCGAAGGCCTTGCGAATCGGGTCGAGCAGTCCGGTGTACGTCGCCGGGTTGCTGCGCCGGGAGCCGCGGATGGCGCCCTGGTCGACGGAGACCACCCCGGCGCCGGCCGGGATCGAGCCGTGCACCAGGGAGCTCTTGCCGGAGCCCGCGACACCGGTCACGACGGCCAGGACGCCGAGCGGGATGTCGACGTCGACGCCCTGCAGGTTGTGGGTGGACGCGCCGCGGATCTCCAGTGCGCCGGTGGGCTTGCGGACCGTGTCCTTGAGGGCGGCCCGGTCGTCGAAGTGACGGCCGGTGATGGTGCCGCCGGTCCGCAGGGCCTCGACGGTGCCCTGGAAGCAGACCGTGCCGCCGCCCGCCCCGGCGCCGGGGCCGAGGTCGACCACGTGGTCGGCGATCGCGATGACCTCCGGCTTGTGCTCCACGACGAGCACCGTGTTGCCCTTGTCGCGCAGCCGCAGCAGCAGGCCGTTCATCCGCTGGATGTCGTGCGGGTGCAGGCCGGTGGTGGGCTCGTCGAAGACGTAGGTGACGTCGGTGAGCGAGGAGCCGAGGTGGCGGATCATCTTGGTGCGCTGCGCCTCGCCGCCGGAGAGGGTGCCGGCCGGCCGGTCGAGCGAGAGATAGCCGAGGCCGATCTCCACGAACGACTCCAGCGTGTGCCGGAGCGTATCGAGGAGGGGGGCGACCGAAGGCTCGTCGACACCCCTGACCCATGCGGCCAGGTCGCTGATCTGCATCGCGCAGGCGTCGGCGATGCTGATCCCGTCGATCTTCGAGGAGCGGGCGCCCTCGCTCAGCCGGGTGCCGTCGCAGTCGGGGCAGGTGGCGAAGGTGACCGCCCGCTCCACGAACTCGCGGATATGCGGCTGCATCGACTCCTTGTCCTTGGAGAGCATCGACTTCTGGATGCGCGGGACCAGACCCTCGTAGGTCATGTTGATGCCCGCGATCTTCATCCGGGTCGGCTCCCGGTACAGGAAGTCCTGCAGCTCCCTCTTGGTGAACTTGCTGACCGGCTTGTCCGGGTCGAAGAAGCCCGACTCGATGTAGAGGCGGGAGTTCCAGCCGCCGCCCTTGTAGCCGGGGACGGTGATCGCGCCCTCGGCGAGGGACAGGGTCTCGTCGTAGAGCTGGGCCAGGTCGAGGTCGGTGACGGCGCCCCGGCCCTCGCAGCGCGGGCACATGCCGCCGGTGATGCTGAAGCTGCGCCGCTCCTTCACCTTCTGCCCGGCGCGTTCGACGGTGACGGCGCCGGCCCCGCTGATCGAGGCGATGTTGAAGGAGAACGCCTTGGGCGAGCCGATGTGCGGCTTGCCCAAGCGGCTGAAGAGGATGCGCAGCAGGGCGTTGGCGTCGGTGGCGGTGCCGACGGTGGAGCGGGGGTCGCCGCCCATCCGCTGCTGGTCGACGATGATCGCGGTGGTCAGTCCTTCGAGGACGTCGACCTCGGGGCGGGCCAGGTTGGGCATGAAGCCCTGGACGAAGGCGGGATAGGTCTCGTTGATCAGACGCTGCGACTCGGCGGCGATGGTGTCGAACACCAGCGAGCTCTTGCCCGAGCCGGAGACGCCGGTGAAGACCGTCAGCCGGCGCTTCGGGATCTCGATGCTGACGTCCTTGAGGTTGTTCTCCCGCGCGCCGAGCACGCGAATCAGCCCGTGGCTGTCGGCCACATGCGGCGCGGACGTGGTCGTTCCGGTCTCTCTGGCCATGCTCAAACCCGTCTCCGTCTGCTGCGCGGGGTCTCGGTCGACGGCCGCCACGCTAGCCGGGGAGGAACAGTAACGCTTCTCCATTCCTGACCGACCCTGCCGCCCGCACGGTCACGTACGGTCCCCCAGGTGCTCGGCGGCGCTCGGCTACGAAGATTTTGCGTTCTCGCGGTGTGCCCATGAACCGGCCCCCACCTGCACCGAGTCCGCTATGTCCGCCCGTACGCCCCACAGGTAACGGTGAGTTCACCCGGCTTCTCTTCCTCGGCAGTCTACGCGCGTGGTGTCATGCCCACGCTCACCCACCCCCCACGTGAGCGTCTATCCGACTAGGAGTCACGCACATGCTGTCGAAGCTTCTCGTTCGCGCGGGGGTCGCCCTGGCGGCCAGCGCGGCCGTGGTCGCCACCGCGGTCCCCGCGAACGCCGCGAGCTACACCGCGTTCGCCTTCTCGCTCAGCAGCAGCGAGCCGACGATCTACGACTTCATCAACTCGGCCACCAGCTCGCTCGACATGACGATGTACGAGCTGGAGGACACCACGGCCGTCAACGACCTCATCGCCCTCAAGAACAAGGGCGTCACCGTGCGGGTCGTCCTGGACCAGGCGCACAAGAGCGCCAACAACTCCGCCTACACCTCCCTCACGAACGCGGGTGTGGGCGTGGCGTGGTCGTCGACCAGCTTCGTCTACACGCACCAGAAGACCATCACGGTCGACGGCACCAAGTCGCTGGTCCTGACGGGCAACCTGACCTCCCAGTACTACTCGACCGGCCGGGACTACGGCGTCTTCACCGACGACACCCGTGACGTCGCGGCGATCGAGAAGGTCTTCAACGCCGACTACGCCGGCACCTCCATCACCCCCACCGACGGCGACCACCTGCTCTGGTCCCCCACCGACTCGCGCAGCCGCCTGCTGACCGTGATCAACGCCGCCACCAAGACGCTCGACGTCGAGGAGCTGGAGTTCAGCGACAGCACGGTGGTCAACGCCATCGTCGCCAGAGCCAAGGCGGGCGTGAAGGTGCGGGTCGTCCTGGAGACGCCCGGCGACTACTCCAGCGAGGTCTCCGCGGTCAAGGCCGCCGGCGGCACGGTCGTCGGCTACTCCGACCCCAACGGCTTCTACATCCACGCCAAGGCCATGGTCGCCGACTACGGCCTGTCCACCCAGGAGGTGGAGGCCGGCTCCATGAACATCAGCAGCAACTCCCTCTCCAACAACCGTGAGCTGGGCATCATCCTCACGGGCACCGGGGTGGCGCAGTCGGTGGCCACGACCGTCGAGACCACGTTCAACAGCGACTACTCGGGCGGCACCGCCGCGTAGTTCCGGGTTCGCGGGCCCGCCCCGGCCGCGCTTCGGCCCGGCCGGGGCGGGTGTTGCCCCCGCCCCGTCACCCGTCGGCAGGGCGCGCCGCCCGGCGTGCCACCCGCGCCGCGTGCGTCCGCCACGTGGCCGTAATCTTGCGCACGTGAACGCCGAGACGGTCCCGGAACCCCTGGACGCCCAGCAGCCCCGACCGCAGTCGCTCCTGCTCGCCTTCTTCGGCAACCACGTGCTGGAGCAGGGGCCGCTGGCCGTCTATTCGGGCAGCATCATCACGGTCCTCGGCCGGGCGGGCGTCGGCGAGCAGGCCGTACGCTCCACGCTCACCCGCATGGTCAACCGGAACCTGCTACAACGGCAACGGCAGGGCCGCCGGATGTACTTCGGCCTGACGCCCCTCGCCACCCAGATCCTGTACGACGGCCGGCGCCGGGTCTGGGACACGGGCGCCGTCAACGACGACTGGGACGGCTCCTGGACCCTGCTCGGCTTCTCGCTGCCGGAGTCCTGGCAGCGCCAGCGGCACGATCTGCGCTCCCAGCTCGGCTGGTCCGGCTTCGGGCCGCTCTACAGCGGGCTGTGGATCGCGCCCGGCCGGGTGGACGTCTCCGCGGTGGTCGCCGAACTCGGACTCTCCGCCCACGTGAAGATCTTCCACGCGCTGGCCGACGAGGCGACGGACATCGACCTCATGATCCGCGACACCTGGGACCTGGGGTCGATCGCGGCCCGGTACGAGGACTTCCGCGCCCGCTGGGAGGCGTGGCGGGCCGGCCCCGACGACGACGCCGTCGTCACCCGGCTGCGGCTGGTCAGCGAGTGGCTGGGCATCATCCGCACCGATCCGCGGCTGCCCGTGCGGCACCTGCCCGCCGACTGGCCGGCCCACGACGCGGAGACGACGTTCCACCGCGTCGCGGCCGAGACCGAGGCCCCGGCCCGCCGGATGGCCGCGGCGCTGCTGGAGACCACGCCCCTGTGAGCCGCCGCGCACGGTCGACCGCCCTGCGGGTCGATCGCCGCGCGACCTGCGCAGAATGCCTGGTCAGCCCGGATCATCGGGCGATCTATGCTGCTTGGGGCAGGAAATTCGCCAGACCGTCGACGGAGAGGGTGCCCGTGTACGGCGACGCTCTCTGTCCGGCATCCGCACCGTGTCCGTCTCTCCCGAGGAAGCCCCGTTGAACTTCTGGTCGATCTATGAGCATGGCTTCGCGCGCGTCGCCTCGTGCACGGGCCACACCGTCATCGCCGACCCGCGCGCCAACGCCGAGGCGGTCCTGCGGCAGGCCCGCCGCTGCGCCGAGGAGGGCGTCGCGGTGGCGGTCTTCCCGGAGCTCGGCCTGACCGGTTACTCGATCGAGGACCTGCTGCTCCAGGACGCGGTGCTCGACCAGGTCGAGGAGGCCGTCGCGACGGTGGCGGCCGGTTCGGCCGGCCTGCTGCCGGTCCTCGTCGTCGGCGCCCCGCTGCGCCACCGCAACCGCGTCTACAACTGCGCGGTGTTCGTGCACCGCGGCCGGATCCTCGGGGTCGCGCCCAAGTCGTACCCGCCGAACTACCGGGAGTTCTACGAGCGGCGCCAGATCGCCGCGGGCGACGACGAGCGGGGCGGCACCATCCGGATCGGCGGCGAGAGCGTGCCGTTCGGGGTGGACCTGCTGTTCGAGGCGGAGGACGTCCCCGGTCTCGTGCTGCACGCCGAGATCTGCGAGGACATGTGGGTGCCGGTGCCGCCCAGCGCGGAGGCGGCGCTGGCCGGGGCGACCGTGCTGGTCAACCTCTCGGGCAGCCCGATCACGGTCGGCCGGGCGGAGGACCGCAAGCTGCTGTGCCGCTCCGCGTCGCAGCGCTGCCTCGCCGCGTACGTCTACGCGGCGGCCGGGCTCGGCGAGTCGTCGACGGACCTGTCCTGGGACGGCCAGACCATGATCTACGAGAACGGCGCACTGCTGGCCGAGACGGACCGGTTCCCGCTGGGCGACCAGTACGCGGTGGCCGACGTGGACCTGGACCTGCTGCGGCAGGAGCGGGCCCGGATGGGTTCGTTCGACGACAACCGCCGTACCCACGCGGCCCGCACCGGTGACTTCCGTACTGTCCCCTTCCGCCTTGACCCGCCGACGGCCGACCTCGGGCTGCGCCGCCGCGTCGAACGCTTCCCCTTCGTCCCGGCCGACCCGCAGCGGCTCGCCCAGGACTGCTACGAGGCGTACAACATCCAGGTCACCGCGCTCCAGCAGCGGCTGGCCGCGATCGGCGGCCCGAAGGTGGTCATCGGGGTGTCCGGCGGCCTCGACTCCACGCACGCGCTCATCGTCGCCGCCCGTGCCATGGACCGCGCGGGCCGCCCGCGCAGCGACATCCTGGCCTTCACCCTGCCGGGCTTCGCGACCGGCGAGCACACCAAGGGCAACGCCCACCGCCTGATGAACTCGCTCGGCGTGACCGCGGCCGAGCTGGACATCACGCCGACCGCGCGGCTGATGCTGCAGGAGATGGGCCACCCGTTCGCCGCCGGCGAGCCGGTCTACGACGTGACCTTCGAGAACGTGCAGGCCGGACTGCGCACCGACTACCTCTTCCGGCTGGCCAACCAGCGCGGCGGCATCGTCCTCGGCACCGGAGACCTGTCGGAGCTGGCGCTGGGCTGGTCGACGTACGGTGTCGGCGACCAGATGAGTCACTACAACGTCAACTCCGGGGTGCCGAAGACACTGATCCAGCACCTGATCCGCTGGGTCATCAGCAGCGAGCAGTTCGACGCGGAGACCGGCGAGACCCTGGCCGCGATCCTCGACACGGAGATCAGCCCGGAGCTGGTGCCGGGCGAGGAGCTGCAGTCCACCGAGTCCAAGATCGGCCCGTACGCACTGCACGACTTCACCCTGTACCAGGTGCTGCGGCACGGGTTCCGGCCGTCGAAGATCGCCTTCCTGGCCTGGCACGCCTGGCACGACCGGAACGCGGGCGCCTGGCCGCCCGGCTTCCCGGAGGCCGACCGCAAGGCGTACGACCTGGCGGAGATCCGGCACTGGCTCGACTACTTCTGCCGCCGCTTCTTCGCCTTCGCCCAGTTCAAGCGCTCGGCGATGCCGAACGGACCGAAGGTCTCGGCGGGTGGTTCGCTCTCCCCGCGCGGCGACTGGCGTGCTCCGTCGGACAGTTCGGCGAAGGCCTGGCTGCACGACCTGGCCCGGGTCCCGGAGTAGCCGCCCGCCCGCGAAGAGCCCCGCCCCTGACGGATCAGGGGCGGGGCTCTTCGCGTGGGTCCGGTGCGCCGTCAGTCGCCGGCCGGCCGCATGATGAGGCAGGTGGTGGTCGCGTGGGCGATCAGTTTCCCGCGCTCGTCCAGCACCTTGCCCTCGGCCGTGGCGGTGGAGCGGCCGACGTGGATGACGTTCCCCTCGGCCGTGAGGGTCTGGCCTCCGGTGTGGGCGGCACGGATGTAGTTGACCTTGAGTTCCAGAGTGGTGTACCCGACGCCGGCGGGCAGGGTGGTGTGTACGGCGCAGCCCATCACGGAGTCCAGAAGGGTGGCCCCGATGCCGCCGTGGACGATGCCGAGGGGGTTGGCGAAGTCGGGGCGGGTGTCGAGCGAGATGACCATGCGGCCGTGCTCCACCTCGTCGAAGCGCATGCCGAGCAGCCGGCCGATCGAAGGCGTCACGGTGTCGGTCGGCCGCGCGGACTGTATCCAGCGCATCAGTTCGAGACCGGACAGGGCGGCTAGGTCGGTGGTGGACACGGGTGGCTCCTCGGTGTGCTGGTCGTGGTGCAGGGCGCGCCGCCGTCCGGGCAGCGGGCCGCGGTTGTCGTCACCGGTCGTGGAAGGCGTGGGTGAGCAGTTCACGCAGCTCGGCGGCGGCCGCGTCCAGCGGTGCGGTGCTCTGCTCGGCGCGGCACATGATCACGGCGCCTTCGAGGGCGGCGATGACGAAGACCGCCAGCCTGGTGCTGCGCGGCTGTGGAAGGCCGTGCCGGTGGAAGTGCGCGGCCAGCGCCTCCTGCCAGCGGGCGAAGACGGCAGCGGCGGAGCGGGCGAGCTGGGGTGCCTCGTCGTTGGTCTCCGCGGCCACGGCCACGATCGGGCAGCCGACACGGTAGCCGCTCTCCGCCAGCCGCTCCCGCCACAGCGCGAAGAAGGAGTCGACCGCCTCCAGGGGGTCCTCGGCCTCCATGGCGGCGTCGATCCGCCTCAGCATCTGGTCACCGGACCGGGTCACCGCCTCCTCGACCAGCTGGGCACGCCCGCCGGGAAAGTGGTGGTAGACGGAGCCGCGGGGCGCGCCGGTGCGGGCGAGGACCCGGTCGATGCTGGTGGCGCCGGCGCCGTACTCACGCAGCAGCTCCGAGGCACCGCGGAGCATCCGTTCCCGGCTGTCGCTCCTGCGCGGGCTCATGCGACCACCGCCCTTCCCTCGGAGACACATCACGTCCTTACGTGGGAGTAACTTATGGTGTGTGCCATAGAACATGCAAGAGCCACCGACGGGCAACCGATCCGGTTTGTGGCCGGCCCCCCGGTCGGGGTAGGATCGATCTTGAGCGAGGCACCCAACTCCGGGTGACACGCGATGCGTTGGTGGTCCAAGGAAAGACGCTCCGCTTCCTGCGGGGAAATGCAGGTGCAAGGCCTGCCCGGCGCTCCATGCGAAGAGCCCCGCCCCTGATCCGTCAGGGGCGGGGCTCTTCGCATGTGCGGTCCATGCCGGCCGACGGGCGCACCCTGACGGGCGAACAACCGGCCGACACCCGGACGGAGCCCCGGAACGGAGCAAGACACCTGGTCAAGACCGTCGTCATGGCAAGGCCGACGCCGTTCACGGCCGGTGACCGATTGCGGGGCCTTCCCCCGCTTTCCACGGTGGGCGCAAGACAGCAGTTCTCGAAAGGAAACCCATGCGCGCCCTAGTCTCCCGCGGCCTCCTCGTCTCCCCCTGGTCTGTGCCGCCCTGGCCCTCGGCCCGGCGGCCGCCTCCGCTGCCGCCGCCGACGTCGGCCGAGAAGCGTCGGGACCCGGTGTCGCACAGACGGTTCCGCGGCCCGGCACCGACCTCGCCACGTTCCGCGACCGGATCGACGCGGCGGACACGACGCGCTACGACCGCGCCCTGACACCCCTCCTTCACGCACTGCCCGACCTCACCACGGCGCAGGGCACCCGGATCGACCCGGCCCGGGCCGCCGCCTACGTCAAGGCGGTACGGGAGTGGAGCAGCACGCTCCAGGAGCGGCTGCGGCATCTGCGCACCGGCTCCGCCGACCGCGCGCACCGGGTCGCGCCCCGCGCGGCCGACCCCGTCTCGGACCTGCTGAGCGCGATCCAGTCCGCCGTCGACAGCCTGCTCAGCTCGCTGACCTCGCTCGACCTCGGCGGGGTGCCGAGCTCCGCCACCGGGCTGCTCGCCCCGATCCTCGACACGGTCACCGGTCTCCTCGGCGCCGTGCCCCCACTGCCGACGCTGCCCTCGCCGGTCAGCCTCGCCTCCACAACGACCGTCGCCCCATGAGGAACTGACGCGCCGCCTCGGCGCGCTCCCCCGCCGCCGGACCGCCCCAAGACCCGGGCGGTCCGGCGGCACGCCCGGTCCCGCCCGGAGCCGTCAGTGCCCGTTCCAGCCCGGGACGGTCGGCAGCACCTGCTCCGCGACCCGCGCCAGGGCCGTGTCGTCCGGCGGTACGTCGTCCTGCCGCCAGATCGCGACCTCGTACGTGCCCTTGCCGTCGTCCTTCCCGTGCCTGGAGACCAGTAGGCAGCGCGCGGTGCCGCCGGGGCCCGTGCTCGCTTTGCCGCCGCCGAGGTTGAAGCCGATGGAGATGGTCGGGCTGGAGTAGAGGAGGGCGGGGTGGCCGAGGACGGTCGTCCTGCGGGCGTCGCCCAGCAGGCCGCCCGTCTCGGAGACGGTCATGTCGTCGTACGACGCCGTCAGCTTCACGGAGTACGTCTCCAGGGTCACCGTCGCCTCGGGTTCGGCGATCTTCGTGCCCCCGGCGAGCGTGAGCCACTCCCCGCTGCCGTCGGCGGTCTCGATCCGCTCGCGCGAGGTCCCCAGCAGGGCCGGCAGGTCCGGGCGGTTGAGCGCCGTGCACAACCGGGCGCCGGAGACGTATCGGGCCGGCAGGTGGTCGTCCGAGGTCGAGCAAGTCGCCGGTTCACCGGGCGTGTTCTTCTGGTGGACGAACTGCTTCTGCGCCCACAGGGCGCCCACGACGACCGCGAACAAGGCCACCGCCGCGATCGCCTGAAGCCCCGGTCTGCCGTCCTTTTCGGGCTCGCTGAAACCCTCGGTCATGTCCCCCACCCCCGCTGTGCATCCCCTGTGCGCGCTGGAGCCTAACCGATGTTCACGGGGAAGGCACGCGCCGCACATGCCTCTCGGTGGCAGGGGATTCCTCCGGGAGTGTTTGATGGCGAGAGCACGCTTCAAGCCGGAGGAAACAGGGGGACGCGGTGACCGACGAACGGGTCGTCGAGGCGGGCGGGAGCGCCCTGGTGGTGCGTCGCAGCCCGCGGGACCGGACGCGCGCGGCGGTGCTCGTCCTGCACGGCGGCCAGGAGAACGGACGCCGTCCGGCGCGCCCCTGGCAGCCGGCCGCGCTGCGCATGCGCCCCTTCCTGAGCGCCGCCGCCTCGGTCTCCTCACCCCGCGACGTGCTGATAGGCCAGGTGCGCTACCGCTACCAGGGCTGGAACGACGCCGCCGACCCGCTCGATGACACCCTGCGCGCCCTCGACGAGCTGCGCGGCCTGGCCGGCGACGCGTCCGTGGTGCTGGTCGGCCATTCGATGGGCGGCCGGGCGGCACTGCGCGCGGCGTCCGACCCCTCGGTGCGCGGTGTGCTCGCGCTCGCCCCCTGGTGCCCGCCCGGCGACCCGGTCGACGATCTCACCGGGACGCGGATCGTCGTCCTGCACGGGGACCGTGACCGGGTCACCGGCCCCGCCGACTCGGCCGCGTACGTACGACAGGCCCGTACGGCCGGTGCACAGGCCGGGATGGTGCTGCTCAGGGGCGGCGATCACGCGATGCTCCGCCGCAGCCGCGACTGGCACCGCGCCTCCGCCGCCGCCATCAGGCGGTTGCTGCGCCCCGAACGCGACCTCGAGGGGTGGACGGCCGAGGCCTGTGCGTCGGACGAGCCGCTTCTGCGCTGACCCGTGCCCTGGTAGGGTGCCTCGCCCCCACGGGACATCCACCCAGAGGACTGCCGATGCCGATCGCACGATCGTTCCGGATTGTCACGTACATGACATCCATGTTCCTGGTTCTCACCCTGTTCGGTACGGCCCCGGCCACCGCCGGGCCGCGGTCCGCCACGCCGGCACCGGCCGCGTCGGCCGGCGGCACCTGGCAGCCCCCGCTCTCCACCCGAGGCCGTTACATCGTCGACGCGGCCGGCAACCGCTTCCGCCTCAAGGCCGCCAACTGGGACGGCGCACAGGGCTCCTGGACGGGCAGCGGCAGCATCGACGATCCCGCCAACCACCACGCCGGCCAGGACTCCTACGGCATCCCCCTGGGCCTGGACCGCGCACCCCTGTCCCAGCTCGTCTCGGACTTCCAGGCGCTCGGCATCAACAGCATCCGGCTGCCGTTCTCGAACGAGATGATCCATACGACGACTCCGGTGCCGGACGCCGCGGTCACCGCCAATCCGCAGTTGCGCGGCAGGACACCGCTGGAGGTCTACGACGCCGTCGTGACCGCCCTCACCGGCGCGGGCTTCGCCGTCATCCTCAACAACCACACCAACACCTCCCGTTGGTGCTGCGGCGTCGACGGCAACGAGCGCTGGAACACCGGCCAGTCGACCCAGCAGTGGGCCGACGACTGGGTCTTCATGGCCCGCCGCTACGCCGGGAACTCCCGTGTCGTGGGCGCCGATCTCTACAACGAGGTACGCCGGAACGTGCTCGACGACCCCAACTGGGCCCTGGGCGACGACCACGACTGGTACGCGGCGGCCCAGCTCGCCGCCGACCGCATCCTCACCGAGGCGAACCCGAACCTCCTCATCGTCATCGAGGGCATCAACTGGACCGGCCTGCCGGTCGACGGGCTCCCCCACGGCCGCCCGGTCCTCACCCCCGTCCGCACCCTCTCGAACACTCTGGTCGACGCCCACAAGCTGGTCTACTCGGCCCACTTCTACGGCTACACCGGTCCCAACCACAGCGGCGCCACCGGCATCGGCGAGACCAGCGACCCCCGCTACCAGGACCTGACCCGCGACGAGCTGTACCAGGCCCTCGCCGACGAGGCCTTCTTCGTCACCACCGAGGGCAAGCACTACACCGCGCCCGTGTGGGTCAGCGAGTTCGGCATCGGTGCGAACGAGACGGGCACGGCGGCCCGCACCTGGTTCGGCAACATCACCGACTACTTCGCCGACCACGACACGGACTTCGCCTACTGGCCGCTGGTCGGCTGGGAGGGCCACGACGACTGGGCGCTGCTGCGCTACGACACCTCCGGGCACCGGTCCGGCATCCTCGACGGCGGCGACTGGCGGGTCACGGCCTGGGACCACCTGATGAACTCCCCCAGCCGCACCGGGTACGTCGAGCCGGGGACGACCTGGCGCATGCTGTCCACGGACCACGGCGACCAGGTCGAGTCCCTGCGCGTGCGGGCGGGCGGCGACTGGGACTCCGGCGCCTACAAGGCGGCCTGCCCGGACGGGCTGCGGCTGATCGGCCTCGCGCACTCCGGCGGGCGCGGCCTGTGCACCGACGCGACCGCCGGCGACCTGCGCGCCACGGGCAACGCCCAGACGGTGGTCACGGACGAGCGCTACGTCCCGGCGGGCGGCGACTGGGCCTCCGGGTACACCAAGTACCAGTGCCCGGCGGGCCAGTTCGCGATCGGCTACAGCCGTCGCGGGGAGCGGGTGTCGGCGGTGCTGTGCGCGCCCGCACGCACCGCGCTGGGCACGGCCGGCCGGACGGTGTGGTTCGACCGGTCCGACAACCGGCCCGCCGACGGGGCGGGCGACGACTTCGCCTACGGCGCCTACAAGGGCCAGTGTGCCGCCGGCGAGTACCTCGCCGGCGTCGCCTTCACCACCCGGGTGGGCAGCACACCGGGTCCCGCCGCCGTGCTGTGTGTCCCGTTGGCGACCTGAGCGGGTCCCTCACGGGACCGGTGCAGCCGATCCGTTCAGGGCACGCGTGCCAGTTCGTCGTGGTGCGGCTGTGTGCCGGGGTTCTCGGCGGTGGCCCTGAGGATCGACTGCTGGAGGCGGCGCAGGCGTGCCGACGGCTCCAGTCCCAGGTCCCTGACGAGGAGGGTGCGCAGCCGCTGGTAGACGAGGAGGGCCTCGCCGCGCCGGCCCGAGCGGTAGAGGGCGAGCATGAACTGCGCGTGCAGGTTCTCGTGGGAGCGGTAGCGGCTGGTCAGGACGGTGAGTTCGGCGAGCAGTTCGCGGTGCCTGCCGAGCCGGAGGTCGGCCTCGATGCGCTGGTCCAGCGCGCACAGCCGGCTCTCCTCCAGCCGCCGCGCCTCCATGCCAAGGTGGACCCCGGTGGGCACGTCGGCGAAGGGCGTGCCGGTCCACAGGTCGAGCGCCTGGCGCAGGGTGCTGGAGGCGCCGGCGAAGTTCCCGTCGTCCATGGCACGGCCGCCCTGTTCGCGCAGCCGGTCGAACTCCCGGATGTCGCTGCCGCCGCCTCCGGCGGCGAGCAGATAGCCGCCCGGCAGGGTCACCAGCACGTCCTTGGCGGACCGGGCGGCCGCGTCCTCGGGATCCGCACCCCGGCGCAGCGCCGTCGCGATGAGCTCCCTGAGCTGGAGCACGTAGGTCTGCAGGGTGGTGCGGGCACTGCGCGGTGGAGTGCCCGCCCAGAGTTCCTCGATCAGGGTCGGGACGGGCACCACCTGGTCGGCGCGCAGGGCCAGCAGGGCCAGCACCTGGCGGGGCTTCGGTGCGGTCGGGGCGATGGAGGCCCCGTTCTCCCGCACGTTCAGTGCGCCCAGCAGCCCGATGTCCACACGCGTCTCCCTGGTCCTCTCATCTGACACTCCGCCAGTAGAAAACAGCTTGGACGGTCTGTCAATAGACCAGCGGTCGGGCCGCTTCCAACGGACCGCCGGAGAACGGTGGCGGCACTCCGCTCACCCCTGCCGATCGCCGAAGTGCCAGCGCAGCGCCACTGTTTCGGCGACCGATAGGGTGGTCCGGAGCTGATCGGGTCACTCGGTTCGGCCACCGAAACAGGCGGAATCTCGCCCGCGGAGGCCGCCGTAAACAGACCATCCGGTCGGTTACTTGGCTGTCATTCGAGTCGGGTGCCCCGCGCGCGGCTACCGACGGGGACGGCGAGGAACACGATGCCGAGCGCCAGCACCGCCAGTCCGCACCAGGAGACGTCCGGCAGGCGCTCGCCCAGGACCGCGACTCCCAGGACCGCGGCCACGGCCGGCTCGGCCAAAGTCAGGGTCGTCGCGGTCTGGGGGGCGGTGCGGCGCAGGCCGTGCCCGAACAGGCGGTAGCAGAGGAAGGTGGTGACCACCCCGAGGTACAGGACGACCAGCGCGCCCCGCACCGTCAGCAGCCCGCCGCCGGCACCCCACAGCACCACCGGCAGCACGAGCAGCGCCGCTCCCCCGAACATCACGCCCAGCACGGCGCCGGAGGAATGTCCGTGGGCGATGAGCCGTCCGCCGACCAGGGCGTACACGGCGTACGACAGCCCCGCGAGGCCGGCCGACACCACGCCGAGGACGTCCACGGGGGCGCCGTCACCGGCCAGCCCCGGCCCGAGGACGAGCACCGTGCAGCCGAGGACGGCCGCCGCGGTCGCGGTGGCCCAGCGGGCCGAGGGGCGGGACCGGCGGGTGAACCAGGCGAGGAGGCCGGCGAAGACGGGGGCGCCGCCGAGCGCGATCACGGTGGCCACCGCCACGCCCGTGCGGGCCACGGCGGGATAGAAGGCGAGCGGGTACCCGGCCACCGCGAGGGTGCCGAGGGCGAGCAGCCGGCGCTCGCCACCGGTGCAGGCCCCTGGCAGGGAGCGGCTGCCGGGTGCGGTCAGGAACAGCAGCAGACCGCCGAGGACCAGGCCGGCGGCGCCGATGGCCGCGGCCGGCACTCCGTCGGGGGCAAGAGAGCTCGCGGTCCCGGTGGTGCCCCACAGCACGGCGGCCGTGAGGATCGGGAGCGGCCCGGCGAACGGGCCTGCGTGGCGGGGACGCGGGCGCGCGGAGGCGGCGCCGCCGAGCGCGCGGGAAGAGTGGGATGAGGTGTCGTTCGGCACAGTCGTGAACTTCCGTCGTCGAATACCGTCTGCGGACTGGTTTCGATGCGGGCGCACGACGTGAGCCCCGGGCCGCCTCGGAGGCAGGGCCGGGAGCGTGGGTTCGAGCCGTCAGCGGGTGCGCCCGGTCAGGCGCAGAGCGGCGGCAGAACGACGTGCCAGTAGGTGTTCACGGAAGGATCCTACCGGGGCGGCCCGCCGGCCGGTGCCGACCGGTCCTGTCGGTTCCGTGATCGCCGGCGGCCGTCCGCCGCACGTCAATGACATGGTCGACGTCACTTGTCGTATGGTTCGACCAAGTTTTGGCCAACGTGCGTCGATATCGTTTCCCGGCACCTGCCCGTGGGAGAGACTCACCCGCGGAGGGGGGACGAGCACGTCCGTTTCACGCCGGACGTGCCATCCCGCAGTGTCGCGCCGCTTTGGGGAAGGCGGCGAGCAGACAAGCGGAGGAATGCATGACGCAGTCGCTTCCGGGGCAGCGCCCTGCCCAGGAGCAGACGTTCACCGGACACGGGCGGCCACCCGTCGTCGTGATCGGTGCCGGGCCGTACGGACTGTCGGTGGCCGCCCACCTGCGGGCGGCGGGGGCACCGGTCCGCGTCTTCGGTGACGTGATGGGCAGCTGGCGGCACGCCATGGCCACCGGGATGTACCTGAAATCGACGCCGGACGCGACCGACCTGTCGGCGCCGGAGCCCGGCGGCCGGCTGGCGGACTTCCGGCGCGCGCAGAGCGAGCCGGAACTGACCGAGCTGACACCGATCCCGTGCGATGTCTTCGTGCGGTACGGGCAGTGGTTCCAGAAGCGGTACGTCGGTGAGGTCGAGCCGGCCCGGGTGACGGCGGTCGAGCGGCCGGCGGACGGCCCCGGCTTCGTCGTCCGGCTGGACGACGGGAAGGAGATGGCGGCCTCGGCCGTCGTGGTGGCGACCGGCCTGAACGGTCTCGCCCATGTCCCGGACGAGTTGCGGCAGCTCGCCCCCGAGGGGCCGGGCCCGCGGGCGTTCGTGTCGCACACCAGCCACCACACGGATCTGTCCGTGTACGCGGGCCGGCGGGTGGCCGTCGTCGGCGGTGGCCAGTCCGCGCTGGAGAGCGCCGCGCTGCTGCACGAGGCGGGCGCCGAGACGCAGGTCCTGGTGCGCGAGCGGACGGTGCTGTGGGGCATGACGCCCGACCTGGCCCGGCCCTGGACGCAGCGGGTGGCCAAGCCGGCCTCGCCGCTCGGCACGGGCTGGATCCTGGCCGCGGTCTGCGCGTCGCCCGGTGGTGTGCGGTGGCTGCCCGCGCCGGCCCGGCTGCTGCTGTTCCGGCGGGCGCTCGGGCCGTCGGGCGGGTGGTGGCTGCGGGACCGGGTGGAGGGTGTCGTACCGGTGCACACCGAGCGCCGGATCACGGCGGCCGTGGTCCGCGGGCCGGAGGTGCGCCTGGATGTCGCCGGTCCCGGGGGCGAGCGCGAGTCCGTCGCCGTCGACCATGTGCTCGCGGCCACCGGTTACCGGCTGGACCTGGACGCCCTGCCGTTCCTGTCTCCCACGGTGCGGCGCGCCGTGGCGTGCGTGCCGGGCTCGAACGCCCCTGCGCTGCGTGGGACGTTCGAGTCGTCGGTGCCCGGCCTGTACTTCACCGGTTCGCTCGCGGCGCCGATGTTCGGGCCGATGATGCGGTTCGTGGCGGGCACGGAGTTCGCCGCCGTCCGCATCGCCCGGCACGCCGCGGCCGGCTGAGGAGGTCCTCGGCCGGTTCGGGCGGGCCCGTCAGCCGATGCGGGCGAGCGGGTCCGCCGTACCGGGCGCCTGGGTGTCCTCAGCGGGAGCCGCCAGCACCGACTGCCGAATCCTGCCCAGCGCGGCCGAGGGCTCCAGTCCCTGGTCGCGCACCAGGGTGGTGCGCAGTCGCTGGTAGGCGTCGAGGGCGTCGCTCCGGCGGCCCGAGTGGTGCAGGGCGAGCATGAGCTGGCCGCACAGGCTCTCGTGGGTGGGGTGGCGGGCGGTCAGTACGGTGAGTTCGGGGATCAGCTCGCGGTGCCGGCCGAGCCGGAGGTCGGCCTCGATGCGCTGGTCCAGCGCACACAGCCGGCTCTCCTCCAGTCCCCGGATCCGGGCGTGCAGGTACTCCCCCGCGGAGATGTCGGCCAGGGCCGGGCCCCGCCACAGGTCGAGCGCGGCGCGCAGCAGCCGGGCGGCCTCGCGCTGGTCCCCGGCCTCCCTCGTCCGGTATCCGGTGCCGGCGATCCGTTCGAACTCCCGGACGTCCCTGGCGCCTTCACCGCTGTCGAGCAGGTAGCCGCCGGGTACGGTACGCAGGACCGTCTTGGCGGTGCGCGCGCCCGCGCCGTCACCGGCCGCTGCCAGCGCCGGGGCGATGAGGTCGCGCAGGTGCATGATGTACGTCTGCAGGGTGGGGCGTGCGCTGCGCGGCGGCTGTCGCCCCCAGAGTTCCTCGGTCAGCGTCCCGACGGTCACCGCCCGG
The DNA here is from genome assembly GCF_019091475.1 of Streptomyces sp. GbtcB6. Classification (NCBI taxonomy): domain Bacteria; kingdom Bacillati; phylum Actinomycetota; class Actinomycetes; order Kitasatosporales; family Streptomycetaceae; genus Streptomyces; species Streptomyces sp. GbtcB6. Next base: position 179,376 of record NZ_JAGXJL010000009.1, on the reverse strand, counting down.
TCGGCGTGCAGCGCGAGCACGGCGAGCACCTGACGCGGCTTGGGTGCGGTCGGGATGATGGGGACGCCGTTCTCACGCACGTCGAGAGCGCCGAGTATGCCGATGTCCATGCCGTCCCTCTGCTCGTCCGCCACCGTGGGTGGTGCGGGGCGATTCCTGGGCCCCCGAGTCAAAAACGGCACGGGCGGTTTGTCAAACCGAACTCCGGCCGGTTGGCGCGCTCTTGACCCGTGACCAGGGATCGGAGCAGGAGTCGGAGAGCGCAGCGCCTGCGAACTGGTCGCCGCGCGCGGCGAGTTGGGGCAGTACCAGGGACCAGAACTGCTCGACGTGGCGGGGTGAGATCCGGTCGCGGTCCTCCGCGCCGAGCACTTCGAAGCCGACCGTCGCGGCGACTATCACCGCGGCCACCCGGTCCGGTGACACCCCTTCGGCCAGCTCTCCCGCACGCTGCGCGCGCAGCAGTTCTTCGCACACCCAGGCACGCCACCAGCAGCCGAACCCCATGGCGTTCTTGCGGGAGGGATCGACGCTCAGTTTGAAGCCGGCGCGGACGACGACGTCGGCGGCTACCGCACCCAGGACTTCCCGGGTGACCGTGACCAGCAGGTGCAGTGCGGAGGCGGCCGACGGCCGCCGGTCGGCGACCAGTTGCTCGACGGACCGCCGGGCCGTGCTCTCCACCTCGATCGCGAGGGCGTCCTTGTTGGGAAAGTGGAAATGCAGCGCTCCGGCGCTCACTCCGGCTCGCCGGCTGATCGCGGGCAACGAGGACAGCGCGTACCCGTCGGCGGCGAAGATCTCTGCGGCGGCAAGAACGAGGGCCTGGCGGGTTCGGGCCGCCCGGAGCTGCTTGACCATCGCGTCCCCCTGTTGATCCGGGCGAATCCGGAATTGGGTGGTCCGATTCCCCCCTGGGCCTGCAACATTCCGATTCGAGAACCTTAGCAAACAGCATGATTGGTAGGTTTGTCGGCGCTCGGGCCCGGCCGGCGGCGCGTAACAAACCAGGAAGGCGGTTTGGTTCGAGGCTGGTCAGGCCTCGGTGGGTACGGGCGATTCCTGCCGGTGACGCTCGACTTCCTCGACGACCCGGGCGCCCCGGTCGGGCGCGGTGTCCAGCCGGATCAGGGCCGCGGGAGTGGCTATGGCCGGCAGTACATGTTTGTAGAGGACGGAGATGCGGTCGTTGAGGTCGGTCCAGTCGGAGACCACCTCGGACATGAACTGGGTCCCGATCCAGGCCCCGAGGAAGCACTCGGCGGTCTCGCGCGGCGTGACGTGCGGCAGCACCTCGCCGCGCTCCTTGGCCTCCACGAGCTTGTCCGTCACCAGTTGGGTCCAGGCGGGCCAGGCGCTGCCGAACAGGGAGCGCCCCTGAAGGTCGGCGGACAGCCGTATGCCGGCGAGGAGGATGACCTCCTTGGGGATCCGGTGGGCCAGCGTCATGCCGATGTCCACCCACTCCTGGAGCTTCAGCTCGCGCGGCACCCAGTAGTCGTCGCTGATCTGGGCGTTGATCACACCCCGCGCGAGGGCTTCCTTGGAGTCGAAGTGGAAGTACAGTGCACCCTTGGTGACTCCGGCCCGCTCGAGGATCTCGGAGATCGTCGCCGCCGTGTATCCGCGCTCCGCGAAGACCGCGGCGGCGGCCTCGACAACAGCGCGTCGGGTCCGAATCGCACGCTCCTGACGCGCCATGGGGACCTCTCCTCGGTCAAAACAAAACCGGACGTGACGTACCTTACCCCAATCGGGGGTCGGTATTTCGGCCGCACAGTATCGATTCCCGGTCGGCCCCGACCTGATTCCGCTTCGGTTCCGTGCAGGTCCCGCGCCGGAGCCGGAGCGTCGGCGCGGGACCTGCCGGGCAGTTCACCAGGCGGTACGCCCGCCGTCCACGGTAAGTGTGGCACCCGTGACGAAGCTCGCCTTGTCACCGCACAGCCAGGCGGCGGCCTCCGCGACCTCCTCCGGATCGGCGGCGCGGGCCTGCGGGGCGGAACGGTAGGCGCGCGCCTCGTTCTCGGGCGACCTGGCGAACCAGTCGTCGACCATTTCGGAGCGGGTCAGGCCCGGGGCGATGGCGTTCACGCGGATGTGGTGCGGGGCGTACTCGACGGCGGCGGCCTTGGTCAGTCCGATCACCGCGTGCTTGGAGGCGATGTAGGGGGCGGCCGTCGAGGAGGCGACCAGGCCGCCCACGCTGCTGGTGTTGACGATCGAGCCCCCGCCGGTCTCCAGCATGGCGGTGATCTCGTGCCGCAGGCAGTTCCAGACGCCCCGCACGTTGGTCTCGGTGACCCGCTCGTAGTCGGCGTCGGCGATGAGGTGCATCGGCGTCTTCGGCAGCGCGACGCCGGCGTTGTTGAAGGCGGCGTCCAGGCGCCCGTACCGCTCGACGGTGAACTCGACGGTCCGCCGGACCTCCTCGCCGTCACGCACGTCCAGGGTGCGGTGGCTCGCATCGACACCCCGGGCGCGCAGTTCGCCGGCGAGCTCGCGCAGCTTGTCCTCGCGGCGGGCGGCGAGGACGACGGTGGCCCCCTGCCGGGCGAACACCCGGGCAGCGGCGGCCCCGATGCCGCTGCTGGCGCCGGTGATGAGAACGACCCGGCCCGCCAGCGCGGCTCCGTCCCCGGCGGTCATCCGGTCACCTCACGCGTGCCGGAGAGGGAGTCGGCGTCCTGCCAGACGGTGCCGAGCCCGGCCTCGCGGTCGAGGGTGCGCAGTCGCTCCTCGTCGATCTCGGCGAGGCCGCCGACCAGGTGCCGGACGCCGAGTTCGCGCATCAGCTCGCGCTGGAAGCCGTGCTCGAAGGTGCTGGGGTGGCCCACGAAGGGCACGTCCAGCTCCCTGGCGTGGCCGGCGAAGCGGGCGACGTCGTCGATGAAGAGGACCTGGTGGTGGTCGAGGCCGAAGCGGTCCCGGACGATCTCCCGGATGCCGGGGCGGAAGTCGTTGGTGCAGATGTAGTGCGGCGCGGTGAACAGGTGCTCCCAGGCGCCGAGATGGCGGCGGAAGTGGTCCTCGTCGAGGCCGCCGTAGCAGATGACGTCCAGGCCGAGGGCGCGCAGCCGGTGCAGGAGTTCCTCGGCGCCGTCGAGGATGCGGACGGGGTGGTCGCGCAGGTAGCGCTCGCGCTCGGCGAAGTAGTCGGCGATGGCCTCCTGCTCGCTCACCCCGGCGCCGGTCTCCTCCAGCAGCACCTTCGCGGCCGCGAGCCGGGACTGCGAGAAGAGCCGCTGTTCCAGCTCCCGGGTGTACGAACCGCCGTACTTACGGACGAGCCGGTACAGAACGGGACTGAAGCTGTCGTTGAGCAGGACGCCGTCGATGTTGACGGCGGCGAGGCGCAGGGTGCGCAGTGGTTCCATCGGGGGTCTCCCTCTCGCAGGCCGTTCGACAATCATGCAGGGGCTGTCGAGGCGGAATGCGTTTCGGGCACCGCGTCAGGCGGGCCGAGGCCAGGGGGATTTGGCCAAAAGAGACCGTCAGACAGGTTTTCGCATGGGCGGTCCGGACCCTGGCCCGTCGACAACAAGCCGTCGACATCTGCCACTTAGTCCGTTTTTCGCCGTGCCTTCTGCGTGGTTGAGCGCAAAAATACTTGGCCAAACCACTACCGAGCGGAGTCATGCATGGATCGAGTCGAACCACGCTTGGTGAATCCTTTACCTGGTGGCCGGCCCGAGAAAACCGGTAGGTCCGTATCTTATAGGCGTCGAACAGAGCTTCAAGCCAACGAAGAGCTATCCGACGGGGGGTTGTCGATGAGTCTGTCCGCCGGCGAGATCGGAGTCGGTCTGCCCGTACTGCCTCGGCTGACCACCACGGTCCCCAAGGAGTACGTCCACCGCGCCTCGCTCGCCGAGGTGTTCCTCAGCGGCTGTACCGCCCAGGACGACGGACTGCGGTTCTCCCTCACCGGACAGTGGCCCCGCGCCCACACGTTCTTCAACAGTGCCGACGGTTCGAGCCATGACCCGCTCCAGGCCGCAGAGACGTTTCGGCAGGCCGGCATGTTCGTGACGCACGCGGAACACGGCGTCCCGCTCGGCCATCACTTCGTGCTGTGGTCGCTCAGTTGCCACACCGATCTGGAGCGGCTGCGGATCGCCTCCCGGCCCACCGACTTCGAACTCGACGTGACCTGTCCGGACTCCGCACCGCGCGGCCGGGCTTCGGCGCGCCGGATGGGCATCGGGTTCGTCCTGCGCCGGGACGGCCTGCCCGTGGCCCACGGAGAAGGGCGGTACTCCATCGTCACGCCGCCCGTCTACGCCCGGCTGCGCGCCAACCGGCCCGAGAGGCAGGCGGCTTCGGCCGCCCCCGTCGTCGCGGCCGGCCCGATGCCACCGGCGGCCGTGGGCCGCACCTCCCCCGCCGACGTGGTGCTGACGGCCACGGACGCGCCGGACCGCTGGCTGCTCACCCCGGACCTGGACCACCCGATCCTGTTCGACCACGGCGGCGACCACCTGCCCGGCATGGTCCTCATGGAGGGCGCCCGCCAGGCCGCCTGCGCCCGGCTGGCACCTCGCGCGCTGATCCCGGCGAGCACGTCCACGTCGTTCAACCGGTACGTCGAACTCGACAGTCCCTGCTGGCTCGACATCACGGGGGTGACGGCCAGGGGCGACGGCACGGCGACGGTCGACGTCATCGGCGTGCAGGACGGCGAGGTCGTCTTCACGTCCACGGTGAGCGGGCCGGTCGTCCAGGGCTGACAGGGGCCGCCGCCGGGCCCCTCGAAGGGGCCTGGCGGCGGATGTCCCACATGTCAGTGCCGGTGACCGAAGTCGTGCCGGTCGTCCGCGTCACGGTGACCGAAGTTGTGCCGGTCATCGGCGTCACGGTGACCGAAGTTGTGCCGGTCGTCCGCGTCACGGTGACCGAAGTTGTGCCGGTCGTCCATGTCACGACGGTGGTGCAGGCCCCAGGAGGCGGAGTCGACGTAGCGCCCGCGCTCGTTGCGCAGGGTGGCGGTGTCGGCGTCGTGGTTCCACACGGAGGAGCGGCGATCCTGGTACAGGTCCGTCAGGGTGTCCCGGCCCTCCCCGGTGTGGACGCGGACCGTCGCGTCGCCCGCCAGCCGGTAATGGCGGAAGGTGTAGCTGTGACCGTCGGCGTCCGACAGCGTCCAGCCGCTGAGGTTCACGTCCCGGCGGGAGTTGTTGGTGACGTCCACCCACTCCCGGTTCAGGGCACGGCCGGAGTAGACCGCCCGGCCCTGTACGTCGTGCTGTACGGCACTGATGACGACCGTATCGCGGTGCGACAGAGCGGGATGCGAAGCGGCCGCCGCGGCCGGCAGGGCCGTGACGCCCACCAGGGCTGCCGCCACGGCGGCGGCTGAGCCGAGACGACGGGCGGTCGCGGAAACGGAAACGGACACGTGGTCCCCCTTCACGGGGTTCGAGCACACTCCGGCCGCGTGCGACGCGAAGCCGCAGGGCGATTGGGGTGTGTGGGGCTGGATGGCGGCCGGGGTGGCCGCGCATCCACACCTTGCAGCCCGGCCGTGCGGCCTTCGGGACACACACGGCGCCTATTACGGATCCTTCGCTTTCCTATGACTCTCGCATGTAACGTCCATTTACGAGTTGAATGAATGGATTTGACGCCCCTTCGCCCCTTTCCGCCCCACAGGCAACGGCCTCGGCCACCATCGGAGTACTGGGCGAACAGCACCCGGATCACCCGAAAGTGAGTAACAGTCAGCACCCGATCGGCCCTGCGGGCAGAAGTCGATCTTCTGGGCGTCACGCGGAATTTCCAAACTGGTTAGTAACAAGAGGGGGTCCGAAGAAAGCGTTTGCCGCTACGTTTTGGCGTGCCTCATTGGCATGCCCACAACTCTCAGCGCACACCTCCCCGTAGGAGACACCCCCATGCGCAGACTCGTTGCCTGTCTGGCGGCCGCCGTCGCCGCTCTCGGCGGGCTCACGGCGACGGCCACCCCGGCCGCGGCGGCCGGCTCGGGCACGTTCAGCGTGCTCACGTACAACGTCGCCGGGCTTCCGGAAGGCCTGTCGAGCGCGCCCACCCCGCGCGACACCAGCACCACGGCGATCGGCACGCGCATCGCGCCGTACGACATCGTCAACGTCCAGGAGGACTTCAACTACCACGCGTACCTGTACGCCACCGACACCCACCCCTACCGCACCGCGACCAGCGGCGGCGCGGGCATCGGCAGCGGTCTCAACACCGTCTCCGACTACGCCTGGGACGGGGACGACTTCGAGCGCGTCGGCTGGAACTCCTGCCAGATCGACTCGGGCGACTGCCTCACGCCGAAGGGCTTCACCTTCATGCGCGAGCGGCTCGCCGAGGGCGTCTACGTCGACTTCTACAACCTGCACACCAACGCGGGCACGAACGACGGCGACGAGGCCTCCCGGGCCGACAACCTCAGCCAGCTGACCGCCTTCATCGGCACCCACTCGGCCGGCAACGCCGTGGTGGTGATGGGTGACACCAACACCCGCTACACCCGCACCGCCGACACCATCGCCGAGTTCGCCTCGAACAACGGGCTCACCGACGCCTGGGTGCAGCTGATCCGCGGCGGCAGCGCGCCGGCCAAGGGCAGCGACGCGCTGGTCTGCGACCAGTCCGGGGCGACCGTGCCCAACACCTGCGAGGTCGTGGACAAGGTCCTCTACCGCAGCAGCAAGCTGGTGAACCTCAACGCGACCTCGTACAACAACGAGCACGCCAAGTTCCTGACGTCCGACGGGCTGATGCTCTCCGACCACGACCCGATCACGGTCGGGTTCTCCTGGTCCGAGAACGCCGACTTCCAGCTGAGCGACCAGTTCGGCGGTCCGCACGGCGACTACTACCAGGACATCGACAAGGTGGCCGCCGGCGCCCGCGCCACCAGCATCTCGCTGCGCTCCGGCTCCCGTGTCGACCAGGTCGGCGTCACCCTCGCCGACGGCACGACGCTCACCCACGGCGGCACCGGCGGCACGGCGTCCTCGCTGACGCTGGGCAGCAACGAGTACGTGACGACGGCGTACCTGTGCGAGAGCAAGTACAACAACACGACCCGCATCTTCTACGCCAAGTTCACCACCAACCTGGGCCGCACCCTCGCCGGCGGTACGACGACCTCGGACTGCGTGACCCGCACCGCGCCGTCGGGCTGGCAGATCGCCGGCTTCCACGGCCGCTCCGGTGACGAGCTCGACAAGGTCGGCTTCATCTACACCAAGCGCTGACGCGCCCGGTCGGCCGGCGGGCGTCACGAACGGTCCGCCGGCCGGACGGTGCGCGCCGGTCGTACCGCCGGCCCTCGTCCGGAGTGCCGGGAGCGGTCCTCAGCCGAGTGCCTCGCGGTAGTCGGCGAGCGCGGTCTCGGTGGCCGCCAGGGGGAAGCGGGCGCCGAGGTGACCGTCCGGGCGGACGACGAAGCCGGTGGGGCCGTCGGGGCGGTAGAGGCGGGCGAACTCACCGGCCGTGTCCAGGTATTCGGGGACGAGGGGCACGTGGGTGCCGTCTTCCGTGCGGATGGCCAGGACGTCCCAGCCGGGGGCGAGGACGGCCTTGATCACGTCGGTGGGGTCCGCCGCGTAGAGCAGCACGACGTGGTCCGGGCGGCCCCGCAGGATGTCGAGCAGCCGCAGCGGATAGGTGGCGAGCGGTGTGGTGAGACCGGCGCAGTCCGGGGCGCGGTCGCCGGGTTGCGGGGCGTCCGGGGGGCCGTAGGGGGCGGTGGCGAGGGGGCCGTCCCGGTAGCCGACGAGAAGCTGGGCCTCGCGGAGCATGATGATCCGCGGGTCGACGAGGCGGCAGTCCGCACCGTGCCGGCGGAGTTCGGCGGCGGCGCTCAGCCCGACCGGGCCGGCGCCCACGATCAGAACGTCGGTTGTGTGCGTCACGGGCGTCTCCCAGCAGGTGGCCCCGGACCGGTTGCGTCCCTCCATGGTGGCCCCGCCGCGGGCGGCCGGCTACGCGTGGCTGCCGTAGGTGCGCAGCTTGCGGTAGAGCGTCGCGCGGCCGATGCCCAGGGCGGCTGCCGTGCGGGCCTTGTTCCCGCCGTGGCGGCGCAGGGCCTCCAGGATCGCGGTGCGTTCCGCGTGTTCCATGGGGCTCAGCGGGCGCCCGGCGGGTCCCTCGCGTACGGGGTCGGGCAGTTCGGTGCGCCGAACCGGCCCCACCGCCCGGCGCCGCTGCGCCAACGACCGTACGACATGGGCGAGTTCCGTGATGTTCCCGGGCCACGGGTACCGCTCCAGGGCGCGCCGGGCGTCGAGTGTCCAGGTGAGCGGGGGCTGCCCGGGTTCCGTGGCCGGGGCGACGGCGGTGAGCAACTCCCTGATGTCCTCGGGGCGTTCGCGCAACGCGGGCAGGGTGACCGAGCGGGCGGCCAGGGTGTCGAGGAGCCGCTGGAGGCAGGGGCCGGGTGGCGCTCCGGGGGTGTAGGTGACCAACAGGGGTGCGGTGGGCCGGGCTTCGAGGAGGGCGACGATCGCCGCCACGTCCGGCTGTGCCAGGCGTTCGGCGTGGCGCAGCACGAGACTGCCGCGGGGGTCGGCGGGCAGGGCCTCGTGCAGGTCCCCTTCGGCCGCGTCGACGACGAGCGGCTCGGTCCCGCCGAGCAACTCGCGGGCCAGGGAGGTCTTTCCGGTACCGCGTTCACCGACTAGCAGTAAGGGGGCGCGGGCGGCGGCCAGTTCGGCGGCGCGCTCGGTGGCGTGCCGCCAGGGCACCGAGTGCCCGGGCAGCGCGGTGGGCGGGCGCCCGGCGGGGGCGGCGGGGGCACGGCCGTACGCCGGTTCCAGGACGGCGACGGCGCCGACTGTCTCGCCCAGGTGGCGGACGACCTGGAGAGTGGCGCCGCAGGGGAGCCGGGCGCCGGGCGCGTCCCCGCGCAGCGCCCTGTGCACGGCTCGTTCCAGGTCCTCGATGTCCCGGGCCGCCAGCAGCCGGCCCGCGGCCTCGCTCACCAGCCGGCTGTGCCCGGCGAACGCCACCACCGGGCGGTCCTGCTCCGCGCAGGCCGCGAGGTAGGCGTCGAGCAGGGCCCGCTCCGGCGGACGGGTGTGCGCCCGCAGTTCCGCCTCCACCACCGCGGCCGTCGCCTCGGCCAGGGCCGCCTGCGGGTGCGGTGCGCAGCCGCCGCACAGGGCCGACGCCACGGTGACCGTGCCGACCGGCTTGCCGTCGCCGGGGGCCCACAGCGGCACGCTGACCGCGGAGACCTCCTGCCGCATGTCCAGGAAGTGCTCGGGTCCGTGCACCTCGGCGCGGTGGCCGGTGCGCAGGGCCTGGGCCGCGCTGTTGGGGCCGACGCTCTGCTCGGAGAGGTCGGGACAGAACGTGGCCCGCGGGGCGTGCCCGGCGGACCACAGCACACGGAGCCGGGCATCGGTGAGGAGGAGGGTGGCGCGCTCGTGGTCGAGCACCGGGCCGAGTCGCTCAAGGACCGGCCGGGCCGCTTCGAGCAGTGCGGGGTCGGGCGACTGCGGGGCGCGGCCTTCGAAGGGGGCCGCGGAGTCGTGCCGTACGCCGTAGAAACGGGCGCGCCGCCAGGCGGCCGCGACCTCGTCCGGCACGTCCGCCGGCAGCGGATGCCCGGCGAGGAAGCGGGCGCGGGCCCGGCGCAGTTGGCCGAGCGCGGGCCGGGCCGAGGACTGCCTGCCGGCCGAGGGGGGATGCTCTGCGGTGGTCATGGCGCCCCTCACCGTACCGGGAACAGTTGAAGGAGCAACGACCGGCGTGCCCCACGGAGCTCCGGTGTACACCGCGTGTCTCGGATTGAGACACCCATGGCCGTCCGCACCGATTCATGATCTTGAACGGTCGGTTTCCGTCCTTTCCCCCTCCGGAGCGTTCCCCGTGCACACCGATGTCGTGACCGGCGACTGGGCCTGGCAGCCAGGTCACCACCGGGGCGGACGACGACGGTACCGCCCCCCGCGTACGCGACACGAAAGGTGAACAGCATGGCCCTCGGGCTGCTCAGGCGCCGGTGGTCCAAGGACGCCCCGGCCCGTTCGGTGGGACTCACCCTGCCCCTCCCGCCCGGTGCGGGCGGGGTCGCCCGGACCGTCCTGGACCCCGTCGACCAGCCGCTCGGCGGCGCCGACGTCACGGTCACCGCGCTGGACACCCACCAGGTGACGGCCCGGGGCACGACCGATCCCTTCGGCTTCTTCATGGCGGCCCTGCCGCCCGGGCGCTACAGCATGCTGACCGTCGCCGAGGGCCTGGACCCGCACCGGGAGACCGTCGAGATCGTCGCCGACAGCTGCCCGGCGCCCGCGCGCATCCGGCTGCAGCCGGCCCGGCAGCTGGCGTTGCCGCCGACCGGCGGCTGGGTCTTCGATCCGCCGCACACCGCGATCCGGTTCATCGCCAAGCATGTCGGCATGGCCCATGTCCACGGCCGTTTCGAGCGTTTCGACGGTGCGATCACCGTCGCCCCGGACATGAGCCAGTCGACGGTCCGGGTCCGCATCGACGCGTCGAGCATCAACACCGGGAACACGACCCGCGACAACCATCTCCGTTCCGGGGACTTCCTGGACGTCGAGCGGTACCCGTACATCGACTTCGCCAGCGCGCGCTTCGCCTACCGGGGAGGCAGCAAGTGGACGCTCCTCGGCACCCTGACGATGCACGGCGTCAGCCGTTCGGTCTCGCTCGACACCACCTACCTGGGCACGGTCAACGGCGGGTACGGCGAGGAACTGCGCTGCGCCGCGCTCGCCACGGCCGAGCTGCACCGGGAGGACTACACCCTCAACTGGCGGTCGATGCTGGCGCGCGGCATCGCGGTGGTGGGTCCGACGGTGCAGCTGGAACTGGACGTGCAGGCGATGTACCGCTCACCGGAGACGCCCACGCCGCCGGAGTGACGATGCACGCCGCCCTCGGGTGGACGGGTGCGGCCCGCCTCACCTGTTTGGGTGAAGACACCCGAGAGGTCGAGTCGTACGGTCTGGATGGACCGATGACCGGCGCCGTCGGCCTTTCGAGGAAAGGTGCCCAGGAGCCTTGGCCATTGAATATGTCCTTCGCACCGCCCTTGAGCGGCACATCATCAATACGCGACGGCACTTCACGGATGTCATCGGGGACATCCGCGCGGAAATCGACGCCCGGGAAACGACCGGCGGGCAGGTCGACCGGCTGGTCCTGGCCCGGTGCGGAGAAGTCGATCCGGACCGGGCCACCGCGCTCGCCCCCGGGGTGAGCCGTCTGGTCCGTCTGGTTCTCGACAAGCCTTCGACGACCGCGGAACTGGCCCGGACATTGCCGGATGTCGGCCTGTACTGTCCCGTGTCGATCCTCGTGCAGCAGATCACCGACGGCGGAACACGGCTGAGCTACGATTCCGTCGCCAGCGCCATAGCCGTTCACCAGGACGAAGCCGCCACAGCGGTCGCGCAGAGCTTCGACGCCGAGATCCTGGAAATGCTGCGCCGCATCGCAGACCGGGACTGAGTCCCGCTCCGGCGCGGGAGGGTGCAGGCGCCGCATCTGCTGGACGGCGCCGTCGACTTCCGGAAGGTCATTGTGTTCCGAGGGCCTCACGATCGCTGACCTGCCCGTCCCGTCATAGCGTGGAAGTGCACCGATCGGCCAAAAGCCCAACGGAGTGATCGCCATGAATGAGAGCCGGACCGAGCGGAACAAGGCCGTCGTCGTCGAATTCCTGACGGCTGCGTTCAGTTCCAAGGACTTCGCTTCACTGGACCGGTACGTGCACCCGGACTACATCCAGCACAACCCGTTCATCCCGCCGGCGAAGGCAGGACTGCGCGGATTCATCGCCGGACTGCCCGACGACACCCGTTACGAGCCGGGGGCGATCATCGCCGAGGGAGACCTGGTCATGGTCCACGGCCGATACTCCGGCGGCGCCGACAAACCCCTCCTCGGAGTCGACATCTTCCGTTTCGAGGACGGTCTGGTGGTGGAGCACTGGGACGTCCTGCAGAGCGAAGTCGCCGCGCAGGACACCGTGGCAGGCAATCCGATGTTCACCAACCCGCAGACCGGCCCGGCCGATCGCCCGGCCTGAAGCACACGTAGCCGAGTAATGCCGGACTTCGGCACGGCCCATCAGGCACCGCACGCCGACCCGGCCGTGGTCCAGGGCGCAGAAACCGGCTGTCCATGCCATCGTCCGCCGCGATGCGTTCGCCCACCAGGACAAGCCCTGCCCGTTCGCCCGACCGAACGGACCAGGGGGTACAGGCCCCCTCCCCCGTCATCCGTGCGTTGACCACCGATGGTTTTGATTGAGCTTTGTACCATTTCGGAGAAACCGCTTCACCCAAACGCCGGTCGATCCCGATCTCCGGGTGTTAGAACTTGGCAACTGAACGTCAGGCTGCGCACAGTCCTGCGCACCATCCCTGTTGTGAAAAGGGACGATCTTGTCCAAGTCCAGACCTCTGACCGGCAACTGGCGCGTCGCAAGACGCCTCCAGGCCATTCTGCTCATCCCCGTGCTCGTCGCCCTCGCCCTTGGCGGCGTCCGGGTGAAGAACTCGATCGGCACCCTGCAGGACGCCAACGACGCGGTGCGCGTGGCGGAGTTGGTGCAGGCGGCGAACGCCTACGCCAGTGACGCCATCAACGAGCGCGACGTGTCGGTCATCCCGCTCCTGCAGGGCAAGCGGGACGCGCCCGCCGTGGTGGCGGCCCGCAAGGTCACCGACGCCGACGCGAAGGCGTTCGACACGGCGGTGGCCCGGGTGCCGAAGACCGCGGGCCTCACCCGGCGGATCGAGCTGGTGCGGGCGGGCGAGAAGCTACTGCCCGCGGTGCGGGCCGACGCGTTCACGACCAAGGTGTCCGGGGTGCAGACGGAGGAGAGCTACCACGCCGTCCAGCACCCGCTCATGGAGATCTCGAACGAACTGGGCTTCGGCAGCAACAACCAGGCGAGCTTCGGGCGCACCCTCTACGCCATCTCCCTGACCCAGGCGGCCGAGTCCCTGGTGCGCTCCATCGGCACGCACCTGCTGGTCGAGGACCGCGACGCGCTCGCCGAGGGCGAACTCCAGACCCAGCTCGGCTCGTTCAGCTCCTACGTGTACCTGGAGCAGGTCGGCCTCCAGGAGTACGCGGGCGCCGGCACCGCCGGGGACATGACGCGGCTGCGGGCGGCGCTGGCGGACGCGCAGAAGAAGGGGACGCAGCAGACGGCCAAGGCCGCCGAGGAGGCCAAGGCGGCCGGGCAGGCCTTCGTGACACCGCCGGCCCTGACGGAGATGCTCAAGGCGATCGCCGCCGGGACGCCGACCGACCAGCTGGCCGCCCAGGGCATCACGCCCGAGTCCTTCTTCGCGGCGTCCGCGCTCTCCTTCGACGCCTACCGCAGTATCGAGGTCCATCTGACCGACACGGCCCTGGCCAGTGCCCGGAGCATCGCCGCCGACGCCAGACGGGCCGCGATCACCAACGGCTCCGTCGCGCTCGGCTCCGTACTCGTGGCCGTCCTGCTCGCGGCGTGGGTGGCCCGCTCGATGAGCCGGGGCATGCGCAGGCTCAGCGCCTCGGCGATCGAGATCGCCGAGCAGCGGCTGCCGGCGGTGATCACCCAGTTGTCGCAGGCCGTGCCCGGCCAGGTGGACACCAGGGTCACGCCGATCCCGATCACCACCACCGACGAGATCGGCGAGGTCGCCCGCGCCTTCGACCACGTGCACCGGGAGGCGGTCCGGCTGGCCGCCGAACAGGCCGTGCTGCGCGGCAACGTCAACACGATCTTCACCAACCTGTCCCGCCGCAACCAGTCGCTGATCGAGCGCCAGCTCGCCCTGATCACCGACCTGGAGGAGCGCGAGGCCGACCCCGAGCAGTTGTCGAACCTGTTCAGGCTGGACCACCTGGCCACGCGGGTGCGCCGCAACGGCGAGAACCTGCTGGTGCTCGGCGGCGAGCGCCCCACCCAGCAGTGGGACCATCCGCTCCCCCTGGTCGATGTCATCCGGGCGGCGGCCTCCGAGGTGGAGCAGTACGAGCGGATCGAGCTGGAGGGCATCCCGGAGGCCGAGATCCACGGCCGCGCCGTCACCGACCTGGTGCATCTGCTCGCCGAGCTCCTGGAGAACGCCACCTCGTTCTCCTCGCCGCGCTCGGCGGTCCGGGTCACGGCGACCCGGCTGCCTGACACCCGGATCATGGTCGAGATCCATGACAAGGGCATCGGTCTGGTGCCCGAGGACTTCGCGCTGATCAACCACAAGCTGGCCAATCCGCCGACCGCCGACGCCGACGTCTACCAGTACATGGGGCTGTTCGTGGTGGGCAGGCTCGCCGACCGGCACGGCATCCGGGTCCAGCTGCGGCCGGCCGCCGGGGAGTCCGGCACGACCTCCCTCGTCATGCTCCCCGGCACCATCACCTGGCGCAGCGGCACCGAGTCCGACGCCGACACGCTGGCCCTGGCGGCCTTCAAGGCACGCCCCACGCCCGGGCTGGCTGCCCTGCTCGCGGACGGGCCCGCCGACCCGTTCGGCGGGCACGAGGCGTGGGAAGACGTCCCACCTGCACCCGGCCCTGCCACGCCGTCCGGCTTCGCCGCGCCGTCCGGTGTGCCCGCCGCGGCCGGTGGTCCCGCCCCTGCCGGTGCTCCGGCCGCCGGTGGGCCCGCCGTCTTCAGTGGTCCCGCCGCACCGGACGTTCCGGCGCAGGCCGGACCACCCGCTTCGGCCGCGCCGTCCGGGCGTCCCCGGCGCGCGTCGAAGCGCGGCCGGCGCCCCGCCAAGGACCGCTGACCCGCCGGCACCGGCGGGTCAGGGCGGCGGCACCGGGCGCAGGGCCCGCACCACCGCCCAGAGGACCGAGATGAACGGCACGGCCACGACGGCGCCGATCACCCCCGCGACGATGCTGCCGGCGATGACCGACACGGCGACGACGAGGGGGTGCAGCCGCACCGCCCAGCTCATCACCAGCGGGTGCAGCACATGCCCCTCCAGCTGGCCGATGACGACGATGAGCACGAGGACGGCGGCGGCCGTGAGCGGACCGCGCCCGGCCAGCGCCACCACCGTGGCCACGCTGAGCGCGACCGGTGAACCCACCAGCGGGACGAACGCCGCGAAGAACTCCAGCAGGGTGAGCGGCAGCGCGAGCGGCACCCGCAGCACGAGCAGGGCGATGCCGACGAGGACGGCGTTGGCGGCGGCCACGATGATGATGCCGCGGGTGTAACCGGCGAAGGTCCGCCAGGCCGCGCGCCCCGCCCGGTCCCAGGCGCTCCGGGCGCCCGCGGGCAGCAGTTCGCGGCTGGTCCAGGCCCACAGCCGCTCGCCGGAGTGGATGAAGAACACCGAGGTGAAGAGTGCGAGCGCGCCGCCGGTGATCAGTTCGACGAGTGTCCCGAAGCCGCTCAGCGCCCTGCTCGCCAGGTTGGAGCGGTGGGACTGGATGTAGTTCACGATCTGCTGCTGGAGACGCGACAGGGCGCCCGGCCCGAGCCGGAAGGGCGGGCGCTGCAGCCAGACCTCGATGCGGTGGATGCCACCGCGGAACTCCTCGGCCAGCGTCGCCGACTCCTGCGCGACCGCGTTGCCCACCAGGGCCAGCAGCCCGAAGAAGAGGCAGATGCTGCCGACCAGGCTGACCGCCACGGAGAGCGGCCTGGGGAGCCACCGGGCCAGCAGGTCGGCGAGCGGACGCAGCACCGAGGTGATGACCAGGGCCAGGAACACGGCGACGGCGATCAGCTGGAAGCGGCCGAGGACGACGAAGACGCCGTAGACGACGATGCCGACCACGATGAGCCGCCAGGCGTAGGCGGCGGCGACCCGGAGGGCGGGGACGACGATCGCGCTGACGGAGGCGGCGGCGCGCGGGTCGCGGGCGCGTTCCGGGATCCGGATCGCGCGTGCGGTCCGGCTGTCCGGTGCCGCGCCCCGTGCCCGGCGCGCCCGGCCCCGCCCGGCCGCCGGCCCGCCCGCACCCGCCACCGTGCCTCCCGTCGCCGGCGTCCGTCGCCTTCAATGCACGTTAGGGGCATTCCGGGCGCCGGGTGGGGTGCAGTGGGCCAAGGGGGTCAGTGGGCCGTCGTGTCGGAGACGGCGGTGCGGACGGCCCGTTCCACCAGGTTCACGCCGTCGGCCATGGACGTGCTGCCGTTGGAGAGGACCGCGACGAGGTAGTGGTGTCCGCCGGTCGTGATGCGTCCGATGCTGTTGATGTCCCACAGGCCGGTGGTGGTGCGCATGAGCCAGCCGTTCTTCAGCGCCCATCCGGAGTCGGCGGCGGCCGAGACGCCCCAGGACTGGTCGGCGGCGATCTCGGTCATCAGGGTGCCGATACGGCTTCGGGACGCCGCGTCGAGGGGCGTGGGGCCGGTGCCGAAGATCGCGCGCAGCAGTCGTATCTGATCGGCCGCGGTGGTCCGGGTGAGCCCCCAGCGGCCGCCGGGACCGCCCTGGGTCGAGGTCAGTCCGAGCCGCCTGTTGGCCGACTCCAGGCCGGGGGCCTCGCCGATGGCCCGCCACAGGGCGCTGGCCGCGGTGTTGTCGCTGTCGCGGATCATCACCTCCGCCTCGGCACTCTCCCGTGCGGTGAGGGCACGCCGGTGGTCCCGCGCGTGGAGCAGCATGGCGGCGAGGATGTCGACCTTGACGATGCTCGCCGTGTCGTACGGCGTGTCGTCGCCGTAGACGGCGGGTTCCCGGCCCGTGCCGTCCAGGTCGAGGACGGCGGCGGTCACCCGCGCCTCGCCCTGGGCCGCCACGGCGGTGCGGAAGTCGACGGGGCCGGAACCGGTGCCGGCGGCCATGGCCGCCGGAGCGGCTCCGACGAGCAGGGCCACCGCCGCGGCCACGAGGGACAGGGTTCGCTTGTGCATGGCGGGAGCCTTCGCAGTTCGGATCGGAGGGAGACAGAACTGCGAACGTAGACAAAATGCCCGGCCCGCGACATGACCGCCGCCACGTCGCGACCGGTTCGGGGCCGTTTGTGAGCAGTCCAACAGAGCCGTTTGTGAGCAGGGCAACAGGACCGCCTGCGAGCGGCGCGACGGGGCCGAACGCGAGGTGACCCTTCCGGTGTACGGAACACGAATTCCGCATGCCTCATCCGCATCGGTCCGGGGGAAGAATGTGGTCAGAGTGACGGACTGGCCCCTGGGAGGTGCCATGAGCACATCGGCGGAACCGCGGGTGAGCGGTCTGGAAGTCCGGTCCATCGACTACGTGCCGCTGGACGAGCGGCACGGCAAGCTGTGGCATCTGGGCCCGCTGTGGTTCATGTCCAACGCGCAGATCGCCACCCTGGCCGTGGGGCTGATCAGCATCACGGAGGGCGGCAATCTGATCTGGTCGCTGCTGGCGATCGTCGCGGGCACCCTGATCGGCACGTTCTTCATGGCGTTCCACTCGGCGCAGGGGCCGCAGCTGGGACTGCCGCAGATGATCCAGTCCCGCCCGCAGTTCGGCTATGTCGGGGCGCTGCTGGTGTGGCTCTTCGCGTATGTGCAGTACGCGGGCTTCAACGTGTTCAACACCGTGCTGGCCGGTGAGGCCCTGGACACCACGATCCACGGCGGTGTGAAGCTCTGGGTGGTCGTGGTCACCATCGTCGCGCTGGTCGTGGCGCTGGTGGGGTACGACATCATCCACAAGGCCGAGCGGTTCCTGACCTACACGTTCCTGGTCATCTTCGGGATCTTCACCGTCGGCGTGCTGGTCACCCTGCACTACCCGGCGGGCTCCTTCGACCTCGGCGCGTTCAAGGTCACCCCGTTCCTGGCGCAGTTCGGCGTGGTCGCCGGCTACCAGATCAGCTGGGCCATCTACGTCTCGGACTACTCGCGCTACCTGCCGCCGGACGTCACCGTGCGCAAGACGTTCTACTGGACCTACTTCGGCTCGGCGCTCGGCGGTATCTGGCTGATGGTGCTCGGGACGCTGCTGGCCGCCTGGGCGGGCGACAGCTTCGACACGATCCCGTCGATCAACGCCGCCGGCGACAAGGTCTTCGACGGCTTCGGCGCGATCGTCCTGCTGTTCTCCGCACTGGGCCTGATCTCCGTCACCGCGCTGAACATGTACGGCGGTTCACTGACCCTGATCAGTGCCATCGACTCGTTCAAACGGGTGCGGCCGACCCTGGGCGTGCGCCTGGTCACCCTCGGGGTGACCGCGGCGCTCTCGCTGATCGGCGCACTGGCGGCGACGACGAACTTCCTGACGAACTTCAACAACTTCCTGCTGTTGGTGCTGTATCTGTTCATCCCGTGGACGTCCGTGAACCTGATGGACTACTACGTGGTGCGCCGAGGGCACTACGCGATCGCCGAGATCTTCAAGCCGAACGGCATCTACGGCCGCTGGGGCTGGCAGGGGATCATCTCGTACCTGGTCGGGTTCGCGGTCATGATCCCGTTCTTCTCGGTCGGCACGCTCTTCGTCGGCCCCGCCGCCAAGGCTCTGGACGGGGCGGACATCTCCCTGTTCATCGGGCTGCCGGTGTCGGCGCTGCTGTACTGGCTGCTGACCCGCTCGGTCGACGTCGAGGCGGAGACCCGCGTCGCCGAGGCGGAGGCCGCGGCCCTGGAGCAGGCCGCGCACGAACACCGCGAGCCGTAGGACCTGACTGCGGTCCGAGGAGTCGCCGTCGACGTCAGTAGGCGGAGTTGACGTTGTCGATGGAGCCGTAGCGGTGGGCGGCGTAGTTGGCGGCCGCGGTGATGTTGGCCACCGGGTCGGTGACGCTGCGGGCGGTGCCGGCCACGTGGTACGCGTTGAAGGTGGGGTCGATGACCTGGAGCAGACCCTTGGAGGGGGTGCCCTTCTGCGCGTTGACGTCCCAGTTGTTCTGGGCGCTCGGGTTGCCGCCGGACTCGCGCATGATGTTGCGCTTGAGGCCCTCGTAGCTGCCGGGGATGCCCTTGGCCTTCATGATCTGCAGGGACTGCTTGATCCAGCCGTCGAGGTTGTTGGCGGAGCCGGTACCGCCGGAGGAGGCCGTGACCGCGGTGGAGGTGTGCACCTGCGTCAGTTCGGCGGCCTGTGCGTTCGCCGGCATCAGGGTGAGGGCGGCGGCCGCGGCACCGGTGGTGGCGAGGCCGGTGAGGCCGAGGGTGCGCAGGCGGGCAATGCGGGTGCGAGTGGTCATGGTCATGCGAATGCAACTCTCCGGTCTGGGACGGCGTCGGCGCCGGCCGCGGTGGGCGGCGGCGTTGGGCGGAGCCCGTACTACCGGCGGGAGTGGGCGGGCCCGGCGGGGATCCGCTCGGCCCGTCGCCCGTCTCCCGGCGACGAGAGCAATGGTTAGCGGCAGCCGGAGCGCGCCGCAATGATGTGACGTACTACCCGACTTCGGATTGAATGCCCGAAATGACACCAATGGATGCCTTGCATCCAGTTCAGGGCGTTCCGTTACTACGATGCCGGATAGGATGTGATGTGGCTCCTATGGGGGGTGTCACGCGTTCAGGGCCCTTCGCGGGGCCCGCGGGACGGGGTGGGCTCGCTCCACAGCTCTCGTACAGGCCGCCGCGAGAGCATCCGCCCATGTCTGACACCCCCACACCGGCGCCGGGCGCGATCCGGGTGCTGATCGTCGACGACGAGCCCGAGCTGACCGAACTGCTCTCGGCCGCCGTCAGCGCGGCGGGCTGGCAGCCGTTCGTGGCGCGGAACGGGTACGGCGCGCTGCGCACCGCCCGCACCTGCGGACCGCACGCCGTCGTGCTGGACGGCATGCTGCCCGACCTGGACGGGATCCAGGTGCTGCGCCGGCTGCGCCACGAGAACGCCAGGGTGCCGGTGCTGATGCTGACCGCCCGGGACGCGGTGGAGCACCGGCTCGACGGGCTCTCCACCGGCGCCGACGACTATGTGACCAAGCCCTTCTCCCTGGAGGAGGTGATGCTCCGGCTGCGCGGGCTGCTGCGCCGCGCCGGAGCCGGCGAGGGTGCCGCGGAGGAGGGGGTGCGGGTGCTCGGCGACCTGGTGCTGGGCGAGCAGACCCGGGAGGTGCGCCGGGGCGGCACACCGGTCTCGCTCACCGCGAAGGAGTTCGACCTGCTTCGGTTCCTGATGGACCACCCCCGCCAGGTGCTCAGCAAGACGCAGATCCTCGACCACGTGTGGAACAGCTCGTTCGACGGTGGCGGAAACCTGGTGGAGGTGTACGTCTACGGTCTGCGCGCGAAGATCGACAAGGACCGCCGGCCGATGATCCACACCGTGCGCGGCGCCGGGTACGTCATCAGACCGGCGGACGACGAGGCATGACGGTCGTCGGGCGGGCCCTCACCCGGCTCCGCGGGCGCTCGCTGCGGGTCCGGATGGTCCTCGTCCACTCCCTCACCCTGGCCGCCGTCTGCACGGCGATGGCCCTGGCCACCGTGCTCGTCCAGCGCTACTACCTGATCCGGGACCTGGACCAGCGGGTCACCGACGCCGCCGAGCACAGCCAGGGCGGCCGGGAGCACGGGCCGCCCGGGGCGAGCCTCGGCTTCCTCAAGGAGCGCGGCCAGCACACCGGCACCCTCGCCGCCCTCATGGACGGCGCCGAGATCACCATGGCCGAGGTGGTGACGGACGGCGGCCCGCGTTCCCTGACCGCGGCCCAGTGCGCCGCCCTCGACGGCATCCCGGCCGACGGGAGCCTGCGCACCCGGACGATCCCGGGCCTGGGTGCCTACCGGCTGACGGCCGTCAGCGAAGGGGGCACCGCCATGCTGGCCGGGCTGCCCGTGGGTGGCGTGCGTCAGATGATCGATTCCCTGGTCGTGATCGAGGCCTGCATCGCCGGGGTCGGGCTGGTGCTGGCGGGTTCGGTGTCGGCGGTGGCGGTCCGGCGTCAGCTGCGGCCGCTGCAGCGGGTCGCCGCCACCGCCGTCGAGGTCTCGCACGCACCTCTGGACCGTGGCGAGGTCAGCGGGCTCACCCGGGTGCCGGCGCCGGACACCGATCCGGGCACCGAGGTGGGCCAGGTGGGGGCAGCGCTGAACCGGCTGATCGACCACGTGGAGTGGTCCCTGTCCGAACGCCAGCGTGCCGAGGAACACATGCGGCGCTTCCTCGCCGACGCCAGCCACGAGCTGCGCACCCCGCTCGCCTCGATCGCCGGGTACGCCGAGCTGATGCTGATGGACGTGGACACCCGGAAGATCGAGCCGGAGCTGGCCTGGCGCCGGGTCTCCGACCAGTCGGCGCGGATGACGGGCCTGGTGGAGGACCTGCTGCTGCTCGCCCGGCTGGAGGAGGGCAGACCGCTGGAGGCCGCCGAGGTGAACCTGGCGACCCTGGTCGGGGACGCGGTGTGGGACGCCCGGGCGGCGGGGTCGGACCACCACTGGCAGCTGGTGCTGCGCCTGGACGCGCCCGCCACGGTGACCGGCGACCCGTCCCGGCTGCACCAGGTGGTGGCCAACCTGCTGGCCAACGCGCGGGTGCACACCCCCGCCGGGACGCGGATCACCGTCACGGTGGAGGCCGTCGACGGGCACTGCGTGATCCGCGTGCACGACGACGGTCCGGGCATCCCCGGCGATCTCCTGCCGACGGTCTTCGACCGCTTCACCCGGGGTGACGCCTCCCGCTCCCGCGCCCCCGGGACCGCGGGCGGGGCGGGTCTCGGGCTGGCCATCACGGCCGCGATCACCCAGGCGCACGGCGGCCGGGTCGAGGTGGAGAGCGCGCCCGGCGACACCCGGTTCACCGTCACGCTGCCGCTCGCCGGCACCGCCGCCCCGATGCCGGCGACCACCACGGCAAGGAACTGATCCGCCGGCGCCGCCCGATGTCACCGCACCGCCGGCAGCCCCTCCCCCGCGGGCTTCCACCGCAGATGGACGCTCTCCCCCGGCTGTCCGGCCCGCAGCAGCGACAGGCGGGGGCGGACGGCGTCGGTGCGTGCGGTGGGGGGTTTGCGGCGGCCGGCCCGGAACTGGGCGGGCCACTCGGCGGCCGTTCCCTCGTACTCCTGCTCGGCGGCCGCGTGCAGGGTCCAGTGCGGGTCGTACAGGTGGGTACGGCCCAGGGCGCAGAGGTCGGCGCGGCCGGCGAGGAGGATGGAGTTGACGTCGTCGTAGGAGGCGATGGCACCGACGGCGATGACGGCCGCCCCGGTGGTGGCGGCGACCTCGTGCCGGATGCGGTCGGCGAACGGGGTCTGGTAGGAGCGGCCGTAGGCGGGCCGCTCGTCCTTGGCGACCTGGCCGGTGGAGACGTCGACGCCGGCCGCGCCGTGGGCGACGAAGGCGCGGGCGATCTCGACCGCGTCGTGCTCGGTGTTGCCGTCCGGCAGCCAGTCGGTGGCGGAGATCCGCACGATCACGGGGCGCCCGGCGGGCCAGACCTCGCGGACCGCGTCGAAGACCTCCAGGGGGTAGCGCAGCCGGTTCTCCAGCGACCCGCCGTACGCGTCGGTGCGGTGGTTGGCGATCGGCGACAGGAACGAGGAGAGCAGGTAGCCGTGGGCGCAGTGGAGTTCGAGGAGGTCGAAGCCGGCGTCCGCGCCGCGCCGGGCCGCCGCCGTGAACTCGTCCCTGATCCGGTCCAGGTCGGCCCGGGTGAGCTCGCGGGGTACGGGTTGGCCGGGGCCGTACGGCAGTGGGGAGGGGCCGACGGTCTCCCAGTTGCCGTCCGGCAGCGGTTCGTCCATGCCCTCCCACATCAGGCGGGTCGAGCCCTTGCGGCCGGAGTGGCCGAGCTGGAAGCCGATGCGGGCGGTGCTGTTGGCGTGCACGAAGTCCACGACACGGGTCCAGGAGTCGCGTTGGGCGTCGTTCCACAGGCCGGTGCAGCCGGGGGTGATCCTGCCCTCGGGCGAGACGCAGACCATCTCCGTCATCACCAGGCCCGCCCCGCCCATGGCCCGGGAGCCGAGGTGGACGAGGTGGAAGTCCCCGGGGACCCCGTCGACGGCGGAGTACATGTCCATCGGGGAGACGATCACCCGGTTCTTCAGCTCCAGTTCGCCGATGCGGAACGGCTGGAACATCGCGGGGGCCCGGGCGCTCAGGCCCTGTGCCGCGGCGAAGGCGGTGTCGACGCGGTCGGCGAACTCGGCGTCGCGGGTGCGCAGGTTGTCGTAGGTGATGCGGCGGGAGCGGGTGAGGAGGTTGAAGCAGAACTGGGTGGGTTCCTGGCGGGCGTACATGCCGATGTTCTCGAACCACTCCAGCGAGGCCTGCGCGGCCCGCTGCGTGGACTCCACCACCGGCCGCCGCTCGCTCTCGTATGCGCTCAACGCGCTCTCCGTGTCCGGGTGTTCGTGCAGACAGGCGGCGAGGGCGAGGGCGTCCTCCATGGCCAGTTTGGTGCCGGAGCCGATGGAGAAGTGGGCGGTGTGGGCGGCGTCGCCGATCAGGACCAGGTTCTCGTGGTGCCACCGCCGGTTGCGCACGGTGGTGAAGTTCAGCCACTTGGAGTTGTTCGCGAACACCTGGTGCCCGTCGAGTTCCGCGGCGAACAGCTCACGGATCCGGGACACGGCCTGCTCGTCGGAGACGCCCGGCGCGAACACGGCGTCCTCGGTGGCGTCGAAGCCCGCCCGGCGCCAGACGTCCTCGTGCATCTCCACGATGAACGTCGAGCCGGCGTCGGAGTAGGGGTAGCCGTGGACCTGCACGACCCCCCACTCCGTCTCCTTGACGAAGAACTGGAAGGCCTCGAAGACCCGGTCCGTGCCCAGCCACATGTACTTGCTGTGCCGCCGGTCCAGCGAGGGACCGAAGACGTCTGAACAGCCGGTGCGGACACCGGAGTTGACGCCGTCCGCACCGACGACGAGGTCGTACGCGGCGCGCAGCTCGGCCACCTCGGGTGCGAGGGTGCCGAAGCGCAGGGTGACGCCGAGTTCGCGGCAGCGCTCCTGGAGGAGGCGCAGGAGTTCCTTGCGGCTCATCGCGGCGAAGCCCTGGCCGCCGACGGTGTGGCTCTCGCCCCGGTAGTGGATGTCGATGTCCGTCCAGCGGGCGAAGCGGCGGGCCATGGCCTCCGCGAAGACGGTGTCGGCGTTCTCGATGCCGCCGAGCGTCTCGTCAGAGAAGACCACGCCGAAGCCGAACGTGTCGTCGGGGGCGTTGCGTTCCCACACGGTGATCTCGTGGGCGGGGTCCAGCTGCTTCATCAATGCCGCGAGGTAGAGCCCGCCAGGGCCACCGCCGATGATCGCGATTTTCACCGGAGTTCCTCTCACTGCTCGGCGACCGGCTCGGCGGCCTGCTCTTGTTCGATGATCCTGCGGAGGGCGAACCGCTGGAGCTTGCCGCTCGTGTTGCGCGGCAGGGTGTCGCGGAAACGCACGTCCCGTGGGTACTTGTAGGGCGCCAGGACCTGCTTGACGTGGTCCTGGATCTCCTTGGCCTTCGCCGCGTCCCCGGTGACGCCCTCGCGCAGCACGACGAAGGCGCACACGACCGAGCCGCGCTCCGGGTCGGGCCGCGCCACGACCGCCGATTCGACGACGTCCGGGTGGGTGTCGACGGCGGCTTCCACTTCGGGACCGCCGATGTTGTACCCGGACGAGACGATCATGTTGTCGCTGCGCGCGTGGTAGTGGAAGTAGCCGTCCTCGTCGCGGTGGAAGATGTCTCCGGTGACGTTCCAGCCGTTGACGACGTAGTCCTGCTGCCGCTTGTCGTCGAGATAGCGGCAGCCGACCGGACCGATGACGCCGAGCCGACCCGGCTCTCCCGGACCGAGTTCCTCGCCGTCGAGGCCGAGGATCGTGGCCCGGTAGCCGGGCACCGGCCGGCCCGTGGCGCCGGGCCTGATGTCGTCGCCGGCAGCCGAGATGAAGATGTGCAGCAGCTCGGTCGCGCCGATGCCGTCGATCACCTTCAGCCCGATGCGGTCGCGCAGCTCCTCCCAGGTGCTGAGCGGTATGTGTTCGCCGGCCGACACCCCGGTCCGCAGGCCGGCCAGTTGGCGTTCCCTGCCGTCACGCACGATCGCCTTGTAGGCGGTGGGTGCGGTGGCGAGGACGGTGACGCCGTGTTTCTCCACGAGGTCGGCGAGCTGGGGCGGTGTCGCCGTCTCCGTGAGCAGGGCGCAGGCGCCGGCCCGCAGCGGGAAGACGACGAGCATGCCGAGGCCGAAGGTGAAGGCGAACGGCGCGGTGCAGGCGACCAGGTCGTCCGGGCGCAGCCGCAGGACGTGCCGTCCGAAGGTGTTGTCGATGGACAGGATGTCCCGGTGGAAGTGCATGGTGATCTTCGGGACGCCGGTGCTGCCCGAGGTCGGGCCGAGGAGCGCCACGTCGTCGGCGGCGGTGTCGACGTTCGTGAACTCGCCGGACTTCGCGGCGCATCGGGCCACCAGGTCGCCGTCGCCGGTCCCGCCGTACTCGACCACCCGCAGGCCGGGCAGCGCGGTGCGGAGCTCGTCGGTGAAGCGGTGGTCCACGAGGGCGAGCGCGGGCCGGGTGCGTTCGGCGATCGGGACGATCTCCCGGGCGCGCAGCGCGGCCATCGTGGTGACCACCACCCCGCCGGCCTTCAGGACACCGAGCCAGCAGGCCACCGTCCAGGGGGTGTTGGGCGCACGCAGCAGCACACGCTGCCCCGGCACCAGGTCCAGGTCCGCGGTGAGCACCTGGGCGACCTGGTTGGCGCGGGTGCGCAGTTCGCCGTACGTCCACACTTCCCCGGCCGGGGTGCGCAGGGCGGGGCGGTCGGGGCCATGGCGTTCGACGGCCGCGTCGATGAGTTCGCCGGCCGCGTTGAGCCGGTCCGGGTAGGCCAGTTCGGGTGTGGTGAACTCGATGGTGGGCCACAGTCCGGCGGGCGGGAGGTGGTCCCGGGCGAAGGTGTCCAGGTGCGAGGTGGGTGAGAGCGGAAGAGCCAACGCGGGGTTCCTTCCGGAAGCCCGCCGGTGGTGTACGGC
Source organism: Streptomyces sp. GbtcB6 (assembly GCF_019091475.1). Lineage (NCBI taxonomy): Bacteria > Bacillati > Actinomycetota > Actinomycetes > Kitasatosporales > Streptomycetaceae > Streptomyces > Streptomyces sp. GbtcB6. The sequence goes on along the minus strand of NZ_JAGXJL010000009.1, from coordinate 153,541 downwards.
GGGCGGCTCAGGCGGGACGGATCATGCCTTCCTGGACCACGGTGGCCAGGTGGCGGTGGTCGCGGGTGAAGAAGCGGCCGCTGCCCAGTCCGCGGCCCGCGTCGGCGGCCACCGCTTCCTGGGCGTAGAGCAGCCAGTCGCCGACCGGTGCGGGGCGGTGGAACCACATGGCGTGGTCGAGGCTGGCGGTGACCAGGCCGGGGTCCGCCCAGGCCAGGCCGAGGACGCGCAGCACGGGTTCGAGAATGGTGTAGTCGCAGACGTAGGCGAGGGCGGCGAGGTCGCGCTGGGCGTCGGTGAGTCCCTCGACGGGGCGGAGCGCGTCGAACGGCCGTACCCAGACGGCCTGGTGGGGCAGCCGTTCGCCGTCGACGGTGAGGTAGACGGGTCCGGGTACGTGGCGCATGTCGAAGCCGCGGCCGCCGCTCCAGTAGGCCTTGGACCCGTCGGTCATGGTGCCGCCGGTGCGCTCGGCGAGGTACTCGGCCGAGCCGGGCAGGGTCTCGGGGCCGGGTACGTCCGCGGGGAACTCGGCGTGGAAGGACGAACCCGGCTCCCCCGCCGCGAAGTTGGCGAGGCAGACGTACAACGCCTTGCCGTTCTGGTAGCCGCGCACCTGGCGGGTGCTGTAGCCGCGGCCGTCGCGCAGTACCTCCACTTCGTAGCGGACCTCGGCGCCGATGTCGGCCGGGCGCAGGAAGTAGCTGTGCATGGAGTGCAGCGTCTTGCCGTCGGTCACCGAGCGCATCGCCGCGGCGGCGGCCTGGGCGACGAGGTCGCCGCCGTAGGCCTTGGGCCAGGGGCAGGGCTGGGTGGTGGCGGTGAAGGCGAGGGCGAAGTGCTCGGGCGGGGCGGGCTTCAGGGTGAGGGCCGCCGTGACGATCGCGGAGGTCAAAGCGGCCGGGGCGGCCTGGGCGCCGCTCATCGGTTCAGCCAGTCACGCAGGTCGGTGTCGGCCACGTCGGGCAGGTTCACCACGATGTTCTCCGGGGTCCGGGTGGTCATCCACACCAGCGGTTTGGTCCGCGAGAGGTTGCACTCGACGTGCGGCATGAACGGCGGGACGAAGACCCAGTCGCCCTCCTCCATGTCGAGGTAGTCCTCGAACTTCTCGCCGAAGTAGATCCGGGCCCGGCCGGACAGGACGTAGCCGCCGGTCTCGGCCTCGCCGTGGTGGTGGGAGACCGAGCGGTAGCCGGGCTCGTTGCTGACTTTGCCGTACCACAGGCGGCGCGCCGGGGTGTGCCGGGCGCTGACGCCCGACACGCGGACGGCGCCGCCCGAGTCGGCGGTGTTGACATCCTCCTGGCCGGCCCGGGTCACGACCGGGGCGACGAGGCCGCTGGGCAGCCGGTACATCGCGTTGTCCCCCTCAAGCCGGTACTTGCCGAGGTCAGGCTCCATGGAATCGACTCCGTTTCCGTGGGCTCGCCGGGGTCCGGAACCGGACCGCGCGCTCTATCTCGTATTTTTCACGGTCGTCATTTATTGTCAACACGCCCGGCCGTGCGGCCGGAGCCGGACACATCCGAACCGGAGGCCTGATGACTCCCGTCGCCGTGAACCCGCCCGCCCTGCCCGCCCCGAGCGGCTACTCGCACGGAACCCTTGCGGGGAACACGCTCCACCTGGGCGGCCAGACCGCACTCGACGCCGATATGAAGATCGTTCCGGGTGGCATCGTCGAGCAGTTCCGCCAGGCGTTCGGCAATGTGCTGACCACGCTGCGGGCGGCCGGAGGCGAGCCGGAGGACCTGGTGAGTGTGACGATCTACCTCACCGACATCCCGGACTACCAGGCCCACGGCAAGGAGATCGGCAGGGTGTGGCGGGAGCTGGCGGGGCCGGTGTACCCGGCGATGGCGGGCATCGGCTGCACCGCGCTCTGGCAGCCGGAGGCGATGATCGAGATCCTCGGCGTGGCCGTGATCCCGGAGGAGCGGCTGATCAGGCCGTAGGCGCCGGCCGCTGGGTGCCGGGCCGGTGCTGGTGCCGAGCCGCTGCCCCTGCCCCTGCCCCTGCCCCTGCCCCTGCCGGGAGCCCTAACAGCTGTGTATGACCGCCAGGGCGTGTGCGCGGGCGGGCTCCCGGAGCGTCTTGTCGAGTTCCTCGAAGAGCGCGCCGGCGGTTTCACCCATCCAGCCCGGCGGCAGCAGGGACAGCGGCAGCCCGGGGTCGCGGTAGGGCAGCCGGCGCCACTCGGTGAGCATCGGCACATAGATCCCGAACGCCTCCCGGGCCGGGATCGCGCCCGCGGCCGCGCGCACGCTCACCGGCCGGTACCGCTCCAGGAAGTCCGCGTAGAGCGCGCTGAGCTCGTCGAGGTCCCACCACTCGCGGACCTTCGCCGACAGGTCGCCGAAGGCGAAGTGGTCGCCGGTGAAGATGTCCACGTACGGCGTCAGCCCGAGGCGCTGCAGGGTGCGGCGGGTCTCGTCGGCCAGGATGCCGGGCGCCACCCACACGCCGGGGGCCGCGGTGCCGAAGCCCAGGCGGGTCAGGGCGGTGCGCAGGGCGTGGCGTTTGTCGCGTTCGGACTCGGGCACGGAGAACACGACGACGAGCCAGCCGTCGCCGGCCGCGGCCCGGTTCCGCTCGAAGATGCGCACGTCGCCGTCCTCGAGCACCTCCAGGGTGCCCTCGGAGACGGCGTACCCGGCGGCGCCCTCGTGGCGTTCACCGTGCAGCACGCCGCGCCGCTTCAGCCGGGAGACCGCCGAGCGCACGGCCTGCCCCTCCACACCGAGGTCGGCCATGAGGCGTATCACGGAGGCGACGGAGAGCCAGTTGTGCTCACGGCGCGCGTACAACGCGAAGAGGGTGATGATCAGCGGGCCCAGCCGGCTGTCCCGGCCGCCCGCGCCGACGGCGGTCGACGGCTCGACGTGCGCTGTCATGCCCACCCACCTCCGGCCGATGTCACCCTTCTGATCGCGCAGCAGCCTATCGCGCGTGCGGGTGCCGCACCGGCGGTGCGGATCGCCGCTGCGGGGCCCGGCCCGCCCACGTCGTGCTGCGGGTCGCCCCCGGACGGCAGATGGTGGTGGTACGGCACGGGCGGCGATGTCCCGCACGACCGGCCGGGCGGCAGAGATGAGCTGGGATGACCGGTCCGGCCGAAGGGCGGGAGACTGCGAGGCGCCCGGCCCGGGCATCGTATTCATCGGCGCCACCGTTGTCTCTGGTACGTCTGATACGTCTGATAGCCCTGTGGCCCCAGATATCTCTGGTGCCTCCGTCGTCTCTGTTGGGGAGTCCGACATGACCACACCCCGGGACCTGTTCCTCGTCACCGTGTACGACGCCGCCGCCCGGCCCGTCGAACAGGGCGACCTCTCACTGGCGCTCGCGGGAGCCGAGCTGGTCGATCTCGTCGACGCCGGGGCGGCCGCGCTCGACGGCGAACTCATCGTGCCCGCGACGGCGGGCGGGACGGGTGACCGGCTGCTCGACGACGCGGTGGCGGCGCTGCGGCGGGAGACGCCGTACGAGTCGGTCGAGGACTGGCTGTGGCGGCGGGGGCGCGGCCTGGGGGCTGTCTATCTCGACGCTCTGGAGGCGGACGGCACGGTCGCCCGGCAGCGGCGGCGCTGGCTGCCGCTGCCGACCGGCCGGACGGAGCCGGCCGACTCGCCCGAGCGGGTCCGGGCGCACGAGCGCTGGGCGTCGGGCGAGCCCGTGCTCGCCGCCCTCGCGGCCGCCGTGGGGATCCAGAACGAGGCGGCCAAGGACCTGACGGGGGCGGCCCCCGAGGCGACCGTGACGGTGGTGGCCGCGGTCAACGACGCCGTGACGGAGCTCGCCGCGGTACGGCAGCGCCGGGAGATCGAGGACGCGGCCTTCGACAACGTCTGGCGCGGCCTGTGACGGTCGCCGTTCGCGACTGTCCATCCCGCCGTCCGGGCGAACGGCACCACCGGGTGACCGTTCGCCCGCTCCGTCGCCGGCCCTCACTTGAGGCCGCTGAGCATGACGCCCCTGATGTAGTACTTCTGGAGCAGCAGGAAGAGGACCAGGACCGGCAGGACGCTCAGGACCAGGCCGGCCATCACGATGGGCAGCGTGCGGGTCGGGTCGACGTAGTCCTGGAGGAACTGGATGCCGACGGGCAGCGTCATCACGTCCGGGTTGGCGGTCGAGACGAGCAGGGCCCAGATGTACTCGTTCCAGGCGTCGACGAAGGTCAGCAGGCCGAGGGTGACCAGGACCGGCTTGGTCTGCGGGACGACGATCCGCCACCACACGGTGAACTCGCCGGCGCCGTCGATGCGCGCGGCCTCCAGGACCTCGTCCGGGATCGACACCATGAACTGGCGCGTGAGGAAGATCCCGAAGCTGCTGACGAGGAACGGCATGGCGAGCGCCACGATGCTGACGGTCAGTCCCGCGCCGCCGCGCCCGAGCAGGTCGTTGCCGCCCGCCAGCGGCCAGTGCACCAGGATCAGGAAGTGCGGGATGAAGAAGAGGAACGGCGGGAACATCATCGTCGACAGCACGAGGCGGAAGACGAAGTCCCGGCCGGGGAAGCGGAGTTTGGCGAGCGCGTAGCCGGCGAGCGACGACGTGAGCAGCACCGACCCGGTGATCATGGCCGTCGCGACGACGCTGTTGCGGAAGAGCACCGGCAGATCGAGCTGGTGGATCGCCGCCCGGTAGTTGGACAGGTCGAACGCCCTGGGCAGGAACCGGTACGGCAGCGTGCCGGCCTCGTCCGGTCCCTTGAAGGACGTCATCAGCATGTCGGCGAACGGCACCACCGTGAGCACCGCACCGGTGACCACCAGCAGATACGACAGCCACGGGAACCGGCGGCGGATCACGCGTCCTCCCCTTTGCGCCGGAAGAGCCACAACTGCACCAGCGTGACCGCGAGGACCACCGCGAACAGCACGAAGGCGGCGGCGCTCGCGGTGCCCCAGTCGCCGTAGGAGAAGGCCTGCCGGTACATCTCGAGCGCGGCCACGTTCGTCGCGTCGCCCGGTCCGCCCTTGGTCATCACGATGATCAGCGCGAAGGACTGGAGGCCGGTGAGGAACTGGGTGACGCACACGAAGAGCAGGGACGGCCGCAGCAGCGGCAGCGTGATCCGCCAGAAGACGGTCACGGGACCGGCGCCGTCGAGCGCGGCGGCCTCGTAGTACGACTCGGGGACGGCCTTCAGCCCGGCGGTCAGGACGAGGATCGCCGAGCCGACGGAGGCCCAGGCCTGGACGACCACGACCGAGGGCAGCGCGGTGTCCGGGTCCTGGAGGAACGCCACCGAGCCGAGCCCGACGGCGTTGAGGACGCCGTTGACGAGGCCGCCCGGCTGGTACATGTACTTCCACACGTTGCCGACGGCGACGACGGTCGTGACGATCGGCAGGAAGTACAGGGTGCGCCACAGGCCCTGGAACCGCAGCCGGTCGATGCAGGTGGCGACGAGCACGGAGCCGGCGAGGGCGAGGGCCACCGTGCCCAGGGCGAAGAGCAGCGTGTTGGTGAGGATCGGGGCCAGGAACGTCGAGCCGTCGGCGAACAGGCCGGCGAAGTTGTCCAGGCCGACCGGGTCGATGTCGCCGAGGTCGAACCCGGCCCAGCGGGACGTCGACAGCAGCACCGCGAAGCCGAGCGGCAGGGCGAGGAAGACGGCGTAGAACAGCAGCGTCGGCGCCAGGAAGAGGTAGGCGACGACGGCCTGGCGGCGACGGCGCCGGGCGCGGACACGGACTCCGAGGCCGGCGGACCTGTCGCGCGCCGCCCGTTCGGTCGACTCCGGTGCCAGGGTGGCGTTCACCATGACCGCGACACCTCCTGGTCGACCTGGCGGCGGGTGGAGCGCAGGGCCTCGTCGACCGTCTGCTGACCGGTCCACAGGGCCTCGATGTTCTTGCGCAGCAGCGACTTGGCCTGCTGCGCGCCGGGCACGTTCGGTTCGGGTACGGCGTACGCCAGCGCGTCCAGGAACGGGTGCAGGTTCGGGTCGCCGCCCGCGCCGAGGAGCTTGCGCATGTCGTCGGCGCGGCCGGTCAGGGAGCCGACCGACGCCTGCAGGGCGCTCATCCGGGTCGCGCCGCGCACCTTCTCCGCGTTGAGCCAGCGCAGGAACTCCCAGGCCTCGCGAGGGTGTTCGCTGGCGGTGTTGACGCCGAGCATGAAGCCGGTGGAGAGCGTGGCGCGTCTGCCGTCCGCCTCGGGGAGCGGCACGGGGGCGACGCCGACCTCCCGGTAGGCGGTGCCCATCAGCGCTTTCAGGTTCGTGGTCCACCAGCCGGCGCTGATCACCATGGCGACCTGTCCGGAGGCGAACGCCTGGTAGACGTTGACGCCGGGGGCGCTAGCGCCCCTGTCGACGAGGCGGCGCTCCAGGTCGAACACGGCGCGGCCGGCCGGCGAGTCGATGCCGGTGCTCCTGCCGTCCGCCGAGACGAACCGCCCGCCGGCGGCGTTGAGCAGGGCGAGGGTCTGGCCGACGGTAGTGGAGTCGTCGAAGGTCGACAGGCCGAACCCCTGGACCAGGGTGTTGCCGTACCGGTCCTGCCGGGCGGTGCGGTACGCGGCCTCCTCCAGCTCCGGCCAGGTGCGCGGCGGGCCGTCGAGGCCGGCCGCGCGCAGCAGCCGCTTGTTGTAGTAGAGGGCGTACGTCTGCATCTCGGTGGGGTATCCGTAGATCTTGCCCCCGGCCGACGAGGAGCCGACCGCGGCGGCGCCGTAGGCGCGGCCGATCTCCTCGGCGTGCTCGGGCGGCGCCGGCCGCAGCACGCCGGCCCGGACGAGCTGGCCGTTCCACAGGCAGTACGGGTGCAGGATGTCCGTGCCCTGGCCCGCCGCCTGCCGGACCATGAAGGTGGTGAGCAGGTCGGTGAACTCGACGGCTTTCGTCCGCACCTTGACCCGGTCGTGCAGGGCGTTCCACTCGTCCACCGGACCCTGCAGAGCCTTCTTCAACTCCCCGCTCGCGTAGTGCGAGAGCAGGGTGAGGACGACCGGATCGCCGGGCCGCCCGGTGCCCTGGTGCGGTGCGGCGCAGCCGGAGGCGAGGAGCGCCGAGGGCAGCGCGAGCGCGAAGTGACGCCGGCTCAGTGACGGTGTCACCGGGCGGCCTCCCTGCGCATCACCTTGAACACCCGGGTCGTGGTGAAGCCGCTCTTGCGGTACAGGTGGCCCGCCGGGGACTGCGCGCCGGTCCACAGGAACCACGCGGAGTGCGCGCGGAGCGCCCGCATCCGCTCCAGGACCAGGTGGAGCAGGACTTCGCCCAGCCCGGTGCCGCGCATCTCCTCCAGCACGCCGATCGGGCCGAACCGCTCGTCCACCGAGTCGAACGCGCCGTGCATCGCCCAGCCGGCCATGCGGCCCCCGGGATCGCGGACCACGACGATCCGGTCGAGCGGCGTCCCCGCGGTCAGGCACGCCCGGATGGTGCAGGCCCAGTCCGGCCCGAAGTGGCCCCCGGCGAGGGCGAGAAGGTCCACCAGGTCGTCGTCGGCCGGGGTGGCGAACCGGTAGCCCCGCGCGGTCAGTTCGGCCACCCGGAGCGCGATGTCGTCCGGGAGGCGGTAGCCGACCAGGCTGCGGTCCATCGCGGCCGCCTCGTACAGGGTGCGAAAGCCGAGGGAGTCGAGGAGCCCGGCCGCCTCCGGGTAGGCCTCGGCGTCCAGGCCGGGGAAGACGTAGTTCGGGGTGTACGAGGAGAAGTCCACCCGGGTACGGCCGTGGCCGTGCAGCCAGTCGAGCGCCTCGGTCAGCAGCCGGCGGCCGAGGCCGCGCCCGCGGGCGTCCGGGTCGACGAAGAAGAACGGGATCCAGCCCTGCTCCGGCTCCAGGTCGGTGCCGGCCATCGGGGTCAGCCGGCGCACCGCGTAGGCGGCGCCGACGACCCGCTCGCCGTCGACGGCGATCCGCAGCCCCTCCGGGTCGAAGTTGGGGTCGAGCAGGACCAGGGAGCGGAAGCGGTCCGGGGTGATGGGGTCGGCCGGCGCGCTCCGCCGCCATGCGGCCACGACCCGCGGCCCGTCGCCCGCGCGGAAGCCGCGGATCCCGACCCGGGTCGTCGTCGTGAGAGTCGTGAGATCGGTCATCGACGGGGTGTCCTTCCGAGCGGAGCGGCGGGTCTCAGGGAGCGGAGCAGTGGGTCTCAGGGGTAGAGCAGCGCGTCGTCGCCGGCCCATCGGGCGGGCGGGGACGGCGGGTCGCACAGCGGCAGCGGGTCCTCGCCCGCGTCGACGGCGCGCCGCAGCCGGTCGGACCCCCACAGCAGGTCGATGAAGTGCCGGTGTCCGGTCCCCTCGGCGCCGCCGTCCGTGGTGTGCCAGGCGAAGTCGTCCGGGTACAGCCGCCGCAGCACGGCGAGCATCGCGACGGCGGTGCGCACAGGCGCGAACGCCGTGCGGTCGGTGATGTGGAGCTGGACCCCGCGCAGGGGACGTCCGGCGTGTTTGTGGAAGGCCGGTACGAACCGCAGGTCGCGGAAGTGCACCCCGGGCAGGGCCAGTTCGGCGAGCGCGGGCACGAACCGGGCGTCGAGGTAGGGGGCTCCGACGATCTCGAAGGGCTGGGTGGTGCCCCGGCCCTCCGAGAGGTTCGTGCCTTCGAAGAGGCAGGTGCCGGGGTACACGGTGGCGGTGGCGGGCGTCGGGATGTTCGGCGAGGGTGCGATCCAGGGCAGCCCGGTGGCTTGGGCGTCCATGGCGCGCCGCCAGCCGAGGGCCTCGATCACCGTCAGGTCGGCTGGGCGGCCTGCCGCCCGGGGCACGGCCGTGGCGTTCAGCCGGCGAGCGAGTTCGCCGCAGGTCAGGCCGTGCCGGAGGGGGGTGGGGGCGCGCCCGACGAAGCTGGCCCACGCCGGGTCGAGCAGCGGGCCCTCGCTGACGAGTCCGCCGAGCGGGTTGGGCCGGTCGGCGACCACGAACCGGATTCCGGTGCGGGCCGCCGAGACCATCAGGTCAAACATGGTCCACACGTAGGTGTAGCACCGGGCGCCGATGTCCTGGAGGTCGTGGACCAGGGCGTCGACGCCGCTGTCGATCAGCAGCTTGTCCAGCCGCTCGCCGTCGCTGCGGTAGGTGTCGTGGACCGGCAGGCCCGTGTCGGGGTCCGTCCGGGCGGTCTCGCTCTCGCCGGCCTGGCCGGTCCCGTGCAGCCCGTGTTCGGGACCGAACAGGGCGACCAGCGGCGCGCCGGCCGCGAGCAGCGCGGGTGCGGCCGGACGCAGGTCGGGCAGGACTCCGGTGTGGTTGGTCACCAGCCCGAAGCGGCCGGGACCGGCGAGTCCGAGTGCCGCGTGCAGTCGTGCGATCCCGGTCGTCACCGTGACGCGGTCGTCCGTGCTCATTCCCTGCTCCGTCTGCCGGTGACACCTCTTCCACGCAACGGTCAGGAATTTACTCTTATGTCCCGTAATTCCGGCAGTGAATCGCCGACGGCTCCCGTGCCCCGTGCGTCAGCCGCCCACGCGTGTCCACCATCTGATCAACTGCCTTCACTGTTCCCTCACTTGCCTCCTAAGCTGCGCACCAGGGGGCAAGCGCCCCCCACGGGGAGGGAACACACACATGGGCAGATCTGCCATGCCGTCGGGCCGCCTGCGCGCCACGGCCACCGCACTCGTCACTGTCTCGCTCGCCCTCGGGGGCACCGCGCTGCCGGCCGCCGCCACGGACCTGAGCACGGTGCCGCCGTGGAACACCGCAGTCCCGCTGTCCGCCGCCTACAGCGTGCCGCAGGACGTCGTCGTCCGTCCCGACGGCGGCGCCGTGGCCGCCTGGACCGACGGCAGCCAGACGCTGTACGCCGCCACGCGCGCCGCCGGCACCGACACCTGGAGCGCGCCGGTCCGGTTCAGCGGCACGGCCATCTCCGAGGCACGGCTGGTGACGCGGACCGACGGAACGGTCGCCGTGCTGTGGGTCGACAACGGTTACCGGCTGCTCGGCTCGGTGCTGACCGCCGGCATCTGGTCGTCGCCCCATGAAGTGTTCGACGGCGACAACAAGCTGACGTTGTCCCAGATCGATGTCGCGCAGGGCCCGAACGGCCAGGTCGCCGCCGTCTGGACCGCCACCCCGTACACCTACTCGGACTCCTCCGAGGTGTACGCCGCCACCCTCGGCACCGACGGCACCTGGGCCGCCGCGGATCAAGTCAGCGACGCGGCCAGGCACGCCGGTGCCTACGGCGACGTCGACGCCACGAACCCCCAGATCGCGGTCGACACGCACGGCGGACTCGTCGTGTCGTACGCGATGGAGGACGAGTCGTACAAGACGGCCTACGTGATGACCACCGCCCGGCCGTACGGCGGCACCTGGCAGACCCCGGCCCAGCTGAGCAACACTCCGCTCGCCGCCTCCGCCCATCCGGCCCTGGCCACCGACGCGTCCGGCTCGATCGACCTGCTGTGGCGGTTCGGCACGGCCACGGCCCAGACCTTCGAGCTGGTCCGCCGCCAGGACGCGAACTCCGCGTGGGGGGCCACGACCGCCCTCGTGAGCGGTGTCGGTGCCGAGGGGGATCCGGAGCCGCTGGTCACGCCGAACGGAAACGCGACCGTCGTCTGGGCCGACCCGGCGGCGGGCACGGTACGCACCGTGACCCGCTACGCCGACTCGACGTGGACGGCCTCCTCCACCCTCTCCACCGGCCCCGTCTCCGACACCTACGAGGTCCGGACCGCCATGGCGGCGGACGGGTCGGTCCACGCACTGTGGCGCGAGAACGGCGCGAGCGCTTCCGCCAAGCGGCTGATGGAGGCCACACTCGACGGCGAGAGGGACATCTGGACGGCCGCCCGCACGGTCCAGGGCCCGCTCACCGCCATCAACCGCGCCCGCATCGCGGCCGGTTCGCTCACCGACGCCACCGCGGTGTGGACCGGGTCGGCCGGCCTCTCGGGATCCCGCACCACGTTCCCGAGACTCGCGGTCGGCTCGTCGTCCGTGCCCGCGACGGTGAACTTCCGGAACACCTCGTCCTGGGCACCGAAGTGGGAGCTCAACGGCCCGGTCACCACGTGGCAGGTCACCCTCACCGACCCGGCCGGCCGCACCGTGCGCACCCTCACCGGCACCCCCGGCAGCAGCACGGTCGCCGCCTCCTGGAACGGCCGCACCACATCCGGTGCCCGGGCCGTCAACGGCGACCTGACCTGGACCCTCACCGCCACCCAGCCGGGTTACTCGGGCACGACCACCGTGGCGAGCGGCGTCCTGAAGGTGACCGGCTCGGTCCCCGCCTTCCACGACTACGGCGACGGATCCGGCGGCCTCCCCGACGGCACCGGCGACCTGCTCACCCTCGACGGCAACGGACGGATCTGGCTCCACTACGGCACGTTGAACAACGTGTGGCAGATGGGCAGCGGCTGGCCCACCACCGCCAGGCCGGTGGCCCTCGGCGACCTGAGCGGCGACGGCTGCAACGACGTCCTCGTCAGGCTGAGCAGCGGCGCGGCGCGCCTCTACAAGCCGGCCTGCGGCGGCACGCTGAAGCCGACGACGTCGTACACCACCCTGGCCACCGGCGGCTGGAACCAGTACGACGTCCTCACCTCCCCGGGCGACCTCACGAAGGACGGCCGCCCGGACCTGATCACCCGCAACGCGGCCACCGGCGCCGTCTACCTCTACAAGGGCACCAGCGCAGGCAAACTGTCGGCGCGCGTGAAGCTGTTCGCCAACTGGAAGACCTACAAGAAGATCGTCGGCGCCGGGGACCTCAACGGCGACGGCATCGGCGACCTGCTGGCCCAGGACAAGTCGAACAACCTGTACCGCTACTACGGCAAGGGCAACGGCACCTTCTCCGCGCGCGTGAAGATCGCCGCCAACTGGGGCGCCTCGTACAACGTGGTCCTCGGGGTCGGCGACGTCACCGGGGACGGCAAGGCCGACCTGGTCGCCCGGGACACGGCGTACCGCCTCTACCGGCAGAACGGCACCGGGAAGGGCACGTTCGGCGCCCGGGTGCTGGTCAACGACGGCGGTTTCGGCTACAAGGCGCTGTTCTGAGCCGCCTTCCGCCCCCCCCTAGCGGAACAGCAGCGGGACCAGTGCCGGGATCGCTGGGGCGAGCAGGTAGAGGAAGATGCCGGTCGTGGCCTTTCGGGTCGTGACCGGCAGCACCGGCTTCGACCAGACCTGCGCTATCGCCGCGTTGCGCGTGTCGCCCGGGGGTTCGTGGTCGTACAGGTACCGCACATGGTCCTTCTTCACGGTCAGTGCGGAGTGGTAGCCGATCGAGGACGGGTACACGATCACGAGCATGTCGACCAGCATCACGACCAGCAAGATGAAGACCATCCACGGTCGCGCCGGCAGCCAGATCATGAAGAGGACCAGCAGGCCGATCATGTGGGCGAGGGCGGAGCCGTAGGTCCACAGGATGAACTGGCGCAGCGGGCGCAGTCCCTGGAAGCCGTCGCTGTCGTACCTCATGTTCGGGGTCACCCCGAAACCGAGCAGGTCGGACCGGTACAGGTAGACGGTGAAGACGACGCCCATGACGAGCTGTTTCGACAGGACGTAGAAGGCGTGGGTGCCGGCCACGCACAGGGCGACCGCCAGCTCCGGGTGCCGGTGCCAGTTGCCCCACCAGCCGTCGTACACCGCGGTCCGCCAGGCCGTGTCGGAGACGTCCGTGGGGTTCCAGGTCTCCATCAGGCCGTAGGAGTCGACGTAGCGGTACAGCAGGAGCGTTCCGGACGCCATGGCCAGCAGAAGGGCCAGGGACACCCACCAGCGGCCCAGCCACCGGAACCAGCGGTTGGTCTGCCGGACCAGGTCGTTGAGGCGCCGGACCTCCTCGTCGAGCAGCTTCTCGGTTCCTCCGTTGCGCTCGTTCATCTGCACGAAGGCGGCGATGGCCTGGACCTGCTGGCAGCAGAAGACTGGGGTGACGAAGACGACCGCCAGGATGACGAGACCGGCCGGGTCCTGGAACAACGCCAGGCTGGCGCCGCCCAGTTCGGTGTCGCCGGTGAAGAGGTAGTCCAGGGCCCACCGCCGGCCGTCCCCGGACGACGGCCCGAGCGCTCCGGCGGCCTCGGCCAGGCCCAGCAGGACGCCGCAGGAGCCCAGACTGATCAGCAGGATCTTGGTCTTCGCGGTGAGGGACCAGGTCCGCTCGTCGGCCGGCGCCCGGGCGGTCCGGCGCCGGACCGCGCGCAGTCTGCCCGAAAGGCGCAGGGCCAGGCGGATCCCGGCGGGCGCGGACTCCCGGAAGACGCCCCCGATCCGCTGCGGTTCCAAGGGTTCCAACCGCGCCATCCCCCGCCCCCCAAGGTGAAACGCGCAACAGCACCTTTATAACCATCGCCCCGGCCGCTGCCCAGTGCGCGGTAGCACCCGTTCGGGGAAGTGATTGCCCCGATGGGGTGACGACACCGGCCATGCCGACTCCCGTGCGCGTCAAAGACGTTGGAACAGGCATGGGCCTCAGCGACACTCCCTCCTTCGCCCAACTGTCCGACGCCTACTGGCTGGACAGTCCCCACCTGGGCGGACACGTCCCCGACCCGGCACCCCCGGGGCCGGTGCCGGGCTCCGCGTGGCGGACGGCGATGGTCGGGCTGTCGGCGCTCACCGTGGCGGTCGCCCTGGTGATGGCCTTCGTGTGAGCCCCCCGGGCCCGTCGCACTCGGCCACCCCGCCCACCCTGCGCCGGTTCGCCGCCTCGGCAGGAGCCGCGACCTGCGAAGTTGCCGCCGCGTCGCCGGTGTCACCGGACGGCTCGGTCGGTTTGACCTCAGGAGTGCGCCGCGATTACGGTTCCGGTCAATTGCCTTGATGCGCCCGGCGCGGATCGACGTCCGGCATCCGAGTTGCGATGCGGGAAACCCTACCGGCATCGAACTTTTCGTCGCGGCTCCCGTCTTGGACGCCGTCCGGCCCGATCACGATGAAGGCTTCATGTCATCCCCTAAATCACCAGACAGCGGGGGCGGCGAACGCCTCGCCGAGGCAGCCGACGCGCAGCTGGCCGATCGTCTCGTCGGCCGGACGGCGGAGTTGGCGCTTGTCGACGAACTCTTCGGTCCGGCCGCTGCCGAGGGCGTCGCGCTGATGCTGACCGGAGAGGCAGGTGTGGGCAAGAGCGCGCTGCTGGACGCTGCCGCGCGGCGAGCGGCCGAGGCGGGCTTTCGTGTCCTGAGGGTGGTGGGCTCTCAGTTCGACGAGGGCGTCAGCTTCTCCGCCCTCAACCAGATGCTGCAGCCGTTGGCGGACGGCATCCCCGGCCTGCCGCCACGGCAGGCGGACACGCTCCGAGCGGTCCAGGGGCTCTCCGAGGAACCGCCGACCGAACTGCTCTCCGTCGCGAACGCCGTGCTCGCTCTGTTGTCCCGTACCGCTGCCGAGGACAGGCCCGTCGCGTTGGTCATCGACGACATGACCTGGCTCGACCGGCCCAGCACCCTGGTTCTGGGAACGCTCGCACGCTACGTCCGCAGCAGTCGCCTGGCCCTGCTCGCGGCGTCCCGGATCCACGAGGGCTTCCTGCCGAGCGGTGTCGGGATACACACACACGAGGTTCAGCCCCTGGACGACGAATCCGCGAACGAGTTGGTGACACAACGATTCCCCGCCATGACGGCCAGGGTCCGCCGGCGGCTCGTCGAAGAGGCCGCCGGCAACCCGCTGGCTCTGCTGGAGCTTCCCGCCACCCTCAACGAGGCCCAGCAGACGGAACGCGGACCACTGCCGACCGTGCTGCCACTGTCCGAACGGCTCAAGAAGGTCTTCGCCGTGCGGGTCGACGCTCTGCCGGACCCGACTCGGGATCTGCTCCTGCTCGCCGTTCTGGACGGCTCGGGCGATCTGCACATCCTCCAGCGGGCGATGAGCGGCCTCGACACCCTGGCCGAACTGGGTCCCGCCGAGAAGGCCGGACTGGTGCACGTCGATTCCCAGACGGGCCGCCTGGTCTTCCGGCACCCGCTCACCCGCTCCGCGGTCATGGAACTGTCGACGATCGCGGACCGCCGACGCGCGCATCTCGCGCTGGCAGATGAATGCCCGGAAGGATCCGAACGCCGGGCCCGCCACCTGGCCAACGCGACCGTCGGACCGGACGATGCGGTCGCCTCGCTGCTCCACGGGGTGGCCTACAGCACGCTGTGCCGCGGCGATGCCGTCGGCGCCATCACCACGCTGCTACGCGCCGCCGATCTGAGCAGCGACCGGACCGCCAAGGGACGCATGCTGGCCGAGGCCGCCTGCCTGGGCGCCAACATCGCCGGCGACCTGCGCAACGTACGCGCCCTGCTGGACGACGCCAGGCTCGCCGACCCCGTGAGCGCCGGCTCCCTCGCGGTCGCGGCGACAGCGGCGAGTCAGCTCATCAACGGCGAAGGCGACGTGGACACCGCGCACAAGCTTCTCGTGAGCGCGATGGACAGCTACGCCCGCCCGAGCCCTGCCGAAGACCACATGCTCAACGAGGCACTGCACGTGCTGATCCTGGTGGGCTTCGCAGGCGGCCGACCGGAGTTCTGGCAGTCCTTCGACCGGATCGCCACGCGCGTTCAGCGCCGGACCTCTGATCACCTGCTGTCGGTCGTCCACTGCGCGGTCGGCGATCCGGCCCACAAGGCGCTGTCCGTCCTGGACGACCTCGACGGCCTCGTCTTCGCCCTCCACGGGGAGACGGACCACCGACGTATCCTCCGCACCTCCATCTCGGCCACGTACACCGACCGCCTGCCCGGCTGCCGCAGCGCCCTGCGGCGCGTCGTCGACGACGGCCGGACCCGAGGAGCCGTCACTTCGGCGATCGAGGCCCTCTTCATCCTGGGGTACGACGCCTACGCCAGCGGGCAGTGGGACGACCTCCGGAACCTCACCGCCGAAGGTCTGCGCTGGTGCGACTCCCGCGCCTACGGTCTGCCGGCCTGGTCGGGCCGGTTCCTGCAGGGCCTGCTCGCCGCCGCGCAGGGCGACAACCGGGCCGCGGGAGAGATCGCGGACCGCCTCGTGTCGTGGGCGAACCCGCGGGGACTGCGGCTGCTGCGTGTCTACGCCTCGCACATCCGGGCCCTGTCCGCGCTCGGCGACGCGGACTTCGAGGAGGGATACCGACATCTGCGGTCAGTGATCACCCCTGGTGAGCTGCCACCGTACATGCCCCATGCCCTGTGGCTCTTCATGGACTTCGCCGAAGCCGCGGCCCGCACCGGCCGCCACGCGGAGGCGGCCCAGCACATCGCGGCGGTCAGGAGAGCCGGCATCCCGGCCATCTCGCCGCGGATGGCCATGATGGCCGATGGCGCCGAGGCCATGGCCACCACGGACTTCATCGATCACGACCTTTTCGAGAGGGCCGTCGGCAACCCCGATGCGGAACGGTGGCCGTTCGACCGGGCACGAATCTGTCTCGCTTACGGCGAGAGACTGCGCAGGGCCAAAGCCGGCTCGGCCCTCGTGCATCTGGAGGCCGCGCTCAGCACGTTCCAGCGGCTGGGAGCCGAGCCCTGGCGCTCACGGGCAGCGAACGAACTGCGGGCGAGCGGCAACCCTGTCAGGACGGCGGTGTCGGGGACGGATCCGGTTTCGACGCTGACGCCACAGCAACTGCAGGTGGCGCAGCTGGCCGCCACCGGGCTGACCAACAAGCAGATAGCCGGCCGGCTCTTCCTGTCCCCCCGCACCGTGGCCGCGCATCTTCGCAGTGTCTTTCCGAAGCTGAACGTCACGTCCCGGGCCGGACTCCGAGACGCACTCACCGGCCTGCCCCAGCAACCGCCCCTCGAAGTTAGGCCAACCAGCCGAAGGCAGCGCTGACAACGCGTTCGTAGTGTGAGGCGACCGGAGGCTCACCGGGCGCCGGGGCGCCTGATCCCGAGTGTGCCTTCACATCGTCGGACTTCCGAGTCAGCACTTCTGGATGATGAGGGGACAAGCATGCCCGAAGCGGTCTTGAAGGCCTATGTGATGGGGCAGAGCACTGAGGAATCGAACAGGCTGGGCGTTCAGGATTCGCTTTACGCCGAGCACACCGAGTACCTCCTCAGGACGGCAGGCGTGCGGGAGGGGATGCGTGTCCTCGACGTCGGCTGCGGTACCGGGGCGGTGTCTCTCGCCCTTGCGCGAATAGTCGGCCCGGACGGCCACGTCACGGGCGTGGACATGGATCCGGCGGTACTTGCGATCGCCCGTCGGAACGCTGCGGCGCTCTCGACGCGCAACGTCGCCTTCGAGCAGGCCGTGCTGCCCGATGTGGAACTGTCCGAGCCTGTCGATGCCGTGGTGGGACGACTGATCCTGATCCATGTCGATGATCCGGTGGGGGTCGTGAAAGGGCTGACGCGGTCTCTTCGCCGGGGTGGTCTGGTGACGTTCCAGGATTTCAACGTGTCACGGTTGCGGGCCTTCCCCGAGGTTCCTCTGGTGACGCAGTGCCAGAAGTGGATCAGCGCGGCGTTGACGGCAGGCGGCCGCAACCCGGACATGGGTGAACAGCTGGCCCGGGTGCTGCGGGCCGCGGGACTCTCCGAGCCCGGCGTCGCCTGCGCCGTGCCGACCGGTGGCGCGGATTCGGCGGCGGTGACGCTCGTAGCCGAATCCGTGAACAGCCTCATGCCGGTAATCGAGCGCAACGACATCGCCGACCCCCGGGAAGTCGACATCGACACCCTCCACACCCGATTGGCGAAGGCGTGCCTGGAGAGGCAGGCGACGATCTATCTCCCGGATCTGGTGGCCGCCTGGGCACGAGCGGACTAGCGAACGCCGGCCCGGCATGACGGGGGCGTCCGGCTGGTACGTCTCCGCAGTCGTCGGTCCCCCCTGGAAAGAGAAGTCTCGTGACGAATGTCGTCGTAATCGGCGCCGCACTCGGCGGCCTCCAGACAGCCCTGCTCCTGGCCCGGGACGGCCATGACGTGACCGTTCTCGAACGGGATCCGGAGCCGCCGCCCGCCGACCCGGAGTGGTCGTGGTCGCGTTGGGAGCGCCCCGGAATCCCCCAGATGCGCCTCCTCCACCTTCCGCTCGCCCGCTGGCGCCAGCTGGCCGAGGCCGAACTGCCGGACCTGGTGAAACGCATGACGGCGGCCGGTGCGGTACGCACGAACGTGCTGGCGCCCGAACCCGGACTGGGCGGCGAACTGCGCGCGGACGACGCCCGTTTCGAGACGCTGGTGGCCCGGCGTCCGCTCTTCGAGTCCGCCGCCCGCGACACGGCCGAGGCGGCGGGCGTCAGGATCCGCTGGGGCGTGGCCTGCCTCGGACTGCGCGCTTCCTCCGGGGGCCGGGTGCCGCACGTGACCGGGGTGGCGACGAGTGCGGGTGAGATGGCGGCCGAGCTGGTCGTCGACTGCACCGGACGCCGTTCCCGGCTCCCCGCCTGGCTGCGGGAGATCGGGGTGGAAGGGCCGCTGGAGGAGACCGGCGAGCGCGGCTTCACCTACCACAGCCGTTACTACCGCTCCCCCGACGGCGCTCTGCCCGCCGACACCTTCCCCCTGCTCGTCGAGCACGGCTCCCTGGGCCTGCTGCGCGTCCCCGCCGACCACGGCACGTACTCGATCTGCCTCATCAGCCGCACCCACGACCGCGAGCTGCGCGACCTGCTGCGCCAGGAGGCTGCGTGGTCGGCGGCCGTGAGCCTCTTCCCCGGCGGCAGCGCATGGCTGGAGGGGCGGCCCATCGCCGAGGGGATCCAGACCATGGGCCGCCTCACCCAGCGCAGAAGGACGCTGTACGACACCGAACAGCCCCTCGTGACCGGGCTGGTGGCCGTCGGGGACGCCTGGGCGCTCACCGTCCCGACCCTCGGACGAGGCCTGGCGACGAGCCTGAACCACAGTCTGATCCTGCGCGACCTGCTGCGCCGGGCGGACACGGACGATCCGCCGGGCTTCGCGGCGGCGTACGCGAAGGCGACCGTCGACGGTCTGGACTGGTCGTACCGGCAGTCCCTCACCTACACGCGGCACCGGCTGGCGGAGATGGACGCCCACGCGGCCGGGATCCCTTATGCGGATCCCGACTGGCACCGGAACCGGGCACTGCGGCTGCTGGCCCAGCGTGACCCGGACGCCCTGCGGGCGGAGCGGGCCGCCGCGCATCTGCTTCCGGAAGCCCGGGAGGAACTGCGCGCTCCCGCGCTCACCGAGGCCGTCGCCCGCCTGGCCGCCGAGACGAAAGGCTCCATGCCGGCCGGTCCCTCGCGCGCGGAACTCCTCGACGCCCTCACCGCATGACCGAGGAGGAGGGTGCCCTGGGCGTGTGATTCCGTTCGGCGACGCGGGCCGTGGCGAGGTCGGCGAGGATGTGATCCACGGTTTGGTGGGGTGTCTGGTCCGAGGTGTCCAGCCAGAGCCCGCGGCGTGGGGTGTCCCGGCGCAGTGCGTCGTCCAGGATGTCGACCGTCCAGCGGCCGCCGTAGCCGTTCTTGTCGCGGCCGGCCTCCCGCGCTGCGACTGCTTCGGGGCGCGGGGCAAGGACGACCAGGTACAGGGGCCTCGCCGTCACGGCGTCAAGGCAGGCGTCCAGGTGTTCGCCGAGAACGACGTCCTGGACGACGACGGTCCATCCCGCCCTCGCGTACAGATCTGCCACCGCGGCGGATGCCTGGTGGCGCAGCCGCAGCTGTGCCGTTGCCTCGGCGGTCGGCCGGGGCGTGAACTCCTCGCGACCGGACACGATCATCCGGCGGAAGCCGTCACCGCGCAGGTGCACGGAGCGTGGGAGCCGCTCGGCCAGCAGCTGGGCGACGGTGGACTTCCCCGACGCCATGACTCCGGTGACGAGCACGACCGCGGAACCGAGCTCCTGCACTATGGGCCCCCGTCGTGGTGCGCCTGGGTCGGAACTGCCGTGAAACCCCCGGTAGGACGAGTCTCACCACAAGATCATGTCCGTAACCGCCAAAGGCCATGCTGGTGTTGCGCCGCTTCCGGGAGCGCGGCCGCGTGCACTGCCTGGCACGAGACGCCGCGCGAGAACGGCGACGACCTGTGGTTCGGCCAGAAGCAGAAGGCGTTCCGACCCTGTCGGACAAGGCCCTCGTCAGAAGAGCCTGTGTTGCTTTGATTCCTGATGATCGTCAGCCGGGGCGCTTGGCCATGACGACCAGACCCGGCCCGCTGCGCTCCTCCGGAGGGAGTCGCAGTTCGGCGACCGGGTTCAGGCCGGCTTGCTCGATCAGGTTGACGAGTTGTTCCGGCCGCCACTTGTGTGTCGTCCAACGGACGGGTACGCCTCCGTAGGCCTCGGTGCGCACCACGTCCTCGTCACCGACGTGTGTTCCGGTGATGAAGTGTCCGCCTGGCTTCAACGCGCGCGCGAACATGGCGAGGACCTGGGGAAGGACGTCCCGGGGGAGGTTGAACAGTGACCACCACCCGAGCACGCCGCCCAAAGACGCTTCACCGAGGTCGAGTTCGGTGGCGGAAGCGACAGCGAAGCGGCACTCCGGATGAAGTCGGCGCGCGTTCTCGATCATGCGAGGAGAGAGATCCACCCCGGATACATCGAGTCCGCGTTCGGCGAGGTAGGCGGTCACCGTTCCGGGCCCGCAGCCGACGTCGAGGACGGGCCCGAGCCCGCGCACGGTGTCGGCGAAGGCGTCGATCGACGCCTTGAGCCATGGATGCCTACGGATGTCGCCGACCCCCGTCGTCACGACCATGTGGGCGTAGTTGTCGGCCACCCGGTCGTAAGACTCACGTACGACGTCGAGATCGGCCGGGCGGTCAACAGGGTGTGCGCGCATCAGCCAACGATAGGGCTGCACGGGGGACTTGGGGCTCGTGAAGCGGTTGGCACATGGCCGTCCTTCACGGTCCGGCCGACCTCGTGAGGGCGTTGACGCGGTTCTCGTACTCGCGGCGGGCCTTGCGCTGTGCCTATTTCGCGGGCCAGGTCGGCGGCCACCCCTGCTGCCCTTGGCCTCGGCGGCCCGCAGCCCGTCGTAGGTCAGCTCGCGCTGGAGTTCGCCGACGGCGGCGGACGAACCCGGTCAGCCTCCATGTCCATCTGCATGAGATCGGCGTCCCGCCACAGCGCGGCAGGGCCTCCGCGATCCGCCGGCTCGTCCTGCAGACCCCGGCCCCCGTCATCGCGCAGGCACTCGGCCATCACGACAGGACCGCCACCCGGCTGGTCACCGAGGCCGGCGGAACCAGGAGCCGATACGGCCCGGGGCGATCACCGGAGGTGAGCCCCAACCGCGAACTCATGCGGCCCCGGCTGTCCTGGCAGCCCACCCGCTACCTTCACCACATGGAACGGGCCACCATCCTGAGCAGCCTCGCGGCGAGCCGAACTGACACCGCCCCGCAGCGACTCACCGAACTTGCCGCCGAACTCGACATACCGGCCGCCGACCTTCTCGTCGTCGCAGGCCGCCCGGTACCGGCGGAACTCCTTCCCCCGGAGCGCGACGCCAGGGTCATGAGGCAGTTCGCATACCGCGTCAGTTACTGCGACCACTCGCAGCTCGCCGCGCTGGAGGCTTTCGTCCGCTCGCTGCCCCGCGTCGCCGCCCCGGGACCGTTCGTACGGCCGACCTGGCCGTACCCCCGCCCCGCCGAGACCAGGTTCGCCGCCGTACTCGGCGGATTGATCCGCAATCGCGGCTTCGGCATCCGCGAACTGCCGTTCATGGGACTGTCCCTCAGCACGTTGTACGGGATGGTGTGGCGCTGGGAGCCGAGTCCCCACCGGCGCCAGCAGCTATGTGCCGTAGCCGGTCCGCTGGGCTGGACTCTGCCCGATCTCTTCGCGGTCGCCGATGAGCCGTACGCGGAGGAACTCCACCCGGTGCTGCACTGCCGCCACCTCGGGCGGGTCTTCGCAGCGGCCGTCCCCTTGACCACCGCTCAGCTGATCGAGACCGGGGAGGAAGCGGATCGGCTGAGCGTGCGTGCGGACCACGGCGTGTGGCAGCCCGTATCGCAGGGTTTTGCCGAGGACTGCCCGGACTTCCCCTGACAGCAAGGGATGCTGTGGCTCCTTCCGGCATGGTCGGGCACATTCACACGACATCCGCGCCAGGCAGCGGTAGCCCCCGGCGATCGACGTCCGCCGAGCTCGCGCTGATCACTCAACGCGAGCCGCATGTGGACTCGGCCGCGAACGGGCGACACCTGAACATGCGAGCTCGCCGGTCCCGAGGGCCGACAAGGGCTGCATCCGGGCGGGCATCGGCACCCCGTCGGCCGGACCCGGCGTCACGACACGCCGACGGACATCGCCCGGACGTGGGACGTTTCCGTGTCGCCGGGGCATTCGGGGGCGGGGGCGGTGACGGTGTGTGATGGCCTCGGGCCTCGGAGTTTCCGCGGCTCTGTTGTCACCGTTGTCGAACTTCACGAAGGACTTCACGATGCGCCTGCTCCGCCCGCTCGCCGTCGCTCTCGGCGGGCTTGCCCTCACTGTCATCACCATGGGTCCGGCGGCCGCCGCCGAGGGGACGTTCGTCTGGGTGGGGCCGAAGGGCAAGGCGTACGCCATCCAGAACCCGCCGGACCGCAAGTGTCTCGAGATGGCGCAGGAGGCGCGCGGGCCGCAGAACGCCACGAAGAAGGCGCTCGTCGTCTACAGCAAGCCGAAGTGCAAGGGCGCCGCGCACCGGGTCACCCCCGGGCACTCGGCGTCCGGCAGCGTCCACTTCGCCAGCGTGGTCTTCAACCCCCGTTAAGTAGCTCGGCAACGCCGCGCAGGGGCGCGGGGAACCAACACGACCAGCCACGAGGGCGCATCGCGGCGATTCCGGCGGAGCGCCCGGGCCGCGGCCCGTTCAGCCCTCGGGTGGCGCCGATCACGAGGTGGTGATCGGCGCCACCGGTCGTTGCGCACACGTCAGGCGGCGCCCTCCGGAACGGCACGCACCGGTTCCGGTCAGACTCCCCCGGCCACCGCCACGCCGAGCCCGCACAGCACCACGCCGGTGACGATGTTCAGCGCGCGCCGCACCTCCGGCCGGGACACCAGGGCCCGGCCCCGGCCGACGGCCCAGGTGAAGAGCAGGTACCAGCAGACGTTGACGACGGCCCAGAGGACGCCGAGCGCGATGCTGCTCAGCAGGACGGGGCCGTCGGCCGTGACGAACTGGGGCAGCACCGACACCGCGAACACCCCGGCCTTCGGATTGCCCAGCGTCGTACCCAGCCCGGCACCGTACGCGCCCCGGAGACCGCCGGGGCCGTCCGTTCCGCCGCCCGGGTCGATCTCGGCCAGGCCCTGCTTCGCCGCCGCCCTGAGGGTGTTGAGCCCCAGCACGAACAGCACCGCTCCGCCCGCGAGGCGTACCACCAGATAGGCGTGCGGGCTGGCCAGGAGCACCGCGGAGAGGCCGGCCGCGGCGGCGGTCGACCAGACGAGCAGCCCGGTGGCGTTGCCCGCGACGGTGGCCAGGGCGGGTCGGGGGCCGAACGCCAGGATCTGCCGGATCATCAGCGCCTGCCCGGCGCCCGGGAGCATGGCCAGCAGCCAGGTGGTGATCACGAACAGGGGCAGATGGATGGGCACGTGTCGCCGACCTTCTCACTGGTGCGGGGTGGATGATCCGCCACCAGGCTGGCGCGAGCGGTGCGTGAAGAGAAGCCAGAACCGTTTCGGTCAGCATTAAGATTATTTAGTGACCTCGGATCCGGGCCAGCTGCGCCTGCTCGCCATGATCGACCGACACGGTTCGCTCGCCGGTGCCGCCCACGCCCTCGGCGTGACCCCGGCCGCGGTGACCCAGCAGGTGGCCCGGGCCGAGCGGGACTGGAACGCGCCGCTGGTGGTGCGCGGGCCGCGTGGCGCGTCGCTCACGGCGGCCGGCGCGCTGCTCGCGGAACACGGGCGGGTCGTCGACGAGCAGACGGAACAGGCCGGGGAGCGGCTCGCCGCACTCCTCGGCCGTCTGTCGCTGCGGCTGCGGGTGGGCGCCTTCCTGGCCGCCGCCCTGCATCTGCTCCCGCCCGCCCTGACCGCGCTGCGCCACCGGTATCCGAACGCCGACGTGTCGGTGGAGGACCTGTTGTCCGACCGCGGCGTCGAGCGGGTCGCGGCGGGCGAACTCGACGTCGCGGTGATCGCCTCCTGGGCGCTCCCGCCGGAGCCGCCCCCGCACCTCACCGTGCACACGCTGCTGAGGGACCCCATGGTCATCGTCCTGCCCGACGACCACCCCCTGGTCACCGGGTCCCCCGACGGCACACCACTGCGCCTGGAGCAGCTCCGGGACGAGTCCTGGGTGACCATCCTCGCCGGACACGCCGCCCGGGAGCAGCTGGACCGGGCGGCGACCGGCGCCGGATTCACCCCCAGGATCCGGTTCCAGACGGCGTCGTACGACCTGGCCCAGGCCCTCGTCGGCACCGGCTACGGCGTCGCGCTCGTCTCCCGGCTGGCCCTCACCCGGGTCCCCGGCACCACGCACCGCCCGCTGGCCGACCCACCGCTCCACCGCGACCTGCACGCCGTGACCCGGTCCGACACCGCGCTGACCCCGCTGGCGGACGTCTTCCGGACCCTGCTGCTCGACGTGGCCACCGATCTGAGGGGCACCTGGACGTCACAGGGGTGAGCGGGCGGCGGCCCTGACAGGGGCCCCATGCGGCACGGAGGTTTCGCACGGTCTTCCGTGCGGGTTCAGGATTTCGCGACCCGCATCACACCCGGACCCCCTTGATCGATCATTCACCGGGCGGTTTACCATATGAGCGCCACCCAGCTCGATCGAGAGATTCAGGTCTGTGACTGTCAACGACGACTCGTTCACCAACTGGAAGAACCGCGAGGAGATCGCGGAGTCGATGATCCCGCTCATCGGGAAGCTGCACCGGGAGCAGGACGTGACGGTCCTCCTCCACAGCCGCTCCCTGGTGAACAAGTCGGTGGTCAGCATCCTCAAGACCCATCGCTTCGCCCGCCAGATCGACGGGGCCGAGCTCTCGGTCACCGAGACGATGCCGTTCCTGCAGGCGCTCACCACGCTCGACCTCGGCCCCTCCCAGATCGACATCGGCATGCTCGCCGCGACCTACAAGGCCGACGACCGGGGCCTGAGCGTCGAGGCGTTCACCGCGGAGGAGGTCGCGGGGGCCACCGGCGCCAACAAGATCGACCGCCGGGAGCCGCGGGACGTCGTCCTGTACGGCTTCGGCCGCATCGGCCGTCTGGTCGCCCGGCTGCTCATCGAGAAGGCCGGCTCGGGCAACGGCCTGCGCCTGCGGGCCATCGTGGTGCGCGGCGCAGGCGGCGAGGACATCGTCAAGCGCGCCTCGCTGCTGCGCCGCGACTCCATCCACGGCCAGTTCCAGGGCACGATCACCGTGGACGAGGAGAACAGCACGATCCTCGCCAACGGCAACGAGATCAAGGTGATCTACGCCGACGACCCGTCCCAGGTCGACTACACGGAGTACGGCATCCGGAACGCGATCCTCATCGACAACACGGGCAAGTGGCGGGACCGCGAGGGCCTGTCCAAGCACCTGCGCCCCGGTATCGAGAAGGTCGTCCTCACCGCGCCGGGCAAGGGCGACGTCCCGAACATCGTGCACGGCGTCAACCACGACACCGTCAAGCCGGACGAGCAGATCCTGTCCTGCGCGTCCTGCACCACCAACGCGATCGTGCCGCCGCTGAAGGCCATGGCCGACGAGTACGGGGTGCTGCGCGGGCACGTGGAGACCGTGCACTCGTTCACCAACGACCAGAACCTGCTGGACAACTACCACAAGTCGGAGCGCCGCGGCCGGTCCGCGCCGCTCAACATGGTCATCACCGAGACCGGTGCCGCCTCCGCCGTGGCGAAGGCGCTGCCGGACCTGAAGGCGCGGATCACCGGCAGCTCGATCCGGGTCCCGGTGCCGGACGTGTCGATCGCGATCCTCAACCTCCAGCTGGCCCGCGAGGCGTCCCGCGAGGAGGTCCTGGACTACCTCCGCGAGGTGTCGCTGACCTCGCCGCTGAAGCGCCAGATCGACTTCATCACCGCCCCGGACGCGGTCTCCAGCGACTTCATCGGCTCGCGCCACGCGTCGATCGTCGACGCCGGCGCGCTGAAGGTGGAGGGCGACAACGCGATCCTCTACCTCTGGTACGACAACGAGTTCGGCTACTCCTGCCAGGTGGTCCGGGTCGTCCAGTACGTCTCCGGCGTCGAGTACCCGACGTTCCCGGCGACGGCGGTCTGACCGCCTCGCCTCCGACAGCCCGGCCCCTCTGTGCACGCAGAGGGGCCGGGCTGTCCGCACTCTTGACGCGATCACGGCCCGATGGCAGATTTTTATCGATACAACCGAGTCTGCGAACTCCGTTCCATATATCGAACATCGCCATCCGGTCAGGAGTACCCGCGTGCCCACCGCCACCGCGATCATCAACCTCGACATCGAGGGCCCGACGATCAGCCGCCACCTCTACGGCCACTTCGCCGAACACCTCGGCCGCTGCGTCTACGGCGGCTTCTGGGTCGGCGAGGACTCCCCGGTCCCCAACGAGGGCGGCATCCGCCTGGACGTCGTCGAGGCGCTGCGTGCCCTGGACATCCCCAACCTGCGCTGGCCCGGCGGCTGTTTCGCCGACGAGTACCACTGGCAGGACGGCATCGGCCCGCGTGAGTCGCGCCCCCGGATGGTCAACACGCACTGGGGCAACGTCGAGGAGAACAACCACTTCGGCACCCACGAGTTCATGGCCCTGTGCGAACTCCTCGGCGCCGAGCCCTACATCAGCGGCAACGTCGGCTCGGGCACCGTCCGCGAGATGAGCGAGTGGGTGGAGTACCTCACCCGGGACGGCGACAGCCCGATGGTGCGGCTGCGCAAGGAGAACGGCCGCGAGGAGCCCTGGCGGGTGAAGTACTGGGGCATCGGCAACGAGACCTGGGGCTGCGGCGGCAACATGCGCGCCGAGTACTCCGCCGACCTGGCCCGCCAGTACGCCACGTACTGCCGCGACCACGGCGACAACAAGCTCTACCGGATCGCCTCGGGCGCCTCCGACGCCGACTACAAGTGGACCGAGACGCTGATGCAGCAGATCAGCTGCTTCGGCTGCGAGGCCACCCCGAAGAACTTCTTCCAGGGCCTCTCCGTCCACTACTACACGCTCTCCGGCCCCTGGGAGGCCAAGGGCAGCGCCACCGGGTTCACGGCCGACGACCACTACCGCACGATGCTGTCCGCCCGCCGCATGGACCGCATCCTCACCGGCCACTCCACGGTCATGGACGTCTACGACCCGGGCCGCACGGTCGGTCTCGTCCTGGACGAGTGGGGCACCTGGTGGGACGTGGAGCCCGGCACCAACCCCGGCTTCCTCTTCCAGCAGAACACCCTGCGCGACGCGCTGGTGGCGAGCACCCACTTCGACATCTTCCACAAGCACGCCGCCCGTCTGCACATGGCCAACATCGCCCAGACCGTCAACGTCCTCCAGGCCATGCTCCTCACCGACGGCGACGCCCTGGTGCTGACCCCGACCTACCACGTCTTCGAGATGAACAAGGGCCACCAGGACGCCACGTCGCTCCCGGTGCACGTACGCGGCGAGGGCACCCGGCGCCAGTTCGGGGACGCCGAACTCGACACCCTGTCGGCCTCCGCCAGCGTCAAGGACGGCACGGTCCTGATCTCGCTGAGCAACCTGGACGCCGAGGAACCCACCGAGGTCACCCTCGACCTGCGCGGCGGCACCCTCGGCGAGCCGGCCGCCCGTATTCTCACCGCCGACAAGCTCCAGGCCCACAACACCCCCGAGGCCTCGGCGGCCGTCACCCCCCGGGCGTTCGACGGCGTGTCCGTGACCGGCGGCGGAGTGCGGCTCAGCCTCCCGCCCCACTCGTTCGTGACCGTCCAGGCTCCCCTGAACCAGCGCTGACCCGCAGGAGTGCGCACATGACCCGATCCGCACGTCCGCTGCCCGCCCGCCATCTGCGGCCGCCCATGGGCTGGAACAGCTGGGACTGCTACGGCACCACCGTCACCGAGGAAGAGGTCCTCGCCAACGCGGAGTTCATGCGCGAGCACCTGCTCCCGCACGGCTGGGACACCGTCGTCGTCGACATCCAGTGGTACGAGCCCACCGCCCGCGCCCACGGCTACAACCCGCACGCCCCGCTCGTCCTCGACGGCCACGGCCGCCAGCTCCCGGCCCCCAACAGGTTCCCCTCGGCCGCGGGCGGGGCGGGGTTCGGGCCGCTGGCAGCGCGGGTGCACGCCATGGGCCTGCGGTTCGGGCTGCACATCATGCGGGGCATCCCACGGCGCGCAGTGGAGGCCGAACTGCCCGTGCTCGGGACGGAGTTCACCGCCGCGGAGATGGCCGACACGGACTCCGTGTGCCCCTGGAACTCCGACAACTACGGCCTGGACCACGACCACCCCGGCGCCCAGGCCTACTACGACTCCCAGGTCGCCCAGTTCGCCGCCTGGGGCGTCGACTTCGTCAAGGCCGACGACATGCTCTTCCCGTACCACGAGCGGGAGATCGCCGCCTACGCGCGGGCGATCGAGCGCAGCGGGCGGGCCATCGAACTGAGCCTCTCCCCCGGTACCGACATGTCCCTCGCCCGCCTGGACCACCTGCGGGAGCACGCCACCATGTGGCGGGTCTGCGACGACCTGTGGGACCGCTGGGAGGACGTCGAGGCGCAGTTCGCACGCATGGCCCGCTGGGCCCCCTGGCAGGGCCGGCAGGGCTGGGCGGACGCCGACATGCTGCCGCTCGGCCACATCGGGATCCGCGCCGAGCGCGGCGCGGACCGCCAGTCGGCCCTCACCCACCCCGAGCAGGTCAGCCTGCTCACCCTCTGGCTGATCTCCCGCTCCCCGCTGATGATGGGCGGCGACCTGCCCACCTCCCCGCCCGGAACCATCGCGCTGCTCACCAACGACGAGGCCCTCGACGTCCTGTGGCACAGCACCGGCAACCAGGAGGTGCTGCGGGAGCGGGACCTGGTGCTGTGGACGGCCCGGGACACCGACGGGCACACCCGGTACGCGGCGGTGTTCTCGCTGGCCGACGAGGAGCGGCGCTTCGAGGTGCCACTGGGGGCGGTCGGAGCCACCCCTCGCGATCGCGTCCGGGAGCTGTGGACCCGCACCGGCACCGCCCACGACGGCCGGCAACTGGTGGCCGTGCTGCCCGCCCACGGTGCCGCCCTCTATCGTCTTGCCGAGGACGACCGGCGGGAGTGAGTGTGGCGACGATCCAGGACGTGGCGAAGGCCGCCGGGGTGTCGGCGATGACCGTCTCCAACGTGATCAACGGGCACCCCAACGTCCGCCCGGCCACCCGGGAACGCGTCCTGGAGGCGGTGGACCGGCTCGGCTACCGGGTCAACGTGGCCGCCCGCAACCTGCGCAGGGGCCGTACCGGGACCATCTGCCTGGCCGTCCCCGAGATCAACCGCCCGTACTACGGCCGGCTGGCCGCCTCGATCATCGCGGCGGCCGCCCGGCACGGCCTGCGGGTGAGCATCGAGCAGACCGGCGCCCGCCGGGAGAACGAGCTGGCGGCCCTCTCCCTGTCCCGCAACCGGCTCTACGACGGCCTCATCCTCAGCACGGTCGGGATGGGACCGGCCGATGTCGGGGCGCTCGACGTCGACCATCCGGTGGTGATCCTCGGCGAGCGGATCTTCGGCGGGCCCGTCGACCATGTCGCCATGCCGAACGAGGCCGCCTCCGAGGCCGCGACCCGCCATCTCGTCGAGCGGGGCTGCCGGCGGATCGCCATCGTGTGCGGGCGGCCGGGCGGTGAGGTCGACGTGTCGAGCCTGCGGCACGCCGGGTACCTGCGGGCGCTGGCGGCCGCGGGGCTGCCGGCGGACCCGGAACTGGTCGTGACCGCCGGGTCGTTCACCATGCAGGAGGCCGCCCGCCGCGTCCGGGAGCGGATGGCGGACGGCCTCGGCTTCGACGGCGTGTTCTGTGTGACGGACACGGTGGCCATGGGCGTGCTGCGCGCCCTCGCCGACGCCGGGGTCCGGGTGCCGGAGCAGGTCAGGGTGATCGGCTTCGACAACGTCGACGAGAGCGCGTACCTCGTGCCCTCCCTGTCCACCGTCGACCCGGACCACGACCTGATGGCCGAACGCGCGGTCGCCCTGCTGGCGGCCCGCATCGACCGGAGCGGCCCGGGACCGGAACGGGAGGAGTTCACCGGTCCGTTCCGTCTGGTGGTGCGGGAGTCCACCGGCGGCTGACCCGCGTCCCTGATGTGATGTCAGACCAGGTGGCCGAAGACCACCAGGTTCTCCGTGTAGTCCTTGACGTCGTGGTCGTAGTTGCCGGCGCAGGTGATCAGGCGCACCTCGGGACGGCGGGTGTCCGCGTATACGCGGTCGCTGGGGAAGTCGTCCTTCGCGAAGGTGTCGGCGTCGTCGACCACGAAGTTCGCGTCCGTGCCGTCGGCCCGGCTCACCGTGAAGCGGTCGCCGCGTTCCAGTTCGTCCAGCCTGACGAAGACGGCCGCCGAGGTCTTGGTGTCGACGTGGCCCGCGATGATCGCGGTGCCCGCCTCGCCGGGCGCCGCGCCCCTGGAGTACCAGCCGACGAGGTTGGTGTTGTCGGCCGGCGGGGGCTGGAGCTGACCCGTGGAGCCGATGGTGAGCACGGTGAAGGGGGCGTCGACGGAGATCTTCGGGATGAGCAGGCGGGTCGGTGTGGACCGGGGCAGCGCCTGGCCGGCCCGGCGCGGATCCTCCGAGGGGACGGCGTCGGTGCTCTCGGCCCGGCTGCCGCTGGTGGTGCCGGAGCCGCTGGTGTGTCCGCCGATCAGCGCCACGGCCAGGAGCAGGACGGCGATGCCCCACACGGGCAGCCGGCCGCCGCGCGGGGTGCCGCCGGGGCCGTCCTGGTCGTCCGGGCCGTCGGGATCGTCGGGGTTCGGGGTGGCGAGGCCAGCTGCCATCGGAGGTCACCTTTCTGGGGCACGGCACCGCGACCCCCGTATGCGTTGGCGCATCAGGACACGGGCCCGGGGACTCTCCTGCGCCGCAGCGCGTAGGCACCGGTGGCCGCTACGCCGAGGACGGCCAGCCCGCCGGCGGTGACGCCGGGCGAGGCGAGGCCGCCGCCGCCGGTGTGCATGCCGCCGTGCGGCCGGCTGCTCTCCTCGTCGTCACCCCACGACGAGCCGCTCTCGTCCTTCCCCTTGCCCCCCTGGTCGTCCTTGCCCCCCTGGTCGTCCTTGCCTCCCTGGTCCTGCTTGCCTCCCTGGTCCTGCTTGCCTCCCTGGTCCTGTTTGCCTCCCTGGTCCCCCTTCTGCTCGTCGTCGTTGCCCTTGTAGCTCTCGGGGTCGAACTTGCTGTCGTCGCTGCTGTAGGAAGAGTCGTCACGGCCTCCGTCGTCCCAGTCCCCCGCGATCGCGGCCTGGGCTGCGGGGGCGGAAAACGCGAGGGCTGCGGTGGCGGCCGTCGTCGCGAGGATCATGCGGGCAGAACGCATCTCAATGTCCTTCCGCCGTGGCCGGGCGCCGATACTCCATCAGCTGTAACGACCCGGCCCCGACATGAACCACCGTCAGCCAGCCCCCCGGCTCGCACCATCCAGGCCGCCCATCCGTGGTGACGACACGCCCAACACCGCCCGGCTGGGTCAATCCCGCGCGGGGGCGGAGGGCCATTCGGGCGGTCGTGGGCCCGTCGTCGGCGTGTCGCCGCACGACGGGCCCGCCGAGGTGTCAGTAGCCGACGCGGAAGGTGGCGTCGGCCTGGTCCGTGCTCGTGGAGATGGGGTCGATGCGCAGCACGTAGTCGGAGTGGCGAATGTAGCGCGTCGGGTAGTTGTACGAGCGGAACGAGGACCAGGAGGAGTCGGCGAGGCCGGCCGTCCGGTAGAACGTGGCGTCCTGGGCGAACGACGTGGTGCTGTCGTTCTCGTCGAGCTGCAGCTGGTAGTTGTAGTGGCGCAGATAGCGGGTCGGGTAGTTCACCGACTGGAAGGACACACCGCTGCTGTCGGCGAGACCGGGGACGAGCTTCCACAAGCCGTCGGTGTACGGGTCGAAGGCGTACTCGTCGATCCGGCCGATGAAGTTGCTGTGCCGGACGTATCTGGCCGGGTAGTTGTAGGACTTCAGCCGGTTCCAGGTGGGGGTGCCCCACTGGGCGACGAGGTTGTTGTACTCGGTCGTGGTGATGGGCTGGATGCCGCAGTGCTTGGAGTTGAGCGGCTGGGTGTAGATCTTCTGGTCGAGGGCGGTCCAGGTGCCGGCGGACAGGGCGCTGGTCTGCCAGGCGTAGAAGACGCCGTTGGGGTCCCAGGTGTCTCCCCAGAGGTACCAGGTCGAGCTGGACGTCAGGGACTTGACCAGGGTCGGGGCCTCGGTGCCGTTGTGCGAGACGGCCGTGGAGAACTCGGTGAAGCTGCCGGGGTCCAGTGACGTGGAGCGGGCTCCGACGAGCGTCGAGTTCTTCTTGAAGTACAGGTAGTTGACGCCGCTGACGCCGACCGCGAGGTCGCCGTCGATGACGTCGTAGCCGGGGTCGAAGAAGACCTGGGGGGCGCCGGCGGTGATGAAGTCACCGGTGTAGT
This sequence comes from Streptomyces sp. GbtcB6, assembly GCF_019091475.1. NCBI lineage: Bacteria > Bacillati > Actinomycetota > Actinomycetes > Kitasatosporales > Streptomycetaceae > Streptomyces > Streptomyces sp. GbtcB6. The sequence goes on along the minus strand of NZ_JAGXJL010000009.1, from coordinate 121,083 downwards.
TGATCATGATGACGTTGTGGCCGCTGTCGTTGACGGCGGAGTAGATGACGCCGTACGTGCCGCGCCCCGCGTCCCAGAAGGCCTCGGGCGCCCAGGCGTGGGTGTCCATGTCGTGCAGCTTCATCCGCCGGTACCCGGTGAAGGTGCGCAGGTCGGTGGAGTCCCAGACGTGGATGTACTGGCTGACGTAGGTCCAGTCGGTGCCGTACAGGTCGGTGGCGAGGACGACGAAGGTGCCGTCCTGCTTGCGCAGGATGAACGGGTCGCGCAGGCCGAGGGAGCCCGCGGTGGGGGTGGCGACGGGGGCGTTCTGGTTGAGCGGGGTCCACTGGAGGCCGTCGGTGCTGACGGCCAGGTGCAGGCCGTAGTTGGCGGCCAGCATGTCCGGGGACTCGGTGAAGTAGCACATCACGTAGGCCGAGTTGGTCGCGGCCTGGGCGGCTCCGGCGCCAAGGGCGAGGGCGCCGGTGGCAGCGAGGGGGACGGTCGCGGCCATGCCGAGAAAATGACGGCGCGACAGGGGGGTGCCGTTCATGTGCGCTCCAGACGAGGGGGAATGTCCGGGATTTCGGACACGGTTCGGGAAACCGATCAGAAACTAGAGGGACACGTGGGGCGCGTCAATGCTTGCGTAACAAGGGAGTTACTGGGAATTCGCTGTGCACGCCGGGAGCGCGGGGCTCGCGGGCGGCAGACCGGGAGCCGTGACGGTGAGCACGAGACGGCCCGGCCCGCGGGGCACGGTGAAGGCGGCCATGGCCCGTTCGGGTGCGGCCAGCGAGTCGGGCGGGCGCAGCCGCTCCGGTCCCCGCCGAAACCGCCTCGCCCGGCGCCTCCGGCCCCGTCGAAACCGGCCCGCCTCCCCCTTCCGCCTCCGTCAGGTCGTCCCGTGGTGCGGTCCTGCCTAGGCTCGGTCTGACAGTCCGTCGGAAAAGGACCACACATGACCGGTTGCCTCCCACACCGCCCGCTCGCACTTCTGGTCGGTGTCATGACCGGTGTGGTCGCCGTAGCGGCCCCGGCCCGTGCCGCGGGCGGTGCGGTGACGGAGTATCCGATCACCACCATCGCCGACAGCCTCCCCGCCGGCATCACCACCGGGCCGGACGGCGCCCTGTGGTTCGCCCAGTCCGGCGCCGCCCGGATCGGGCGGGTCACGGCCGACGGCACGGTGACCGGGTATCCCACTCCGACGCCGGACAGCACACCCTTCGGCATCACCCGGGGACCGGACCGCGCCCTCTGGTTCACCGAGCAGTCGGCGGGCCGCATCGGACGGATCACGGCCTCCGGTGCCGTCACCGAGTTCGCCCTCCCCAGGGCCGCGAGCGCGCCCGCCGGCATCACGTCCGGACCCGACGGCGCGCTGTGGTTCACCGAGCTGGGGAGCAACCGTATCGGCCGCATCACGACCGCGGGCCGGGTCACCGAGTACCCGGTGCCCACGGCCGCCGCCCTTCCGTACGGCATCGCCGCCGGCGCCGGTGGTGCCCTCTGGTTCACCGAGCTGGCCGGCGGCAGGGTGGGGCGGATCGAACCCACCGGCCGGATCACCGAGTTCCCGCTGCCGAGCCGCGCGGACTTCCCCGAGGACATCGTCGACGGGCCGGGCGGAATGTGGTTCACCGCGTCCGGGTCGGACTCCGTCGACCGGATCGACGCCACCGGCCGTGTCACCCGGTTCCCGCTGCCCGGCACCGACGGCGACCCCGGCGGGATCGCGGCGGAACCGGACGGCCCGGTGTGGTTCACCGACCGGTCGGGCCGGATCGGACGGGTGGCGGCGGACGGCAGGGTCACCGTCGTACCGCTGGCGTCCGGCCCCGACAAGGCACCCTTCCGGCTCGCCGCCGGCCCGGACGGCACGCTGTGGTTCACCGAGCTGCTGGGCAACGCGATCGGACGGCTTCGGGCGTCCCGGCGCTGAAGGGTGCCGCCTGAAGGGTGCCGCCTGAAGGGTGCCGTCTGAGGGATGCCGTCGGTTCTCGCGCGGCCGCTCCGGACCGCGGTTCACGCGGCCGGTGCGTCACACTCCCTCGCGGCTGCGGGGGTGACGGTCGCGTGTCCCTGGTTGCGGGAGGCACGCAGGCCGGCGCCGCGGCCGTACAGCAACTCGGCCATCGGCAGCCGCTGGTGGTAGCAGACAGGGAGGACGGGACGCGGAGGATGGCGGGGGTGTCGAGGAAGAGCGGGAGCTCCGCGCACACGTCCGTCGCCGACCGACACGCCGATCACCGCGTGCGCCCCCTCGTCGTGGATGACGCGCCAGTGGGAGGTGTAGGGCTGGATCTCGAAGGCGTCGGCCATCAGCACGGATGCCGTGGTCAAGGGGGCCCTCCGCCGTGCGCGTCCTGACCGGGCCTTGTGCCCTGGTGGCGGCGATGCGGCGAGGCTCAGGTCGGCCGCACCGGGTCGACGGGGGTGGTGGCCACCGCTCCATGGAAATTGAGCTGCTTCCGGGCGAGGAGGATGGGATTCTTCGCTACGGCCCGATGAGTACCGCAGGGGGAGGTATCACCGCAGTGAACCGTATGCGCACAACTTCCGGGATCCCGGCCGTCGCCGGCGTCGTCACCGCCGCCCGGCCCGCTCTCGCCGTCGACCGCCAGAGCCGCTTCTCCGTGAACGCGAACGGCCGGGCGGCCGAAGGCGGCCCGTACGCCGGTGACCGTGGTCGACTGCGGTGAGGGCCCGGGCGCGGCGGCCGCCGGGCTCACCGGCCGGCCGGTCTCTGCCGAGCGGGCACGGTCGGACGGCCTGGCGGAGGTGACGTTCGCGGGCGGTCCCGCGGTCATGGTCAAGCGCGGCGACGGCCCCGGGGCGGTACGGGCCGAGGCGGCCGGGCTGCGCTGGCTGGCCGCCGCCCGGGCGGTGCCGGTACCGGAGGTGCTCGGGCACGACGAGCGGTGGTTGGTGACCGAGCTGGTCCCCACCGGGCGGCCGGGCGCCGAGGCGGCGACGCGTTTCGGCCGCGCCCTGGCCGCCCTGCACGCCTCGGGCGCCCCGGCCTTCGGGGCGGCCCCGCCGGACGGCCCGCGCGACGCCTGGATCGGCCGCGCCCCGATGCGCAACGAGCCCGGCACCGAGTGGCCGCGATGGTACGCCGAGCACCGGCTGCTGCCGTATCTGCGGGCGGCGGTCGACCGGGGGATCCTGCGGCCGGGCGAGGCCGCCGTGATCGAGCGGGTCTGCGAGCGGCTGCCGGAGCTTGCCGGGCCGCCCGAGCCGCCCGCCCGGCTGCACGGCGACCTGTGGAGCGGCAATGTCCTGTGGGGCGCCGACGGCAGGGTGCGGCTGATCGACCCGGCCGCGCACGGCGGGCACCGCGAGACCGACCTCGCGATGCTCCGGCTCTTCGGCTGCCCGTATCTGGACCGGATTGTGGAGAGCTATCGGGAGGCCGCTCCGCCGGCCGACGGCTGGGCGGAGCGGATCGGCTTGCACCAGCTGTTCCCGCTGCTGGTGCATGCCGTTCTGTTCGGACGGAGCTATGCCGAACAGGCTTTGACGACATCCCGGAATTACGCGGACATGTGACACCGTCATGTGCCGGACAGGAATGTGAAATCGGCCACGTGCAGGAGCGATTCGCCGCTTCTCCCTTAACAAGCTCTTAATTCGGGCTGAGATTACGCAGAGTAAGGAAACCAACCACGCGTTCGAATCGTATAAGTGCATGGAAGAACGAAACAGGGAGAGACCATGCAACCGTTCGCGCTCAACTACGCACGCCCCGCAGTGCAGTTGGACGTCACCACTCCGTACGCGTATGACTCCGGACTGCAGTTGAACGTTCTCCACGATGGCCGGATCGCAGCCACCGATCACGCAACGCTCAGAGCCCTGGGGACCACGACCTCCACCGCGGGTTCCAAGACGCACTTCGACGACTGATCGCGGATCCACACGATGACCGTGCTCATCCTGACCAGTGACGAGGACGTGACGGCGGACATGGTGGTCCTCCGGCTGCACGAGGCCGGAGTGCCCGTCGTCCGCCTCGATCCTGCGGATCTGACCAGCGGTGTGGCCCTGTCGGGCGAGTATGTGCAGGGCGTCAGCCGCGGACACCTGTCCGTGAACGGGCGCCTGGTGAGCATGAACGGCCTGCGTTCCATATGGCTGCGCAGGCCGGGGGTCGCGGCCTCCCGGGCGGTGCAACCGTCCAGCTGGCTCACCGAGGAGTCCGAGCAGGCGCTGTACGGCATGCTGCGCGGGACCGAGGCGCGCTGGATGAACCATCCGGACGCGGCCCGCCGGGCCCGCCACAAGCCGTGGCAGCTGCGGCTGGCGCAGCGCAGCGGGCTCGCCGTGCCCGCGACGCTGATCACCACGTTTCCGCAGGCGGCCCGGGAGTTCGCGGAGCGGTTCCCGGACCTCGTGGTCAAGCCGGTGTCGGGCGCGCATCCGCAGGAGCCGCCGCGGGCGGTGCCGACCAGCCGGGTGGCGCCGGACACCGACTTCGCGGCGGTGGCGTTCGGCCCGACGCTGTTGCAGCGGCGGGTCGCCAAGCGGGCCGACATCCGGCTGACGGTGGTCGGCGAGCGGCTGCTGGCCGCCCGCAAGCCGGTGAGCCCGGACGCCCACCCCGACGACGTGGACGTCCGGTTCGCACCGTCCGACTCTCCCTGGCGGGAGGCGGAGGTACCGCCGCGAGTCGCCGAGGCCGTCCGCACGTATATGAAGGACGCCGAGCTGGCCTATGGTGCCTTCGACTTCGCGGAGGACGCCGACGGCATCTGGTGGTTCCTGGAGTGCAACCAGTCGGGCCAGTTCGGGTTCGTCGAGATGGACACCGGTCAGCCGATCGCCGAGACCATCGCCGGCTGGCTGGCGCACGGCACCGACCGGAGCCGGTCGTACGCCAACGGCGGGCGGAGCACGACGCCTTGACGGGCTGGGCGACGATGTGGAACCGGGTACGGAGAAAGGAACGCGAGATGCGCATCGGACTGCTGGGGACGGGGCCCTGGGCACGGGCGGCGTACGCCCCCGCGCTGGCGGGGCATGGTTCGCTGGACTTCGTCGGGGTGTGGGGCCGTCGCCCCGAGGCTGCCGCGGAGCTGGCGGAGGAGCACGACGTCCGGGCGTACGACGACGTGGACGCGCTGCTCGGCGACGTGGACGCGGTGGCGGTGGCGCTGCCGCCGGTCGTCCAGGCGGAACTGGCGGTGCGGGCCGCGGCGGCGGGCCGGCATCTGCTGCTGGACAAGCCGCTCGCCCTCGGCGTCGCCGAGGGACGAGCGGTGGTGGAGGCGGCCGAGCGGGCCCGGGTCGCCTCCGTGGTGTTCTTCACCACCCGGTTCCAGCCGGAGCCGGAGGCGTGGATCGGTGAACAGGCCGCCACCGCGGGGTGGTTCACAGCCCGGGCGCACTGGCTGGGCTCGCTGTTCGCCGGTGAGAGCCCGTTCGCCGACTCGCCGTGGCGGCGGGAGAAGGGCGCGCTGTGGGACGTGGGCCCGCACGCCCTGTCCGTGCTGCTGCCGGTCCTGGGCGACGTACGGCGGGTGGCGGCCGCCGTCCACGGCCCCGCGGACACCGTCCATCTCGTCCTCGACCACGCCGGCGGGGCGTCGAGCACGGTGACCCTGAGCCTCACCGCGCCCCCGGCGGCGGCCGGGGCCGATGTGGAGCTGCGGGGCGAGGCGGGGGTCACGCTCCTTCCGAGGAGTGCGGAAGGAGCGGTCCCCGCCCTCACCCGGGCCGCCGACGCCCTGGTCACCGCCGCGCGCACGGGCCGGGCGCACCCGTGCGACGCGGCCTTCGCCCTGCGGGTCACCGAGATCCTCGCGGAGGCGGAGACCGTGCTGGGCAAGGACATCGGCTAGGCGCACCGCTGGAGTTGCCGCGATGCGCCGTCGTTCGTCCGCGGCGCCGTCGTGGCTGGTCGCGCCCACGCGGCGGTAGCCGCACGTTCAATGCGGCCCCGCGCCCCTTCGGGGCGCTACTCCTTGTCGAACGGCTCGTCGCTCCATCTGAACCAGGCCCGGTCCCCCTCGATGTGCAGCAGGAACTCGGGGACCGGGCCGTCCGGCGAGATCAGGGAGACCTGACGGCGGATCTCGCCCTGGACCTCCTCCCAGGCCTCCCAGTCCTCGTCGTCGGCCAGCACCAGCTCCCGGGCGAAGAGGTCCCGGACGCCGGCGAAGCCGGGACCGGGCGTGAAGGTGCCGTGCAGCCAGGGGAAGTCGGCCTCGTCGATGAGGATCTCGCCGACCGGCTCCCGCCCGCCGCGCACCTGCCAGACGTCACCCTCGAACCCCATGCCGGCCTCTCCCGTCAGCTGTCGATCACCCTGCTGTCAGCATGTCACCCGGCACTGACAGCGGCCGCCGCCCAGAAGTTCACCCGCTCCCGGACGACGGGGTATCCGGCCCGGGCGAAGTGCGCGGCCATGGGGACGTTGCCCTGGTCGGTGGCGGCGGCGATGAACTCGGCGCCGTGCTCGACGAGGAAGTGCGTGCACTCCACGAGCAGGTCGTAGGCGTACCCGTGCCCGCGCCGCTCGGGCAGGACGCCGATGAAGCCGACACACGGCCCTGCCGGGTTGCGCCCGGGGATGTGGATGCCGACCGGCTCGCCGTCGGGGGTGCGGGCGATCTGCCACCACTCGCGGGGCGAGGGCATCCAGTGGAAGAAGTCCATCTCCTCCTGGGCCGCCTGGTCCACTCCCCCCTGCTCGATGGCACGGCGGGCGTGGGCGTCCAGGGTGACGGAGTGGATGCGGCGCAGGGCGTCGAAGAACACCCGGTCGTCGGGTTCCGGGGTGAAGACGAGGCGGCCCGGCCGTCCGGGCAGACCGCACTCGGGCGTCCAGCGGTAGTTGTACCGCTCCACCAGAAGCTCGAAGCCCGCCTTGCGGGCGGCGGTGAAGCGGGTCTCGGCGGCGGTGCGCAGGGCGGGGACGTCGTGCCAGCCCGTGGGCAGGTCGAGTTCCAGTTCCTCGACCTGCCAGGGCGCGCCGCGCAGCAGCTCCGCGCCGGCCTCCTCCTCGCCCTCGGCCACGTCGAACCAGTTGATCAGGAGCGGCTCGGTGGCCTCGGGGGCGCCCCACCAGGCGGCCCGGGCGACCACGCGCCCGTCGCGCAGGGCGACGCGCTGCCAGTCGGGCCGGAACCGGGTGCGCTGGTGCTTCTCCCGCATACGCAGCGGGTCGGGCAGGGTGTCGAAGAGGTGAGCGGTGCTGTCGTCGAGCGTGCGGATGACCGGATCGGTCACGGATTCCTCCGGGATGCGTACTACGGGGAGCGCTCCCGGGTCAGCTCTGACCTGTCACGCCCGGGAAACGGGGAGGGAGCGCGGGATGGGTGTGATGTACATCGCACTCGCCTCCTTCCGTCCGGTCTCGGGCGTGCGCTCATACGTTAGGGGCCCGGCGCTGACGCGTCCACGGGTTTTCCATGGGCGGCTTTTCAAGATCGAGGCGGGTCCGGTGACCGGGCACGGGCGTAGCTTAGGGATGTGACTTCGGTGCGCGGCTGGTCGTCGCGTGGCTACCGGGACGGTCGTGGCTGGTTGCAGGGTGCGCCGCCGCCACGCTGGGTCCGGGTGCTGCCCGTCGTCCTGCTCGGAGTGGTGACGGCGGCGACGCTGATCAGCCCCGACGGACAGGACTTCGCCTTCCTCCTCGGGGCCATCCCGCCGCTGGCCGTGCTCTCCTACGGACCGCTGGCGACGGCCGTGCTCAGCTGCCTGGTGGTGCTCCTGCTCAACGTGCCCGCCACCCATCTGAACCATCCCGGCGACACCGACCTCCTCACGGTCACCTTCGTGGCGCTACTGAGTGTGTTCGTGTCCTATGTGCGCAGTCACCGCGACGCCCAACTGCTCACCGAGCGGGCGGTCGGCGAGGCGGTACAGCGGGCCGTGCTGCCGCCGCTGCCGGAGCGGGTCGGGGCGGTGAGGTGCGTGGGGCTGTACCGGGCCGCGCAGCACGGCACGCTGGTCGGCGGGGACTTCTTCGACGTGCGCGACGGCCCGTACGGGGTCCGGGCGGTGATGGGGGACGTACGGGGGCACGGGCTGGCCGCCGTCGCCACGGTGGTGTCGCTGCTCGGCGCGTTCCGGGAGGCGGTGCTCGATCTGCCGGACCTGGAGTCGGTGGCGACGCGGATGGGCCGCAGGCTGACGGTGGACTCGGCCGGCGTCCCGCACGCTGAGCTGTTCGCCACCGCCCTGCTGCTGGAGTTCTCCGCCGATCTGCGGTCGGTGCGGATCGTGGCCTGCGGTCATCCGCCGCCCGTGCTGCTGCGGGACGGGCAGGCCCAGGAAGTGGCCGTCGCGCCGGGGGCTCCGCTGGGCCTGGGGCTGGTGGGAGTGGACCCGGCGAAGGAGGTCACGGTCGAGCTGGGGGCGGGCGACCGGCTGTTCATCGCCTCGGACGGGGTCTGGGAGGCGCGCGACGGGGCCGGGTCCTTCTATCCGCTCCCGGAGCGGCTCGCCGGGTTCGCGGGCGTGGACGCGGTCGCACTCACCGAACTGGTGTGGGGGGACCTGTCCGGGCGCTACGAGGTGCGTGACGACACCACCATGCTCGTGCTGACCCCGGCCATCGGCTGAGCTCCCGGCACCGCCGTCGGCCGGACCGCTCAGCCCACCTCCCACAGGAAGCGGTGGGTGTGGATGCCGAAGTACGGGAAGGGCCGGACCTCGCGGACGCCCTCGATCGGCCGGACCACGTCGTTGACGAAGTCGAGCAGGTCCTTCGGACCGGGCGTGACCACCTCGGCGAACAGGTCGAAGCCGCCCGAGGTGAACACGGAGTACACCACCTCGGGGTGTCCGGCGAGCGCGTCGGCGACGGCACGGGGGTCGCCGTCCACGCCGACGCCCAGGAGGGCCATCGCCTGGCCGCCCATGGCCATCGGGTCGGTGACGCCGACGACCTGCACGGCCCGGGAGTCCAGCAGGCGCTGCAGCCGCTGCCGGGCCGCGGAGGCGGAGAGGCCTACTTTCGGGCCCAGGTCGGCGTAGGCGATACGGCCGTCGGCCTGGAGCTCGCGCAGGATGGCCCGGTCGATGTCGTCCATGTGCACCACGTCCCCGCCCCTTCCCCTTCCTTTTCCTCTTCCTCAGCCGGCCAGTTCGAGCAGGGCGGCGCCGAACACCGCGGTGTGGGTGTCGACGTCCTGCTCGGTGGTGTCCGGGCACATCAGGGCCATGTTGTGGAACGGGGTGAGGAGGATGCCCCGGTTGGCGAGGTAGAGGTGCAGGAAGTCCTCCAGCTCGGGGTCGGCGGCGGCCTCGGACTCGCTGCCGGTGCGCGGCGCCGGGGAGGCGAAGCGGTACTCGGTGCGGGCTCCGAGGCGGCTGACCGACCAGGGCAGGCCGTGCGTCTCGACGGCGGACCGCACACCGGTCTCGAAGCGTGCGGAGAGCCGGTCCATGTGGTCGAACGCCTCGTCGGTGAGCACGTGCTCCAGGGTGGCCCGGGTCGCCGCCACCGAGAGTGCGTTGCCAGCGAGGGTGCCGCCGACCCCGCCCATGTCCACCAGGTCCAGGTCGGCGCGGGCGAGGAGCCGCTCGGCGAGGTCGGCGGAGAGGCCGTAGGCGCCGGCCGGGATGCCGCCGCCGATGGCCTTGCCGATGGTCAGCAGGTCGGGTTCCAGGTCCCAGGCGGCGGTGCAGCCGCCGGGACCGGCGGAGAAGGTGTGCGTCTCGTCGTTGATGAGCAGCGTGCCGTACTGCCGGGTGAGGGCACGCACGCCGTCCAGGTAGCCGGGCTCGGGCAGGACGATGCCGATGTTGGTGAGGGCGGGTTCCATGAGGACGGCCGCCACGTCGCCGTGGGCGAGTTCGCGCTCCAGCTGGTCCAGGTCGTTGAACTCGGCGACCCGGCTGGTCAGGGTGACGTCGCAGGGCGCGCCGACGTTCCCGGGGCGGGGCACGCCCTTGCCGTCGGGGCCGACGACGATGAGGGACTCGTCGACGCTGCCGTGGTAGCTGTAGCTGTTCACCAGGATCTTCGGGCGTCCCGTGACGGCGCGGGCGAGCCGGATCGCCCACCGGTTGGCGTCCGTCGCGGTGAGCGAGAAGCTCCAGCGGGCGAGCCCGAAGCGGCGGGTCAGCTCGGCGCCGACCCACTCCGCGTCCTCCGTCGGCAGCATCGCGGTGGCCCCGCCCAGCTCGGCGAACCGGCGGTGCACCGCCTCGGTCACGGGGGCCGGCGAGTGACCGGCCATCGCGCCGGTGTCCCCGAGGCAGAAGTCGATGTACGTGTGCCCGTCGACGTCGGTGACCCGGGCACCACGGGCAGTCGCCAGGTACCGGGGGAAGGCTCCGGCGGTCTTGTTCATCCACGTCATCGGGACCCGGCCGAAGAGATGGCCGGCGTCAGCGTATGCCGCCCGGGAACGGGGGTTTCGCCCTTCGGCCTCGGCGCTCTCGCGGGCCAGGAGGGCGTGCAGTCGGGTGCGGTCCATGAAGTACCCCTGGTCGGGTGCAGCGGCGACGGAACGATGGGAGCGTACGACTGATATCGCCCTCACATCAAGGTATGACACTCGAATCGATTGTCGGAACGATGGAATCGAGCGCGATTGCCCGTCGAGGCAGATCGCCGTTCTGCGCGGCATCCGGACCAATGCACAGTGTTCGAACATCCGCCCTAAAACGCCAGGGTTCGCCACCCCTTCCGCCAGTTAGAAATATCTACCAGCATGCATATGCCGGGTTGGCGGGCGGATGCGCCGAGTGCCCGGTGTCGGTCGTTCCCTGCACCCGAAACAGGTGAGCGGATATCTCCCGGAGCAGTGCATGACGAACACGATGTGGATGCAGGGTGTGGAATGGCTCGCGGCGGCCTCGGCGGACCCCCGGACGTGCAAATGGGAGTGGGACCACGGTGAGGGCGTCTCACTCCTTGAGGCGGGACGCTTCTGGGATGTGCTGAGCGTGCCGGACCGGCTCGGCATGCTCACGCTGGACCTGCTGTGGCGGCCGTCCCTGCCGGTGCCCGGGCCGACCCTGGTGGACACCGCGGCGGGCCGGGTCGGGTTCTTCCTGCCCCCCGACCCCGACGGCGGCTGGATCGGGGCCGGGCTGCGGTACACGAGCAAGGGGGCGTGGGTCGCCGTACCGCCCCCCTACCGGCCCGCGCGTTTCCTGGAGTGGCTGGTGCCGCCCGACGGCAGTGGCGCCTTGCACTCGCCGGCCACGCTGGAGCTGGCGCTGCGGGAGGCCAACGGCACGCTGGCGGTGCTGCGGCCGGTGTGCGACGAGCAGTGAGGCCAGAGGTCGGCGGCGGCCCTGCTCCCGCCGTTCCCGGACGAGTTGGGCGCAGACCGGCTCACGGGAGCGGAGGGCGCGCGGTTCCTGGGCCGTGCGCCAGGGCGTGCGAGAGGTTCCGTCCAGACCGGGGCAACGCCCGGGACGCGCTGGTTGGTACGCGCCGTCCGACGCGCTCACCGGGCCGGGTGAGCGCCCCCCGACCGGGCCCGGCCGCCCGTCCTGCAGGCATTCCGGCGGCCCGCGGCCGGCAGGCGGTGCCGGGCGCGCGCTCGTATCCTGTGAAGTCAGGGTTCTGACGTCCGACCCCACCGCACGTTCGCTCTCACGTGCTTGGAGTCAGCCCATGCCGTACACGTCCGCCAGGCTGCGCCGGACGGCCGCGATCGCCGTCGTGCTGGGGGCGCTCACCGTGCCCCTCGCCGGAGCACCCGCCGCCGCACCGGCCGCGTTCGCCGCGCCCTCGCCCACCCCGTCGCCGTCCGGCAGCCCGGGCGTCCGTGACCTGACCCCGGCGGTGGCCCGCCAACTCGACGCGGTCGTACAGCACGTCATGCGCGAGGCGGACGTACCCGGCGTGACCGTCGGCGTCTGGACGCCCGGCCGGAGCGACTACGTTCGCTCGTTCGGGGTCGCGAACAAGGCAACCGGACAGAAGATGTCACCCGACCTGTACATGCGGATCGGCAGCGAGACCAAGACGTTCACGGTGACCGCACTGCTCCAGCTGGTCGACCAGGGCAGAGTGAGCCTGGACGACCCCATCGGCAAGTACCTCGACGGGGTACCCAACGGCGACCGGATCACGCTGCGAGACCTGGCCGGGATGCGCAGCGGGCTGTTCAACTACTCCGAGGACACAGGCTTCTTCAAGGCGCTGACCTCGGATCCGCAGCGCGCCTTCACCCCGCAGCAGCTGCTCGCCTACTCCTTCAGACACCCGGTGATGTCCCAGCCCGGGGAGAAGTTCTACTACTCCAACACCAACCTGATCCTGCTCGGCCTGCTCGTCGAGAAGGAGAGCGGGCAGCGGCTCGGCGACTACCTAGAACAGCACGTCCTGGGTCCGGCGGGCATGAGCCACACCCTGTTCCCGACCGGGAACGAGTTCCCCGCCCCGCACGCACAGGGCTACACGAACCAGACGGCGACCGGGAAGGTCGAGGAGACCGCCGGCTGGAACCCGTCCTGGGGCTGGGCCGCCGGCGCGATGATCTCGAACCTGGACGATCTGCACACCTGGGCGCGCACCGTGGCCACCGGCGTCTTCCCCGACGGCACCACCATGGTCGGACCGGTCGTCCAGAAACAGCGGCTGACCACACCCTCGACCGGCATCCAGGGCGCCGGGTACGGCCTCGGCATCTTCGACGTCCAGGGCTGGATCGGGCACAACGGCTCCCTGCCGGGCTACGAGTCCCTCACCGTCTACCTGCCGTCGACACAGACGACCGTGGTCGTGCTGCTCAACACCGACATCGGCTACAAGGGCGACATCGAGCCCAGCACCCTGTTCGGCCAGGCGATCACCCGGGTCCTCTCCCCGGCCCACGTCTTCGACCTGCCGGCGCCTGCCTCCGCCACGCGGTGACGACCACGCGGTGACGACTCGGCCCGCGCGGGAACCCAACTCACCGCCCCCGCATGGCATTTCCGACAGTTGACACAGAAGCGAACAGCCGCCGGGCGGATTCGAAGTGATGTAACGATTCACCGTGCGGGGCCGGTCAATGACGGTGTGTACTGTGCTGCGAGCGCCACATGGGAGGACCCCGGGCTCTCCCTGCCGTCTGCTGCCCTACTCCCCCTGGAAACCGATTCCATGATCGAATTACCGGAACTGGTGGCCGGTGGTCTCGCCGCCGGAACGCTCTCCGCGCTCGCCCTCGGCGGCAGCCTGGTCAGGTCCCGGCGCCAGAAGGCGGCGCTGCGGGCCGAGGTGACGGAGCTGCGCGCCCAACTGGAGGGCGCCGAGGGCGCGTTCATCACCGAGGTCGAGCATCTCGCCGCCCGCCGGATGCCCGCGGCCGCGGCCCAGCTCGCGCATCCGCACCTGAGGGTGCCGGGCCCGGCCAGGCAGCACACGCCCGGGACCCCCACCGGGATCGCGCTGGAGTACGTGCTCACCGCGCTGCGCGAGGAGCTGAGCGCGCAGCGCACCCGGATCGACGCGGCCGCGCAGGCCGGCCTCCGGGGCGCCACCCGGGAGATCCAGGCCGCCCTGTACCGTCTGCAGGACGCCCTGCGGGGGCTCCAACAGCGCTATGACGACCCCGAACTGGCGCAGACACTGTTCGCGCTGGACCACGAGAACGAGCAGTCGCTGCGGCGGGCGCAGGTCGCGGCCGTGGTGTGCGGAGCCTGGGTGGGGCTGGCCCGCGAGGAGTCCCATGTGGTGGACGCCGTCACCGGCGGCCAGGCCCGGCTCTCGGGCTACCACCGGGTCCAGGTCCACAACCATCTGGAGCCGGGCACCGCCCTGGTGTCGCACGCGGTCGAGCCGGTCGCCATCATCGTCGCCGAACTCCTCGACAACGCGCTGCGCCACTCGGCGCCGGACACCGACGTCGTGGTCAATCTGGAGCACGTCCACCACGGGGTGTGCGTGACCGTCGACGACGCGGGTCTGGGCATGACGCAGGACGAACGGGCCCGTGCCCAGCGGCTGGTGGCGGGCAGCGACCCGATCCTGCTGACCGACCTGGGCGACCCGCCGCGCATGGGCCTGGCCGCGATCGGCCAGCTCACCCGCCAGTTCGACCTGGGCGTCGACGTCTCGTCCCCGTCGCCCTACGGCGGGGTCCGCGCGGTGCTGCGGGTGGACAGCCATCTGCTCGGCCGGATCGACCCGGGCGAACGGCCCCCGTCGGTCAGCGCGCCCCGCTCGACCCGGGAGCGGGCGGCGCGCAGGGAAGCGGTGCGTGAGCGGGCCGTGCGGGAGACGGCGATGCGGGAGACGCCCGTGCGTCAGACAGCCGTACGCGAGGCAGGCGTACCGGAGACGGCCGTGCCCGAGATCGCCTCGGCCGAGTCTCCGGTGCCCGCCGCGCCGGCACCGGCCGGTCCGGCAGCCGAGCACGAACGCGCCCCCGCCCCCGGCCATGAGGAGCCGGGTGACCTGGGCGGTCTGCCGCAGCGGCGCCGTCGGCACCGTGCCGCCGCCCCCGGCTCGCCCGAACCGCAGCAGGCCGCCGCGCGCCGCCCCGAGGAGGCGGCCGCGGCGCTCGCGGCCCTGCAGTACGGCACCGCCGCGGCGCGGGCCCCCAAGCGGGCGAGCGCGCCCGATCCCCACCGGACCGACGACGAAGGAGGAGCGGCCAGATGAGCAGCCGCGATGCGGGCGAGACGGCATGGGTGCTGGACCCCGTCCTGCAGGTACCGCATGTACTGGCCGCCGTCCTGCTCACCCGGGACGGTCTTGCCACCGGCTACACCGACGGCCTGTCCCAGGCGAGCGCGGAGCGGGTGGCCGCGATCACCAGTACCGTGCAGGGCGCCTGCCGGGCCGCGGCGGCCGCGTTCGCGGACCGGGACCGGGCCGAGGTGCGGCAGGTGGTCATCGAGTCGGACCACGGGTACGTGCTGATCGTGCCGACCGACCACGGCACCTGTGTGGCCGCCTACGGTGACCCGGAGGTGCGGCTCGACCTGCTGGCGCACCGGGTGCACTCGCAGGTGGCCCGGCTGGGTGAGAAGGCGATGGCGGCCGCGCCCAGAGGCTCCGACGGCGGCGCACCGGCATGACCGGCCGCCGTGGCGGCCGTCCCCTGGTCCCCGCGTACCTGTCGACCGGCGGCGTGGCCCGGCCCAGCCGTCCGCACCTGGAACGGCTGACGGTGCTCACCCGTGACGGGAACCCCCTGCCCGTCGGCCTGCCGGCCGCCGAACTGGCCCTGCTGGAGCTGCTGTCCGGCGGCGCGCTGACGGTGGTGGAGGCGGCGGCGCTGCTGCGGCTGCCGTTCTCGGCCGTCCGGGTGCTGGCCGCCGACCTCGTCGACCGGGACCTGGTCCAGGCCCGCGCGCCGATCCCGCCCGCCGAACGGTTCGACCCCGACCTGCTGAAGAGAGTGGCCGATGGCCTCCGCGCCCTCAAGCACCAGTGAGCTGCCCCGCGCGGGCGGCACCCATCTCCCCGACGGCGCCCGCGACCTGGTGAAGATCCTGGTCACCGGCCCGTTCGGGGTGGGCAAGACGACCCTGATCGACTCGGTGTCGGAGATCCGCCCGCTGCACACCGAGGAGCATCTCACCGAGGCCTCCGTCCATGTCGACGACCTCGACGGGGTGCGGGAGAAGGAGACGACGACCGTCGCCATCGACTTCGGGCGGATCAGCCTGTCCGGCGGGATCGTGCTGTACCTGTTCGGGACACCTGGGCAGGACCGGTTCCGGACGCTGTGGGACGACATCTCCTACGGGGCGCTCGGTGCCCTGGTCCTGGTCGACAGCCGCCGGATAGACGCTTCCTTCGACGTACTGGGCCTGGTGGAGGAGGCGGGGCTGCCGTACGCGGTCGCCTTCAACGCGTTTCCCGACGCGCCGAGCCACTACACGGGCGACCAGCTGCGCGCCGCCCTGGATCTGGAGCCGGGCACCCCGATGGTGACCTGTGACGCCCGGGACGCGCATTCCTCGGTCGACGCGCTGCTCGCCCTCGTCCAGCATCTGATCGACGACCGGCCGGCGGAGGCCCGATGACCGCCCAGCAGTCCTTCACCGTCTCCGGCCCGGTGCGGCTGTGGGAGGACGGTTTCGCCCGCAACCCGCACGGCTACTACGCGGCGCTGCGCGCCCAGGGCCCGGTGGGCTGGGCGGAGCTCGCGCCGGGCACGCCCGCGTACGTGGTCACGGAGCGGCGCGCCGCCCTGGACGTGCTGCGGGACATCGAGACCTTCTCGCACGACCCGCGGGGCTGGGAGGCGACCGTACCCGAGGACTCCCCGCTGCTCGGCATGATGCGCTGGCGGCCCAACGCCCTGTTCTCCGACGCCGACGCGCACATCCGGTACCGGACCACCCTCATCGACGTGTTCGACCTGATCGAGCCGCACGACCTGCGCCAGCTGGTGCACCGGGCGGTACGGCTGCTGGTCGACCGCTTCGGGCCCAAGGGCGAGGCGGATCTCGTCACCGACTTCACCCGGCCGCTGATGGCCCTGGTGTTCAACAACCTGTTCGGGCTGCCGGACAGCCAGGGCGACCGGCTCAACGAGGGCCTCCTGAAGATGATGGAGGGCGGCGCGCAGGCGGCCGAGGGCGAGGCGGACTTCGTCGAGTACGTGCTGCGGCTGATCGCCGCGAAGGTCGAGGAGCGCGGCGAGGACCTGCCGAGCATGCTCCTGGACCATCCCGCGCAGCTGACCCCGGAGGAGGTCACCTGGCAGGTGTTCCTCACCCTGGGCGCCGGCTACGAGCCGACCACGAACCTCGTCTCCAACGCGCTCTCCCGGATCCTCGGCAACCCGCTCTACTACTCCACGCTCACCAGCGGCGCCCGTCCGGTCATGGACGCGGTGGTCGAGGTGCTGCACCACGAGACCCCGCTGGCCAACTACGGCATCTACTACGCCCGTCGGCCGGTCTCCTTCCACGGGGCGTGGGTCCGCCCGGCGATCCCGGTGGTGGTCTCCTTCGGCGCCGTGGGGCTGTTCGCCGAGCGGGAGGACACCGGCGGCCGGCGTGCCGCGGACGCCTCGCACCTGTCGTGGGGCGCCGGCCCGCACGCCTGCCCGGTCCGGCACCACGCGCTGCTCATCGCGACCGAGGCGATCGAGCAGCTCACCCTGTGGTTGCCCGACCTCGACCCGGTCCTGCCCCGCGAGAAGCTCAGCTGGCGGCCCGGCCCGTTCCACCGCTCGCTGACCTCGCTGCCCGTCCGGTTCAGCCCCCGCTCCCCCGACCAGCCTGGAGAGTCGTCGTGACCGTCACCGACCGCATCGCTCTCGACCCGTTCGGCTCCGACATCCCGGCGGAGAGCGCACGGTTACGCGCCCTCGGCCCCGTCGTGCCCGTCGAACTGCCCGGCGGCATACCCGCCTGGGCGCCCACCGGCTACGACGTCCTCAAGGAACTCATCCTCGATCCCCAGGTCAGCAAGGACCCGCGCAAGCACTGGCGGCTCTGGCCGGAGATCGGTGAACACCCCTCCTGGGGCTGGGTGGTGAGCTGGATCGGCGTGTTCAACATGCTCTCCGCGTACGGCCCCGACCACACCCGGCTGCGCAAGCTGGTGGCGCCGAGCTTCACGCACCGGCGGACCGAGGCGATGCGGCCGCGTGTCACGGCGATCGCCTCGGAGCTGCTCGACGCGCTGGCGGCCGCGGGATCCGACGGCGCTGTGGTGGACCTGCGGGCCGGACTGGCACAGCCGCTGCCCATGCGGATGATCTGCGAACTGTTCGGGGTGCCCGACGAGATGCGGGACGACACCGGTGCGCTGATCGCGGCCATCATGGACACCTCCGACCCGACCCCCGAGCACGCGGCGTTCGTGCAGGAGCGGATCGGCACGGTCCTCGGCGGGCTGATCGCGTACAAGGTGGAGCATCCGGGCGACGACATGACCACGGAGCTGATCCGGGTCCGCGACGAGGACGGCGACCGGCTCGGCGACGAGGAGCTGCTGTACACGCTGCTGCTGGTGATCGGCGCCGGCTTCGAGACCACGGTCAACCTGATCGGCAACGCGGTCGTGGCGCTGTTGACGGATCCGGCGCAGCTGGCGGCGGTGCGGACCGGGGCGGTCGGCTGGGACGCGGTGATCGACGAGACGCTGCGGGTCCATCCGTCGATCGCCTCGCTGCCGCTGCGGTTCGCGGTGAGCGACCTGAAGGTCGGGGACGTCACCATTCCGGCCGGGGACGCGATCATCACCACGTTCGCGGCGGCGGGCCTTGACCCGGCGCACTACGGGCCGGACGCGGCCGCGTTCGACGCCGCTCGGGGTGGCGACGACCATCTGGCGTTCGGGATCGGGGTGCACCGCTGCATCGGGGCACCGCTCGCCCGGGCGGAGGCGCTGGCCGCGCTGCCCGCGCTGTTCGAGCGGTTCCCGGGGCTGCGGCTCGCGGTCGGGGAGGACGAGCTGCGGCAGGTGCCGTCGTTCATCGCGTTCGGCTGGCAGGAGATCCCGGTGTGCCTGGAGGCGTGAACGGGGTCGCAAGGGGGCGACCGGGGATCGCGGGGGCGGCGACCGGTCCCCCGTTCCGGTCGTGCCCCCGCGCATCGTGAACATACGTCCGGATCCGGCCGTTGGGTATCGCGCCGATGCCCGTTCGTGGACGCCGAGGACTCACCCGTGCACAGGTGAGTCCGGTTGGCCCTGATTCGCCCGGAGCAGGGCGGGGGCGGTGAGGTCCCCGAGGGCGAGGTGGGCCAGGACGACCTCGTACAGGTCGGTGCCGGCGGCCAGCAGCTGGCGTTCCAGGACGGGTTCGGCGCCCCGCACGTGTTCGCGGACGGTCTGGGCGTGCACGCCCAGGTCCTGGGCGGCGCGTTCGGCGTTCCCGTCGGCGGCGATCCAGGCGCGCAGGGTGCCGCGCAGGTCGCGGCCGTCCCGGACCAGCCGGTCCAGGAGGTCGTGCGCCCAGGCCCGCAGCGCCGGACTCGCCAGCAGGTCGTCCAGGCGGACGCCGGACGGCTCGGGCACCGTAGCGGCGAGATCCTCCGTCAGGGCCGCATGGGTGTTCAGGGCCAGATGGGCGGTGGCGCGCACGGTGAGGTCGGAGAAGTCGGCGCCGAGCAACGCCTCGACCCGGTCCATGCGGGCGCGCACGGTGTTGCGGCTGACGCCGAGGACCTTGGCCGCGCTGACGGCGGTGAACTCCAGGCCGAGGCGGGTGGTGGCGAGGAGTTCCGCGCGGGTGTGGTGGGGCAGGGTGTCGAGCGGCCGCAGCACGGCGGTGGACCAGGCGTGCAGCACGGTGGGGTCCATCAGCCGTTCCGGGTGGGTGCGTTCGGCGTAGACGGCGGCCTGGTCGGGGCGGAAGTGGGCGACGGCGAGGGCGCTGACGGCCTGGCCGTAGGCGGTGGCCGTCTGGGCCAGGCTCTGCCGGACGCTGCCGCCGAGGAAGGTGCCGGGGCGGCCGTCGACCAGTGAGCGCAGCCGCTCCGCCGTCGCGGGCGCGGGGCTGAGGACGATGACGTGGCCGTCCATGGCGGGGCAGCGCACCACGAGGGCCTGGCCGCGGGTCATGTCGAGGCAGTCCTCGGCGAGGCCGTCGCGTTCCGCCGGCTGCCCCTCGACGATGTACACACAGGCGCTGTCGGTGTCGAGCAGGCCGGGCCACAGGCCGGAGGCGACGCGGCGGGCGGAGACCGTGTCCTCCACCATCAGGAGTTGCAGGATGGCGAGGCGCAGGTCGGCTGCGGCCCGCCGGAGCCGGTGCCCGGCGGCTGTCAGCTCCCGCTCGCGCAGCAGGAGCTCGACGACCCCGGCGGTGTGGGTGACGATCTCGGCGGCGCGCCGGTCGAAGGGGGTCTCGCGGGCCACGGCGAGCAGTCCGGCGGCCGCCGGACGCGGGTCGGAGGCGCGGACGGCGACGAGCCGCAGGTGGCGGTCGCCGTCCTGGACCGCGGCGGCCGAGATCCGTCCGGCGACCACGTCGGCGACGAGGTCGGCGTCGAGGGGGATCCCGGTCCCGGCGAGCACCGTGCCGGCGGCGTCCTGGAGGCAGACTGCCCCCTGCACCGCGCCGGCGAGCCAGGCGACGACCCGGCGCGGGTCGCGGGCGCCGGGACGCAGATGGTCGAGGAGCCGCGCGGCCCAGTCGTCGCCGAGGGGTGTCGGGTACTGGGGGCCCTCGCCTGCTCGGCCTGCCATCTCGCCCTGCCCCTCGTCCCTCGCTTCAGCCTCGGTCCACGGACGTTACCCGATGATCGAAGCCTGGTCCCGGCCACCGGGCACGGCTCCGCCGGCGGCCCTCGGGGGAAGGGCCGCCGGCGGAGAAAGCCTCACCCGGGGCCGGGGGGAGGGCCCCGGGGTGGCTCGCCCCTCGGGTGCCCCGGAATCCACCGATCATGCAGACCGATTCCGAAGCCACTGATTCACGGGGCCGACGAGGGCCGCGTCGGAGCCACCGAGCCGTGCCACGACCAAGCGCTCCGCTGGAAGTGCCGCGATATGTCTTCTGCCGACTGCGGCGCCGTCGTGGCTGGTCGCGCAGTTCCTCCCCCAGCCTTCGGCCGGGGGTACCCCCAGCGCCCCTCGGGGCGCTGCCGTACCGCAGCGGACTTCGCCGGACCCGCCTAGGGCGGGCAGGGGCCTGCACGCATCCCGGTATCGCCGGGTACGGCCTCGTAGCCGTCCGGCGCGTGTCCGGCCAGGTCGGCCGAGAGTCGCCGTACGGCATAAGCTCGGCGGATGGCGAAGTACTTCGACGTGCACCCCGACAACCCGCAGCCGCGCAGCATCTCCCAGATCGCCGACTCGGTGCGGTCGGGGTCGCTCATCGCATACCCGACCGACTCCTGCTACGCGCTGGGCTGCCAGCTCGGCAGCCGGGACGGCATCGACCGGATCCGCAGCATCCGGCATCTGGACGACCGGCACCACTTCACCCTGATGTGCCGTGACTTCGCGCAGCTCGGCCAGTTCGTGCGCGTGGACAACGACGTGTTCCGGGCCGTGAAGGCATCGACGCCCGGCAGCTACACCTTCATCCTCCCGGCGACCCGGGAGGTGCCGCGCAAGCTGCTGCACCCGAAGAAGAAGACCGTCGGCGTCCGCATCCCCGACCATGTGGTCACCCAGGCGCTGCTGGCGGAACTCGGCGAGCCGCTGCTGTCCAGCACCCTGCTCCTGCCGGACGAGGCGGAGCCGCTGACCCAGGGCTGGGAGATCAAGGACCGGCTGGACCACCAGGTGGACGCGGTGGTCGACTCCGGGGAGTGCGGCACCGAGCCGACCACGGTCATCGACTTCTCCGGCGGGGAGGCGGAGATCGTCCGCCGGGGCGCGGGCGACACCTCCCGCTTCGAGTGAACTCGACGATCCCCCGTCCGCGGCTCGCTCACCCCGGCGTGCCACGATGATCGCGACATGCCGCGCCGGGTGTCCCCCACCCCGACGCCGACTCCACAGAGAGGCACTTGCGCCATGACCGCCGTACAGGGAACCGACGTGGACATCACCACCGAGGACGGTGTCGCCGACGCCTACCTGGCCCATCCCGCCGACGGACTCCCCCACCCGGGCGTGCTCTTCTACCAGGACGCGTACGGAATCCGTCCCCACCTGAAGTCGATGGCGGACCGGCTCGCCGCCGCGGGCTACACAGTGCTGATCCCGAACGTCTTCTACCGCAGCGGCCGTACGCCGGTCGTGGAGCTGCCCGAGTTCATCGACCCGGCCGCGGACCCGACCATCTGGCAGCGGATCATGCCGATCCTGCAGTCGCTGACGCCCGACCGCGTCAAGCGGGACGCCGACGCCTACCTGAACTGGCTGGCCGACAGCCCGCTGGTGGCGGACGGACCGGTCGGCATCACCGGTTACTGCATGGGTGCCCGGCTGGCCGTGGGGACCGCCGCTGTCTTCCCGGAGCGGGTCGCCGCGGCGGCCGGCTTCCACGGCGGCGGACTGGTCAACGACACCCCGGACAGCCCGCACCTGATGGTCGGCCCCATCACCGCGGAGCTGTACTTCGGCTTCGCCGACCAGGACCACTCGATGACCGCGGAGCAGATCCGCACCTTCCAGGAGGCACTCGACGCCGCCGGCATCCGCAACACCTGCGAGGTCTACCCGGGTGCCGCGCACGGCTATACGCAGGCCGACACCCCGGCGTACTCCGCCGAGGCCGCCGAGCGCCACTGGGCCGCGCTGCTCGACCTGCTGAAGCGCGCTCTCTGATCCACCGACGTCACCGAACCAGACGTCACCGAAAGAAGGGGCCCGTCGACCGACGGGTCCCTTCTTTCGTCCTGCGCATTGACATGAACCCGCCCCACCGCCACGCTGAGAGCGCTCTCAAAATTGGTCCGGACCAATTTCCGTACCAACCCCGACCCCACACGGAGGTGGAGAGTGCGCACAGGACTCGCACGCCGGACGCTGCCCCTGACGGCCGCGGCGGCGCTGATCGGCGGAGTGCTCAGCCTGGGCACGCCGCAGCCGGCCGACGCGGCGGTGCCGGACACGATCCCACTGAAGATCACCAACAACTCCGGCCGTACCGACCAGGTGTACGTGTACGACCTCGGCACCCAGCTCAGCACGGGACAGCAGGGCTGGGCCGACGCCAACGGCACCTTCCACGCCTGGCCGGCCGGCGGCAACCCGCCGACCCCGGCGCCGGACGCCTCGATCACGGGCCCGGCGGCGGGCCAGTCGAAGACGATCCGGATCCCGAAGTTCTCCGGCCGGATCTACTTCTCCTACGGCCAGAAGCTGGACTTCAGACTGACCACCGGCGGCCTGGTGCAGCCCGCGGTGCAGAACCCGACCGACCCCAACCGCAACATCCTCTTCAACTGGTCCGAGTACACGCTGAACGACTCGGGTCTGTGGATCAACAGCACCCAG
This sequence comes from Streptomyces sp. GbtcB6, assembly GCF_019091475.1. Classification (NCBI taxonomy): domain Bacteria; kingdom Bacillati; phylum Actinomycetota; class Actinomycetes; order Kitasatosporales; family Streptomycetaceae; genus Streptomyces; species Streptomyces sp. GbtcB6. The sequence goes on along the minus strand of NZ_JAGXJL010000009.1, from coordinate 98,333 downwards.
GTGGACATGTTCTCGGTGCCGTACGCGGTCGGAGTGCAGCGCGCCGACGGCAGCACGGCCAGTACCGGGCACCTCAAGTCGGGTGGCTACAACGGGTTCTTCAGCGCCCTGCGCGGCCAGCCCGGCGGCTGGGCGAACCTGGTCCAGACCCGGTCCGACGGCACCGTGCTCCGCGCGCTCTCCCCGCTGTACGGCGTGGAGACCGGGGCGCTGCCGTCGACCGTCATGGACGACTATGTCAACCGGGTCTGGTCGAAGTACTCGACGTCGACCCTGACCGTCACGCCGTTCGCCGACCAGCCGAACACCAAGTACTACGGCCGGGTCTCGGGGAACGTCATGAACTTCACCAACTCCGCCGGAGCGGTGGTGACGAGCTTCCAGAAGCCGGACGCGAACAGCATCTTCGGCTGCCACAACCTGCTCGACGCGCCCAACGACCTGGTACGCGGCCCGATATCGCGCACACTCTGCGCGGGCTTCAACCGGTCGACGCTGCTGACCAGTGCCAACCAGCCGGACACCAACCCGGCCGACTTCTACCTGGACACGGTCACCAACCACTACGCGCGCAAGATCCACGCGCAGATGGCCGACGGCAAGGCCTACGCCTTCGCCTTCGACGACGTCGGCAACCAGGAGTCGCTGGTCAACGACGGCAGTCCGCAGCAGGCGTACCTCACGCTGGACCCGCTGAGCTGATCCGCGCGAGCGTCCCGCACCCGGGTCGCGGGTGCGGGACGCTCGGCTTCAGCTGCGGTACGTCAGCCGGTCGTGACGGCGGTGTCGTCGACGACGAAGCTGGTCTGGAGCGAGGAGTCCTCGACACCGCTGAACTTCAGGGCGACGGTCGAGCCCGCGTAGGACCCGAGGCTGAAGGACTTCTGCACGTACCCGGTGGCCGCGTTGAGGTTGGAGTACGTGGCCAGGGTGGTCGAACCGGCGGTGACCGTCAGCTTGTCGTACTGGGTGCTGGTGGAGGTCTCGGCCGTGTCGACGTGCAGGTAGAAGGTGAAGGTGGTGGCGGTGCAGCCGGACGGGATCGTCACCGACTGGGAGAGCGTGTCGGTGTGGGTCGATCCGTAGCCGTCGAGCCAGGCCTTGTACGAGCCCGCGTGGGCGGCCTCGCTGCTGGAGTTGGTGATGACGCCGCTGGTCGCGGTCCAGGTGGTGTTGCCCGATTCGAAGCCGGCGTTGCCGAGGAGCTGCGTGGAGGTGCAGCTGCCGCCGCCTCCGCTGGAGCTGACCGTCCAGGTGAAGGACGCGGTGCCGGTGGCCCCGGTGGAGTCGGTCACCGTGACGGTCGTGCTGTAGGTGCCCGCCGTCGTGGGGGTGCCGGTGATGGCCCCGGTGGAGCTGGAGATCGACAGGCCGGTCGGCAGTCCGGTCGCCGCGTAGGTCAGCGAGCCGCTGTTGGTGCTGCTCGCCGATATCTGCAGGCTCACCGCGGTACCGACGGTCGAGGACTGGCTGCCCGGGTTGGTGACCGTGACGCCCGAGGTGGGCACGGTGATGTGGCTGCCGACGTTGATGCCGGCGAACGCGTTGCCGACACCCGCGTACTGGGTGGAGCTGGTGCCGTACAGCGCCGCGGCCGCGCTCAGGGCGGCGGTGCGGGCGCCCGCGTAGTTGGTGCTGGACGTCATGTACGTCGTCAGCGCCTTGTACCAGATCTGCAGGGCCGCGGCCCGGCCGATGCCGGCGACGGCGACGCCGTCGGAGGTCGGGCTGTTGTACGTGACGCCGTTGATGGTCTTGCTGCCGCTGCCCTCGGACAGCAGGTAGAACATGTGGTTCGCCGGGCCCGAGGAGTAGTGCACGTCGAGGTTGCCGACCCCGGAGTACCAGCTGTCGGCCGACGAACCGTCCTTGTCCGGCTCGTCCATGTAACGCAGCGGCGTGCCGTCGCCGTTGATGTCGATCTTCTCGCCGATGAGGTAGTCACCGACGTCGGTGGAGTTGTTGGCGTAGAATTCCACGCCGGTGCCGAAGATGTCGGAGGTCGCCTCGTTCAACCCGCCCGACTCACCGGTGTAGTTGAGACCGGCGGTGTTCGAGGTGACGCCGTGGCTCATCTCGTGGCCCGCGACGTCGAGCGAGGTGAGCGCGTGGGTGCTGCTCGTGCCGTCGCCGTACGTCATGCAGAAGCAGGTGTCGTCCCAGAAGGCGTTGACGTACGCCGTGCTGTAGTGGACGCGGCTGTAGGCGGCGACACCGTCGTTCTTGATGCCGCTGCGACCGAAGGTGTTCTTGTAGAAGTCCCAGGTCGTCTGGGCGCCGTAGGCGGCGTCGGCGCCGGCGGTCTGGGTGTTGGAGCCGGCTCCGGTGCCCCAGACGTCGTCGGTGTCGGTCATCAGGGTGCCGGTGCCCGACGTGCCGTTGTTGAGGCTGTACGTCTTGTGGCCGCCGCGCGTGGTGTCGTACAGCTGGTACGTCGAACCGGACAGCGTGGTGTTCAGGGTGACCGTGCCGCTGTACTGGGTGTTGCCGGTACCGGTCTTGATGCCCTGGTAGCGATAGAGCTCCGCGCCGGTGGTGGCATCGGTGATGACGTGCAGCTGGCTGGGTGTGCCGTCGTCCTGGAGGCCGCCGACCACGGTCTCCCAGGCGAGCTTCGGGGTGCCGTTGCCGGCCCAGATCACCTTGCGGGCGCTGTCGGTGGTGGGCTTCTGGGCGTCGAGGGCCTTGGCCGCCTTGAGCGCCTTGGTCTGGGCGGCCGACTTGCTGTAGGCCGCGCTGACCGTGGAGACCGCGATGGTGCGCTTGTTGTTGAAGGTCGTGCTCACCGTGCCGGCCGCGAGGGAGGCGGGCGGGGTGTGCACGACCAGGTCGCCGCCGAGGACCGGCAGACCGGCGTAGGTGCGCTCGTAACGGGTGTGCACGGTGCCGTCGTTGTCCTTGACGACGTCCTTGACGACCAGCTTCTCCTTGGCACCGAGACCGATGGTGCGGGCGGTCGTGGCGGTCTTCTGCCGGGCGCTCTTGAGCAGCGCGGAATGCTGGGCGGGGGTGAGCTTGGCCTCCAGGCCGCCGGTGCGTACGGGGCTGGGGTGGGGGGTGGCGGGCTTGGCGTTCGCCGGGACCGACTGGATGCCGACGGCGAGGAAGGCGGCGGTGGAGACCAGTGCGGCTCCGACCGTGGCCCGTCTGTGGGGAAGACGTCTCACTCGTACTCCTCCTGCTGCGGCCGCCGGGTCGCGGCCGGTGACAGACCGGGCAGACGGGGATGTGCTGTCCGGGACGAGCTGAGCTGTGCGGGAACCGGGATCCAGGAACCGGGGTGCGTGGTCCGTGATCCGTGGACACGCCATGGAGAAAGCGTGTGGTGAGCGAGGATTCCAGATTTGACCCGCACATGTCAGTCACGTCGAGGTCAGTCGAGGGTTTTCCCTATGCAGGGCGGGGCGGTCCGGGCGGACCGGTGTTCAGCGGGAGGGCGGGGACGGCACGCGCGGGGCGGGCAGGCGAACCATGAACACGTCCACCGGATCCTCGGTCTCGACCAGGAACCCGTGCCGCTCGTACAGCCGCCGGGCCGCGCTGCCCTGCAGGACGTTCAGCCGGACGGGGACGCCGTCGCGGTCGCACCCCTCCAGCAGCTCGCGCAGCACGGCCGAGCCGATGCCGCCGCCCTGCACGTGCGGCGCCAGATAGAAGTGCTCCAGCCGGCGGGCGTCCCCGGCCGGCCGCAGCGCCACACAGCCGGCGAAGGCGCCACCCACCTCGATCACCCGGGTGTGGGCCGCGGCGAACCCGTCCCGCAGCCGCTGCCGGACCCGCCGCGCGTCGTACCGGCCGAGCCGCTCCAGGTCGTCCCGCAGTACGACGGCACGCAGTTCGGCCACCGCCTCGACGTCCGCGTCCGACGCCGGCCGCGTCTTCCAGTCCCCCATGATCGCCACGCTACCCGCCACAGCCGGCCACCAGGAGAGCGGGGCGAGGAACCCGGCCCGGCCGTCGGGCCGACGAGAGCCGACGACCACCCCCTGTCACCAGCCCGAGCCGCGGCAAGCCGACCGATTTATCCTTATTGAGCCGGAGTGTGGCGACCTCGCGCCCCGGACCGGCCGTCGGCAGCTCCCACCCCACGGAAGGGGCTCACCCATGCGGGTCTTCATCGTCGGCACAGGCAACATGGCGGGCGGTATCGCCACCCGCGCCCTGGCGGGCGGGCACACGGTCCGGCTGATCGGCACGGACCCCGCCAAGGCCGCCACGCTCGCCGACGCCCTGGGCGAGCGTACGCCGGGGGCGGATGTGGCGCCCGCCGTGCCGGACGCGGTCGGGTCCGCGGACGTGGTGGTGCTGGCCGTGCCGTTCGACGCGGCCAGGCAGGTCGTGACCGAGTACGGGGACCAGCTCGCGGGGAAGACGGTCGTCGACATCTCGAACCCGGTGGACTTCTCCACCTTCGACTCGCTCACGGTGCCCGCGGACAGCTCCGGCGCCCAGCAGCTCGCGGAGGCCGCCGCACCGGGCACGCACGTGGTGAAGGCGTTCAACACCACGTTCGCGGGCTCGCTGGTCGCGGGCGAGGTGGGCGGGCTGCCGCTGGACGTGTTCATCGCCGGCGACGACGCGGCGGCCCGCGACCAGGTGGCCGAGCTGGTCTCCTCCGGCGGACTCAACCCGGTGGTCGTCGGCGGCCTGCGGCACGCCCGGGAGCTGGAGGGCATCCAGCTGCTGCACATGGCCCTGCAGACACGGCCCGGGGGGCACGGCTGGATGAGCGCGATCAAGATCGTCGCACCCTGAGCCCCGCCTGTACCCCGCCTGTACCCCGTCCGAAGACCTCCCCTGCGGCAGCTGTGTCGACCCTTCGGCCCCGGAGGCGGCCGAAGTCCCGGCGCACGCCCCCGGCGCGTAGTACCTTCCCCCACAACAGCCGTGACTCTGGGGGGAGTTGCACACATGCACGGCACGACGGACGGTTTCCACTACGGCGCCGTGACTCCGGTCGCGGCCTATCTGATGGCCTGTCTGGGCGGGGCACTGGGGCTGCGCTGCATCGTCAGGTCGCTGTACCACCACGGGCAGTCGTGGCGGCCCGGCTGGCTCGCGCTGGGGGCGGCCTCGATCGGCTGCGGCATCTGGACGATGCACTTCATCGCGATGATCGGCTTCCATGTCCGGGAGACCACAATCCGCTACGACGTGGGCCTGACCCTGCTCAGTCTCGCGGTGGCGGTCCTGGTGGTCGGCATCGGCGTGTTCGCGGTCGGCTACCGGGGCGCGACCACGGGAACGCTCTGGACGGCCGGTGTCGTCACCGGTCTGGGCGTGGCGGCCATGCACTACCTGGGCATGGCCGCGCTCCGCCTTGACGGAACGATTCACTACGACCGGGTGACGGTCGCACTGTCCGTGCTGATCGCGATCGCGGCGGCGACGGCGGCACTGTGGGCGGCCGTGTCGGTGCGGGGCTTCACGGCGAGTCTGGGCGCCAGCCTGGTGATGGGCCTGGCCGTGTCGGGCATGCACTACACCGCCATGGCCGCCGTGCGCGTCGATGTGCACGCGGCGTCCGTCACCTCCTGGTCGAGTGCGTCACCGACCTCGCTGCTGCTGCCCATGCTGCTCGGCCCGGCCGTGTTCCTGCTGCTGGCCGGGGTGGTGGTGATGTTCGACCCGCTGCTGGTCCTGGGCGAAGGGGACTGGAACCGCCGGGCTCCCGGGAAGAACGCCCGGCCGGCGCCGTCGCCCCGGGCGGCACGCTCACGCCCACCGGGCCGGCGCGGCGGGCGCCCGCCCCGAGGCCGCAACGGCCGCCCGACTCCCGGCGGCGCGGACCGGTACGGCACGGCGGCACGCACCGCGCCGTCCGCCACGGACCGGTACAGCACCCGGAACCGCCCGGCACCCGGCGGGACCGGCCAGTTCGGCGTCCCCACCCAGCCGGCACCCGGCGCCACCGGCCGACCGGGCACCCCTCATCGCCCCACGCACCCTTCGCAGGACCCGTACGGCGCCCCCGCGAACCCCTACGAGTGGTGACCGGTCCCGCCGGAAATGCCGGAATGCTATCGACGCCCCGTTTCCGGACATGAGCAGCTGAAGCAAAGAGCCGGGGACGACTCCGTGGACCGTGCCGGATGAGCTGCGGACCGTCTTGAGCCGCGGTTGAGCCGCGGTTGCCGCGGCGTGAGCGGCGCTTCAGGTGTCCGGGCCGCAAGCCGCTTCCGGACCGGGAGCTGCTGTGCGGGATCCCGCGTGTGCCGCAGGCCGGCGCCCAGTGAGGCCACCTGCCGCAGCGCAGAAGTCGTGGCGCGCTTTCCGGGATCGGTCGTCACCGATGAAACCCTGCGCTCCTTCGAAGACCGGGGCGTCGAAACCCTCACCACTGCGAGGTCGCGGCCGGTGCTGCCCGGAGCCGTGCGGGCGCTGCGCAAGCCGTCCGCGCGGACGGCGTGATCTTCGGCGGCACCGGGGCCTGGGGCCGAGGACGCCCCCGTCGTGTGCCACACGCTCTCCGGGATCCGCTTCACACGCCTTTAACCGCAGGGACACGAGAGGGAATCGGGAGCCACTGAGCATGTTTTTGGATCCAATCCAGCGCAGATTTAATCCATTCTCAGGATCGGTGCCCAAGGAGGCCCCATGCCGGACCACACATCTGGATCGCCCTCGACCGCCGCCGCCACCCCGTCGTCGGTGCCGGCGACCGGGTCGCGGGACGTCTCGCGCCGGACGATGCTCCGGGGTGCCGGACTGCTCGGCGTGGGCGTGGGGTTCGGGCTGCCCGCCCTGCTCACCGCGTGCGGTGCCGCGGCCCAGGACGGGGGCGGCAGCGGGAAGGGCGGCACGCTCACCCTGGCCATCGACGCCACCAGCGCCGTCAACGACCCGGCCTTCTACACCTCCCTGGGCGACTGGATGGCCGTCGACTGCATCTGCCGCGGCCTGACGTTCATCTCCTTCGAGACCAACGAGCCCACACCGGACCTGGCGAAGACGTGGACCATATCCGATGACAAGCTCACCTACACCTTCACCCTGCGCGAAGGGGTGAAGTTCCACGACGGGACCGCGCTGACCTCCGCCGACGTGCTCGCCAGCCTCGGCCGCCAGTTCGACCCGGACGACAAGACGCTGCCCAAGGGCGCGACCCGGCCGCTGTCGAGCATGGGCGCCAACGTCGCATCGCTCACCGCACCCGACGACATGACCGTGAAGATGGTCCTCAAGAAGCCGGACCGGACCGTGCTCGGCAAGCTCTCCGACATCGGCGGCCGGATCATCTCCAAGTCCGCGCTGGACAAGTACGGCGCCGACATCGGCAAGCACCTCGTGGGCACCGGGCCGTTCGCCTTCTCCACCGCCACCGCGGGGCAGTCCATCACGCTCGAGGCCTTCGACGGCTTCCGGCTGGGCAAACCCCCCATCGACCGGCTGGTGCTGCGCCAGGTCCAGGACCCGTCCACCATCGTCAGCTCGCTGCTCAGCGGCGACGTGTCCGCGACCCAGTTCGCCCCGTACTCCGCCGTCTCACAGCTGCGCAAGGACAGCGCGGTGAAGGTGTACGACACCCCGCAGAACGCCGACGCCATCATGATGATCGACGCCCGCCGGGTCCCCGAACTGAAGGTGCGCAAGGCCATCAATCTGGCCATCAACCGCAAGGCCATCCTCCAGCAGGCGTTCTACGGCGTCGGCGCCGAACCCAGGGGCTACGCCATCCCGCCGGCCCAGAGCGGCTACGACACCGCGCTCGCCGACCTCAGCACCCAGGACACCGCGCAGGCCAAGCGGCTGGTCGAGGAGGCCGGGGCGAAGGGGCGCACCATCCGGCTCATGGCCGCCAGCGACTCCTGGCACCCCAAGGCGGCCCAGATCATCGCCCAGAACCTCACCGACGTCGGCTTCAAGGTGGCCACCACCTCGGTGGACCCCGCGACCTACTTCAGCCGGCTCCTGGACGGGGAGGACGACTACCACGACCTGATGATCTGGGAACGCAACACCTACGTGCCGGACCCCGACGACATGGTCGGCGCCATGGCGAGCCCCACCAGCATCTACGGCTCCAAGCTCTCCGGCATGGACACCCTGAAGGGCGCCGCCTCCCTCGCCGACGACCTCTACACGGCCAAGAACCTCACCGACACCAAGAAGCGCACCGCCGCCTACACGAAGATCCAGCGCCGGTGGGCCGAGGAGTACATGGTCCTGTCGATGCTGGCCTGCTTCAGCAACCTGGTCGTCAGCGGTGCGGACGTGAAGGGCATGAACACCGACGCCCTGGCCAACCACCGCTGTTACATGGAGAAGGCCAGTGTCTGAGACCGGCGCCGCGGTCGACGCCGTGGCGGTGGAGGCGGCAGCCCCCGCCGCCGCGGCCTCCCCGCCCCGGCCCGGGACGGCACGACGGATTCTGGGCGCGCTGCGCCGGCGCAGGGTGGCCCGCTCCTGGCCCGCGCTGCTCGCCTGGCTGCTGCTCGCCGCGACGGTCCTGATCGCCCTCCTCGGACCGCTGGTCGTGGCGGCCGACCCGCTGCGCCAGACCTCCTCGGCGCTGCTGGCGCCCGGGGCGCCGGGGCATCCGCTGGGCACCGACGACCTGGGCCGGGACGAGCTGGCCCGGCTGGTGCACGGAGCCCGTCCGCTGCTGCTGGTGTCCTTCGCGGCGACCGCGCTCGCGGCCGGCATCGGCACCCTGGTCGGGCTGGTCGCCGGATACGCGGGCGGCGTGGTGGAGCAGGCGCTGATGCGGCTGGTCGACCTGGCGCTGGCCTTCCCGTCGATCCTGCTGGTGATCCTGCTGGTGGCGGCGGCCGGACCGGGCACGGTCAGTCTGGTCGTCGGTATCGGCAGCTCGCTGGCGCCGGGTCTCGCCCGGCTGGCCCGCACCCTGACCGCACGCGAGGCCGCCAAGGACTACGTCGTGGCCTGCCGGCTCGGCGGCACGGGAGCGCCCCGCATCCTGCTGCGCGAGGTACTCCCCAACATCGGCGGCCCGTTGCTCGCCCAGGTCGTCATGACGCTGTCGATCGCGGCCGGTTTCGCCGCCGGCCTGTCCTACCTCGGCCTGGGCATCCAGCCGCCGCAGCCGGACTGGGGCTACATGGTGCAGGCCGGGCAGGAGTTCCTGTACACCGCTCCCCGGCTGGTGGTGCTGCCCGCCGCCCTCACCCTGCTGTTCGTCGTGGCGTGCAACTTCGTCGGCGACGACCTGCGGGACGCCCTCGACCCGAGGGGGACGGCATGAGCGCGGGCACCGGGGTGCTGACCGGGGTGCGCCTGCCCCGGCCGGCGGGAGCGGTCGGGGCGTTCGTGCGGCGGCTCGCCGTGATCCCCGTCGTGCTGTTCGCGCTGGCCTCCCTGGTGTTCGTGGCGATACGGCTGCTGCCGGGCTCCCCGGCGACCTCGCTCGCGGCGGGCGGCGGCAACACCTCCGCCGGGCAGTTCGACGCCAACGAGGAACGCGTCACCAAGGCCCTCGGACTCGACCAGCCGCTGCTGACGCAGTACGGGCACTTCCTCGACGACCTGGTCCATCTGCGCCTCGGCACCTCGTTCTACGGCTCCAACAGCGTCCTCGGCCTGCTCGGCGACGCGCTGCCCGCGACCGTGGAGCTCACCCTCGCGGCCATGACGGTCGCGGTGGTACTCGGCGTCGTCACCGGAGTCGTCGCGGCACTGCGCCGGGGCACCTGGATCGACACCTCGACCCGGGCCGTGGCGACCGTCAGCTTCTCGCTGCCCTGGTTCGCGCTCGGCGTGCTGGCCATCGTGGTGTTCGGCGTGTGGCTGCGCTGGCTGCCGGTCCTCGGCCGGCTGCCAAGCACCCTGGACTACCGGCCCACCACCGGCTTCGTCCTGCTCGACGCGATCCTCCAGGACCGGCCCGAACTGGTGTGGCCGTGGTTCCAGCACCTGATCCTGCCCGCGGTGACCCTCGCGCTGTCGATGGCCGGTTTCATCACCCGGATCGTGCGCGCCTCCGTCCTGGAGGTGCTCGGCGACGACTTCGTGCGCACCGCCCGGATGAAGGGCCTCGGCGAGGGCGCGGTGGTGCGCCGGCACGTGCTGCGCAACGCCTGGCTGCCCATCGTCACCGTCCTCGGGCTCCAGTTCGGGTCCCTGCTGGGCGGTTCGGTGGTCACCGAGACCGTCTTCTCCTACCCGGGCGTCGGACGCCTCCTCGTGCAGGGCGTGCTGCAGCGCGACTACCCGGTGGTCCAGGGCGCGGCCCTCGCGATCGCCCTGCTGTTCACCCTCGTCAACCACGCGGTCGACCTGCTCTACACGGTCCTCGACCCGCGCCTACGCAAAGGATGATCCCGATGGACATCGTGCTGGTCCACGGCGCCGGCGGACGGCCCACCACCTGGTCGGCGGTCCAGCCGCTGCTCACCGCCCACGGCCACCGGCTGGTCACGGTCACCAACCCGATGACCTCGCTCGCCGACGACATCGCCGAGACCACCGCCGCGCTCGCGGGCACCAGCGGCCCGGTGCTGCTCGCCGGGCACTCCTACGGCGGCGCGGTGATCACGAACGTGGGACGCGATCCGCGTGTCGCGGGGCTGGTCTACATCGCCGCGTTCGGGCCGGACGAGGGCGAGACCGTCAACGGGATCGTGGAGCGCTACGAACCCGCGGAGATCTCCAAGTACATGCGACGCGGCCCGAACGGCGAGTGGAAGTCCGAGCCGAGCGCGGAGTTCTGGGCGGAGATCGGCCCGGACCTGTCGGACGAGCAGCGGGCGGTCGTCGAGGCGGAGGGCCGGAAGGCGGACAACCTGATCTTCACCCAGGCGACCGGTGTCCCGGCCTGGCGGTCGCTGCCCAGCTGGTACCTGGTCGCCGACGACGACCGCACCCTGCGCCCGGAGATCCAGAACTTCATGGCCGAGCGGATGAAGGCGACCGTCGAGCACGTGCCGGGCAGCCACTACACCACCCTGGTGTGGCCCGAGCGCGTCGCCGAGCTGATCCACCGGGCGGCGCTGGCCGTGGGCGGTGCCGTATGACGGCGCCGGAGGGCGCGCATGGCGTGACTGGTCCGGAGGCCGCCCACGACACGACCGCGTCGGGAGGCGCGCACGACGCGCCCCCTCCGGAGGCGGTGCTCGAAGTCCGTGAGCTGTGTGTGGGGTTCGATGTGCCGGCGGGCCGGCTGCCCGCCGTGGACGGGGTGGACCTGACGCTGCGCAGGGGCGAGATCCTCGCGCTGGTCGGCGAGTCCGGGTCGGGCAAGTCGGCGCTGTCGATGAGCCTGGTCGGCCTCAACGGCGGCCCCCGCACCCACATCGCCGGATCCGTGTCCTTCCGGGGCCGGGAGCTGGTGGGGGCGTCCGAGCGGGAGCTGCGCCGGGTGCGCGGCAAGGACGTGGCGGTGGTCTTCCAGGACGCGCTGGCCGCGCTCAACCCGCTGCACCGGGCGGGCGCGCAGGTCTCGGAGACGATCCGCGCCCATGGCGACGTCCCGCGCGCCGCGGCCGCGCGCCGTGCTGTCGAACTGCTCGGCGAGGTCGGCATCGCGGGCCCGGCTCGGGCCGCGCGCGCCTATCCCCACCAGCTCTCCGGCGGCATGCGCCAGCGCGTGATGATCGCGATGGGGCTGGCCAACGACCCGGCGGTATTGATCGCGGACGAGCCGACCACCGCGCTGGACGTGACCATCCAGGCCCAGGTGCTGGCGCTGCTGAAGCGGGTACAGCGCGAGCACGGCACGTCCGTGCTGCTGATCACCCACGACCTCGGGGTGGTCGCGGAGGACGCGGACCGGGTGGCGGTGATGTACGCGGGCCGGATCGTGGAACAGGGCACCCGCGACGAGGTGCTGTTCGACCCCCAGCACCCGTACACGATGGGCCTGCTCGGCTCGGTGCCTCCGCTGCACGGGCCGGTGCCCGAGCGGCTGCCGGCCATCCCCGGCAGTCCGCCCGCCGGTGTCGCGCGGCCGCCCGGCTGCGGCTTCCGGCCGCGCTGCGCGTTCGCCCACGACGGCTGCGACGGCCGCCCGGAGCTGCGGCGGCGCCATGGCGGCCCGGCCCACCTGGACGCCTGTGTGCTCCCCGCAGAGGCCCGGGCGCGGGCTCGCGCGGCTCAGGCTGCGGGAGCCGCCGTATGAGCGAGGTCCTGATGAGCGCCCGCGGGCTGCGGGTCGACTACGCCGGCCGGGCCGGCGGCCGGGTGCGGGCGCTGCGGGACGTCGACCTGGACATCGCGGAGGGCGAGACGCTGGGCCTGGTCGGCGAGTCGGGGTGCGGCAAGTCCACGCTCGGGCGGGCGCTGCTGCGCGTGGTGGAACCGTCGGCGGGCCGGATCGACTTCCTCGGCACCGATCTGACCCGGCTGCGCGGCCGGCGTCTGAGGCGGACCCGGGCCGAGCTCCAGATGGTGTTCCAGGACCCGTTCGGCTCGCTGAACCCGCGCCGCACGGTCGCCGACATCGTCGCCGAACCGCTGCTGCGCTCCCGGGGCGCGAGCCGCGCCGAGGCGGAACGTACCGTGGCCGGGCTCCTCGACCTGGTCGGTCTGGGGGCCGAGGCCGGCGGGCGCAAGCCGCACGAGTTCTCCGGCGGCCAGCGCCAGCGCATCGGCATCGCCCGGGCCCTGGCGTCCTCGCCGCGGTTCGTGGTGGCCGACGAGGCGGTCTCCGCGCTGGACGTGTCCATCCAGGCCCAGGTGCTGAACCTGCTGTCGGACCTGGTGCGCGACCGGGGTCTGACGATGCTGTTCATCTCCCACGACCTCGGCGTGGTGCGGCACATCGCCGACCGGGTGGCCGTGATGTACCTCGGCGAGATCATCGAGACCGCTCCCCGGGACGCCTTCTTCTCCGGCCCCGCCCATCCGTACAGCAGCGCGCTGCTGGCCAGCGTGCCGGAGCTGCGGCCCGGCCCGCCCGTCGAACGGCAGCCTCTGGAGGGCGAGCTGCCCGACCCCGCGGACCCGCCGGAGGGGTGTCTGTTCCGGACCCGCTGCCCGTTCGCCACCGACCTCTGCCGCACCCGGCACCCGGAACTGCGCGAGATATCGCCGGGCCGCCGCGTGCGCTGCCATCTGCCCCTCGGCCCCGTACCCGTGAGTGAGGACCCGCATTGATCATCGACGCCTACAACACGACCCAGGACGTGCGCGGCCGTTCCGACTACCTGACCGGCGCGCGCAAGGGCGAGGCGCCGCCGCCCTACAAGCCCTTCGAGCCGCGCCGCATCCTCGACCGGATGGACGCCGCGGGGGTGGACATGGCGATGGTGTGCTCGCTCGCGCAGCGCATCGAGAACGACTTCATCGCCTCGCTGGTGGCCGCGCACCCCGACCGGTTCTTCGGCTTCGGCCAGGTGCTGCCGCAGGCGGACGACGCCATCGAGGAGATCGACCGGATCGCCGACGCCGGACTGGTGGGTCTGAAACTGCATCCGAGCCTGCACGGCTACCACGTGGCCGACCACGGGCTGCTCGACCCGGTGTTCGAGGCCTGTGCAAGACGCGGGCTGATGGTGCTGGTCAACGCCCTCGACGACGCCTTCTGCGCGCCCCTGGCCATCGAGGAGATCGCCCGGGACCACCCCGGGGTGCCGACGATCATCGCGCACATGGGCGCGGTGTGGAACGTGCCGGAGGCGATCATCGTGGCCGAACGGCAGCCGCACGTCTATCTGGAGACGTCCGCGACGCTGATGAGCGATGTGAAGCGGGCCTACGCGCGGCTCGGCCCCCGGCAGATCCTCATGGGCAGCGAGTGGCCCGGCTCGGACTTCGACCTGGAGCGCATGAAGATCGCCAAGGCGGTCGAGGACGAGAAGGACCGGGCGCTGATCGAGGGCGGCAACATGGCCCGCCTGCTGGGGCTCGGCGCATGACCGCCGCACCCGTGGTCGTCCCGCCGGAGATGAGCGAGCAGGACGCCGAACTCCTGTCCGTGGCCCAGGCGTTGCTGGACCGGGTGTGGCAGCCGGACCGGCACGAGGTGGCCACCGCCCTGCGCACCGCGGACGGCCGGATCCACACCGGCGTCCATGTCGAGGGCTCCTGCCGGCGCAGTTCGATCTGCGCGGAGGGCGTCGCCCTCGGCACCGCGCGCGGCGGGCTCCCGCCCGGTGCGCCGCTGGCGGTGACCTCGGTGGTGTCCGTGCAGATCAAGCCCGCCGGACGGTTCCGGATCATCGCGCCGTGCGGGGTGTGCCGCGAACTCATCAGCGACTACTGCCCGGACGCCGTCGTGTGGATCACCACGGTCGACGGCGACCGTCCTGTCCCGGCACGCGCCCTGGACCTGCTCCCGGAGAAGAGCCGGCGCCGCTGGTGACCCCGAACGACAGCCCCGCGCCCCCGAGGAAACGACACCCCGGTACCCCCGAGGAAAGGAGAGACATGCCGTCCGTCATCACAGGGCCGAACGGTCTGAGCGTCCCCACCGGCCTTGACGTGCCCGCACTCGCCGCGCAACTCGGCGGCAGCGGAGCGCCGTTGCCGTGGGAGGAGCTGACCTGGCAGGAGGCCGGGACCACCGTCGCCGCCGGCGACGCGGTGATCATCCCGGTGGGCGCCACCGAACAGCACGGCCCTCATCTGCCGCTGGCCGTGGACACCCGGATCTGCGAGGCGGTCGCCCTGGGCGTGTCCGCGCTGACGGGCGTGCCGGTGCTGCCGCCGCTGGCCTTCGGCGTGTCCGCCTCGCACGGCGGCTTCGCCGGGACGGTGGCGCTGCGCCCCGAGACGCTGATCGCCGTCGTGGAGGACGTGATCGACTCCCTGTACGCCAGCGGCGTAAGGCAGTTCGTCCTGCTCAACGGCCACATCTGGAACAACGGCGCGCTCGACGTGTCCGCCGAGAAACTGAGGGTGCGTCACCGGGACGCCCGGGTACGGGCGTTGGGGTACGTGACGATGTACCCGGGGCCCGAGGTCGACGGCCATGTCACCTACGGGCGGGCGCTGATGCACGCCAACTACTTCGAGACCTCGGTGATGCTGCACCTGGCGCCCGGGCTGGTGCGGATGGAGCGGGCCACCTCGCACGTCGACGTCGACTCCTTCTGGGACTACCGCATGGACCAGGTCAGCGAGACCGGTGTGTGGGGCAGGGACGTCTCCGAGGCGAACGCGGCCCACGGGCGGGCGGAGTTCGACCGCTGTGTGCTCACCACCGCCCGCGCGGTCTCGGCGGCCGTGCGCGAGCCCTGGCCCAGCGCGGCGCACCGGCCCGGCGATCCCACCTGAGCCCTCACGCTCGAGCCGTCCGCTTGAGCCAAACCGCTTGAGGAACCGCGCCGCCCGTTCCACGAACGACAAGGAGAACCCCTTGGACCCCAGCATCACCCTGCCCAGGCTGCCCGAGTGCGAGCCCATGCTCATCGGCGGCGCCTGGACCACGGGCGCCTCGGCCCGGCGCATCCCGGTCCTCGACCCGGCCACCCGCGAGCCGCTGACCACGATCGCCCAGGCGGACGCCACGGACGTGGCCGCGGCGGTGGCCGCCGCCTCGGCCGCGCACCGCGACGGCCGCTGGCGCGCGCTGCCGCCCCGGGACCGGCGGGACGTCCTGCTGCGGCTCGCGGACCTGGTGGAGCGGGACGCCGAGGCGCTGGCGGTCCTGGACACCCTGGACAACGGGAAGGCGATCGAGCGGGCCCGCGGTGACGTGGAGCTGGGTCTCCAGGCGATCCGGCACTTCGCGGGCACCCCGGCCCGGCTGACCGGCACGGTACATCCCGCCGGGCCCGGCCGGCATGTGTACAGCGTCCGGGAGCCGGTGGGCGTGGTGGCCGCCGTACTCCCCTGGAACTTCCCCTTCATGATCGCGGCCTGGAAGCTCGCCCCGGCCCTGGCGGCCGGCTGCACGGTGGTCGTCAAGCCCGCCGAGCAGACCCCGCTGACCGCGTTGCGGCTGGCCGCGCTGTGTCTTGAGGCCGGTGTGCCGGAGGGCGTCGTCAACGTGGTGACGGGCGACGGACGCACCGGGGCGGAGCTGGTCGCGCATCCCGACGTGGCCAAGGTGTCGTTCACCGGGTCCACCGACGTCGGGCGGCTGATCATGGCCGCGGCGGCGCCGTCCGTCAAGCGGCTCACGCTCGAACTGGGCGGCAAGTCCGCCAACATGGTCTTCGCCGACGCCGACCTGGACGCCGCCGTACCGGCCTCCGTGCGGGCCGTGTTCGGGCACTCCGGACAGATGTGCACGGCGGGCAGCCGACTGCTCGTGCAGCGCACGGTGATCGAGGAGTTCCTGGACCGGATGCTGCCGGCCGTCGAGGCGCTGCGGATCGGCCCCGGCCTCTCGGGCGGGATCAACATCGGACCGCTCGTCTCCCAGGAGCAGTTCGACCGGGTCACGGGCTACCTGGACCTCGGCCGCGCCGAGGGAGCCAAGGCGGTCACAGGCGGCGAACCGCTGCCGGGACCCGGCTGGTTCGTGCGGCCCACGGTGTTCACCGACGTCACGCCGGACATGCGGATCGCCCGGGAGGAGATCTTCGGACCGGTCGCGGCGGTGCTGCCCTTCGACACCGAGGAGGAGGCGATCGCGCTCGCCAACGACAGCGACTACGGCCTCGCGGCCGGCGTATGGACCACCGACCTCGGCCGCGCGCACCGCGCCGCTGCGGCGCTCCAGGCGGGCACCGTGTGGGTGAACACCTACAACGAGTTCGACCCCGCCGTGGCGTTCGGCGGCAGCAAGCAGTCCGGTCTGGGCAGGGATCTCGGCGACGCGGCGGTCGACGGGTTCACCGAGCCCAAGAGCATCACGATGGCGCTGTGAGCGCCCCCGTGACGGCGGTGCCGCCGGCCCCCGCCGGTTTCGACCTGGCCGCCGAGCGGGCCCGCACCCCGGGCTGCGCGACCGGTCACCACTTCAACGCGGCCGGTGCCGCGCTGCTCGCCTCGGACACGGTCGAGGCGGTCATCGCCCAGCTGCGCGCCGAAAGTCTGCACGGCGGCTACGAGGCGGCCAAGCTCGCCGCCGACGACCTGGCTGCCGTCTACACCCGTACCGCCGGCCTGCTCGGTGTCGACGCGGACGAGATCGCCCTGGTCGAGAGCGCCACCGCCGGCTGGCAGCGCATCGTGTCGGCGCTGCGGCTGCGACCCGGGGACCGGGTGCTCGCCGCCCGCTCCAGCTATGTGAGCAGCGCCCTGCACCTGCTGGCCGCCGAGCGCGACACGGGAGTCCGGGTGGAGGTGCTGCCCAACGGGCCCGACGGCGCGACCGATCTGGAGGCCCTGGAGCAGGCGCTGCGCACCGGTCCCGCCGCGCTGGTGACCGCGGCACACGTGCCGACCTCGTCGGGACTGGTCGAACCGGCCGCCGGCATCGGCGCGCTGACCGCCGCGCACGGGGTGCCCTTTCTTCTCGACGCCACCCAGTCACTGGGCCAGCTGCCCGTCGACATGACCGCCCTCGGCTGCGATCTGCTGATCGGCACCGGCCGCAAGTTCCTGCGCGGTCCGCGCGGCACGGGCCTGCTGGCGGTGCGCCGACCGCTCCTCGAACGGCTCTCCCCGCAGGCACCGGATGTGCGCGGGGCCCGCTGGACGGCCGAGCGCAGCTGGGAACTGGCCCCCGACGCACGGCGGTTCGAACTGTGGGAAGCCGCCCACGCACTGCGGCTCGGCCTGGGCTCGGCCCTGGCCGACCTGCACACGCTCGGCACCGCGACCGTCTTCGGCCGGCTGGCCGCCCTCGCCGCGCGGCTGCGCGAGCGGCTCGGCGCGGTCCCCGGCGTACGACTCACCGACCCGCCGGCGGCGGGCGGGGCGATCGTCACCTTCGTGGTGGAGGGGCTCGACGCGAGCGAGGTCCAGCGGCGACTGGCGCTGCGACGGGTGTACCTGATCGCCGTGCCTGCCGACCACGGCCGCTGGGACCTGGAGCCGCGCGGGCTGGCCAAGGTGGTGCGGGCGTCGGTGCACGTGTACACCGACGACGGCGACCTGGACGCCCTCGTGGAGGCGGTCGCGGAGATCGCGGCGGACACACAGGGCACGGGTCGTGGGGCGGAGGCGTCGGGACCTGCCGCCGTGGCGGCTACGGCAGCCGCCTCCCGGCCCCCGGCCCGTCGCCCGCGCACACGTGCCGCCCGGACGTCCGCGAGCGCCCGGCGAGACGCCGTGGTCGTCGGGCTCGGCGTGCACGGCGGCGCCGCGCTGCGGCAGCTGGCCGAAAGGGGGCTGGACGTGCTCGGGATCGAGCGGTTCACGGCAGGACACGACCGCGGCTCCTCACACGGCGCCACCCGGATGATCCGCCGGGCCTATCCGCACCCCGACTGGGACGGCCTGGTCGACACCGCCTACCGGGCCTGGGCCGAGCTGGAACAGGCCGCGGGGACCCGGCTGGTCGAGGTCACCGGCGGGCTCTACGCGGCGCCCGGGGAGCGGCCCGATCCGCTGCGTGGTCCGGGCTGCCGTGCGGTGGACCGCGCGGAGGCGGACCGGATCTTCCCGGGGCTTCGGCTGCCCGAGGGGTTCACGGCGGTGCACGACCCGGCCGCCGGGATCATCGACGCCCGCGCGACCCTGCGCGCCCAGCTCGCCCTCGCGAAACGGGCCGGAGCCACGATCGCCGACCGCACGCGGGTCACGGGCTGGCGTCCGGACGGCGACGGGGTCGTCGTCCGGACGGCGGACGGGGAGGTGCGCGCCCGCCGGCTGGTGCTGTGCGCCGGGCCGTGGATGCCGAACCTGGTGCCGTCGCTGACCGCGCACCTGACGGTCACCCGGATCGTGAACGCGTACTTCGCCGCGGATCCGGCGGGGCCGCTCGGGCCCGGCGGGCTGGGCAGCTTCTCGGTCGATCTCCCGGAAGGGCTGCTCTACGGCTTTCCGGCCGCCGACGGTCGGGGGCTGAAAGCCGGTCTCGACTCGGGTCCCGCGTGGGATCCGGACGCGGTCGGACCCGCCGCGACCGATGCCGAACTCGCCCTGCTGACAAGGGCGGTGAGGCGGGTGCTGCCCGGTGCGGGCCCGGTTACGGAGAGCCTGACGTGTCTGTACACGATGACGCCGGACCGACGGTTCCTGGTCGGCGAGGTGCCCGGTGTGCCGCAGGCGCTGCTGGCCTCGGCCTGTTCGGGACACGGTTTCAAGTTCGGTCCGGCGATCGGGGCGGCCCTGGCCGACCTGGTGTGTGAACTCCCCCGCCCCGACCTGGACTTCCTCTCCCCCGCTCGGCTGGTTCCCGGCGGTGCCCGGTGACGGCGGTCACCGGGACTGCCGGAGGCGGGTCAGCCGTGGAACACGGTCTGGGAGCGTCGCTCGTACCAGGCGGTCAGATGTTCGCCGGCGCTGATGACGTGCTCGCGCATGGCCTCCTGCGCCCGGTCCTCGTGCCGGTCGGTCAACGCGGCCACGATGGCGTCGTGCTGACGGATGTTCAGCTGGCGGTGGCGTTCGTCACCGGTCAGGGCCAGCGAGGACACGTTGCGCGGGAAACTCTCGTTGATCCGGTCGATCATCCGGCTCAGCCAGGGGTTGTCCGCCGCCTGGCAGACCACGGTGTGGAAGCAGTCGTTGGCCTGGGTGGTGTCCGGGGTGCCCGCGGCTCCGGCGCCCGCCGCCGCGCGCAGCACCTCGTTGTGGCGGCGCAGCTCGGCGAGCTGGCTGTCGGTGATGCGGGCGGCCGCGCGCCGGGCGGCCAGCGCCTCCAGCTCCGCGCGCACCTCGTAGGCCTGCCGCACCTCCCACGGCGCCGGCACCCGCACCACCGCGCCGCGGTGCGGCTGCATCTCGATCAGCCCGCCGTTCTGCAGCTGGCGCAGCGCCTCGCGCACCGGGGTACGGCTGACCCCGAACTCGGCCGCCAGCGCCGCCTGGCGCAGCGGTTTCCCGATCGGGAGCTCCCCGTCCATGATCCGCGCGCGGATACGGGCAGCGATGTCGTCGACGAGGGCGCCTTCGTCGGTCTGGGGCGTCATCGGAGTGGGTCTCACCCTTCTCGGGGGCTGACGGGAGCCGCGCGGTGGTGGAGCAGTCTGTCACGCCGCCGCCGTCCACTGTTCATCGACATTGGATCCATTTACAGACTATCCGCATCCAATAGGAGCGTGTCATGCACCTCGATGTGACCAAGGCCATCGACGTCTCCGTGCCGATCCACCCCGGCATGCTGCACTGGGGCCGGCGGCCCGAGATGGAGGTCGTCGAGTCGCGGACGGCGGGTGATCCGTCCAACGTCAGCCGCTGGCGCATCGGCGCCCACACCGGCACGCACATCGACGCCCCGGCCCACTTCGTCGACGGCGGCAAGACCGTGGACCGGCTGGACCTGTCGGCCCTCAACGGGGCGGCCCGGGTGCTGGACCTCACCCATGTCAAGGAGCAGATCACCGCCGCCGACCTCGACGCGGCGGGGCTCGGCACCGAGGAACGGGTGCTGCTGCGCACCAGCAACTCGGCGGGGGTGCTGCGCAGTCCGTGGAAGGCCCGGCAGTGGGTCGGCCTGGCCCCGGACGGCGCCGAGCGGCTGATCGAGGCGGGGGTGCGCACGGCGGGCATCGACTACCTCAGCATCGAGGCGGTCGCCTACACCACGCACTGGGAGACACACCAACTGCTGTGCGGCGCGGACGTGTTGATTCTTGAAGTCGTCGACCTGCTGCACGCCCCCGCCGGGGTCTACGACATGCTTTCGCTACCCGTGCCCCTCCAGGGCGCCGAGGCGGCCCCGTCGCGCACCCTGCTGCTGCCCCAGGACGCCGCGTGACCCCGGCCGACGCACTGGCCCTGGCCGCCCCGCACCCCGCGGCGCTCGCCGCGGCTCGGCGGGCGGCCGGGCGCGGCGGCAACGCCGTGGACGCGGCGCTGGCCGCGGCGGCCGCGCTGACCGTCGTCTACCCGCACCAGTGCTCCCTCGGCGGCGACCTGGTCGCCCTGGTCCACGCCCCCGACGGCACCGTGCGGGCGCTGCTGTCCGTCGGGGCGGCCGCGGCGGGCACCGACGTCGAGGCGCTGCGCGCGGCGGACTCCAGGATGCCGGCCCAGGGTCCGGGGACGGTCACCGTGCCGGGCGCGGTGGCGGGCTGGGCGGCGCTCGCCGAGGCGTACGGCACGCCGGGCGCGCTCGCCGCCGCACTGCGGGACGCCGCCGCTCTGGCGCGGGCGGGGGCGACGGTCTCGGCCGGGCTGGCGCGCGCGGTACGGGACAACGAGGCGCGGATCAAGGCCGATCCGGGCCTGTCGGCGCTGCTGACCGGCCCGGACGGCCGGCTGGTCACGGAGGGCGCCCCGCTCCCCCAGCCCCGGCTGGCGACGGTGCTCGACGAACTCGCCGACGACCCCTGGTCGTTCTACCGGGGCGCCGTCGCCGAAGCACTCGCCGACGGACTGCGCGACCTCGGCAGCCCGCTCATCGCGGCCGACCTGGCGGCGCACCGGGCGGAGTTCGCGGAGCCGGTGAGCATCGCGGAGGGGGGCGTCGAGCACGGGGGCGCGGAAACGGTGAGCGCCAAGGCGGTGGATGTCGAGCCGTTGGGCGCCGAGGCTGCGGACGTCAAGACCGTGAGCGTCGAGGCGATGGGCGCCGAGCCGGAGGACGCCGAGGCCGTGAACGCCGAGCCGGTGGACGGCGAAGCCCTGGGCGACGAGTCGATGGGCGTCGAGCCGATGGGCGTCCGCTGGTGGGCCGCGCCCCCGCCCAGTCAGGGCGCCGTACTCCCCGCCCTGCTGTCCGCGGCGGCCGGTGCCCCCGGCCGCTCCGCGGCGGAGCGCACCCGTCTGCTGGCCGCCCGCTGCCAGGATGCCTCGGCCGCCCGGGACCGGCTGCTCGGCGATCCGCGTGGGCAGCGGCTCGACCTCGACGGGCTGCTCGACCCGGCGCCGCTGGCCGGCACGCTCCCGCCACGGCCGCCGTTCCGGCCGTCCGGTGACACGGTCGCGGTGACGGCCGTGGACTCCTCCGGACTCGCGGTCTCGCTCATCCAGAGCGTCTACCAGACCTTCGGCTCCGGACTCTGCGACCCGGGCACCGGGATCGTGCTCCACAACCGGGGTTCGGCGTTCAGTCTGCTCCCCGGGCATCCCGGCCTGCTGCGCCCGGGCGCGCGCCCGCCGCACACGCTGTGTCCGGTGATCGGCCGCTCCCCCGCGCTGCTGCTGGCGGCCGGCTGCCAGGGTGGCCGGGCCCAGCCGCAGATCCTCGCCCAGACCCTGCCCGGGCTGGCCGACCCGGACGCCGACCCGGCGGCCGTACTCGCGGACCCGCGCTGGGTGATCGGTGCCCGGGACATCGGCTTCGAGGAGCAGACGCTGCTCGCCGAACCCGGCTCGGTTCCAGCGGCAACGCCCGCCGTGTCACCGGGAGTTCCCGTGGTCACCGCCCCGGGTCCGAGCGATCTGGCCGGCCATGTCCAGGTGGCCCGGCTCACCCGTGACGGCCGCCTGGACGCCGCCTCCGACCCCCGAGCCGACGGCGGCACGATCCACCTCGCACCCGACACCCCCGGCACCACTCGCACCACCGGCACCACCCCGGAAGGAACCCCCGCATGAGCACCCTCGCGCCCCGCCCCGCGTCCGCCGCCGCACCCCACCCGCTGGATCCCCTGACCGCCGCCGAACTGGCCGTCGCCGTCAAGGTGCTGAAGGACGACTCCCGGGTCACCGGGGACGCCCGGTTCTGGGGCGTCGCCCTGGACGAGCACCACGCGCGCACCGCCCGGCCCGGCGACGCCCGGCGGGCCCGCGCGGTGGTGATCTGCCCCTCGGCGCGCCTCGGCTACGAAGTCGACCTGGAACTCGGCGAAAAACCGCAGTCCATGGCCTGGCGTGAACTGGACGTGCGCAGCCCCGGCTGTTCGTCGGAGGAGGCCCGGCAGGCCGCCGCCGCGTGCCGGGCGGACCCGCGGTTCCGGGAGGCGCTCGCGCTGCGCGGCATCCACGACGTGTCGCTGGTGATGGTCGACCCGGAGTCGATCGGCGGGTTCGAGCCGCCCGAGCACCCGGGCCGCAGGCTGACCTGGGGCAGTGTGTGGCACCGCGAGTCGGAGGACGACAACGGCTACGCGCGGCCCGTGCAGGGCGTGGTGCCGATCATCGACATGGAGTCGATGGAGGTGCTGTACATCGAGGACCACGGGGTGGTGCCGCTGTCGGAGGAGTCCGGGGTGTTCGCCGCCGGGACCGTGCCCGAACGGGCGGGTCTGAAGCCGCTGGAGGTGATCCAGCCCGAGGGGCCGAGCTTCACCGTGACCGGGCAGCGGGTGGACTGGCAGGGCTGGTCGGTGCAGGTCGGCTTCAGCCACCGCGAGGGCCTGGTGCTGCACGACCTGAGCTTCGACGCGGGCGGCAGGGGGCCGCGCCAGGTGATCCGCCGGGCCTCGGTCAACGAGATGTACGTGCCGTACTTCGACACGGCCTCCACCCAGTACCGCAAGAACTTCTTCGACTGGGGCGAGTACGGCGCCGGGCCGCTCACCAACTCCCTCGCCCTGGGCTGCGACTGCCTCGGCGTCATCCACTACTTCGACGCGGCGGTCCTCGGCGGCGACGGCGTGCCCCGGGTCATCCCCAACGCGGTGTGCATGCACGAGGAGGACGACGGGATCCTCTGGAAGCACCACGACGGACGCACCGGCCGTACGGAGGTGCGCCGCTCCCGCCGCCTGATCATCTCGGCGTTCGCCACGGTCGCCAACTACGACTACGGCTTCTACTGGTCCCTGTACCAGGACGGCTCGGTCATGCTGGAGATCAAGATGACCGGCATCCTCTCCGCGACCGGTGTCACGGAGGACGAGGAGACGCCGTACGCCCGGCGGGTCGCCCCGAACGTGGCGGTCACCAACCACCAGCACTTCTTCGCCGTACGGCTGGACATGGCGGTGGACGGGACGGCGAACCGGCTGGTCGAGGTGACGGCCGAGCACGAGAGCGACCCGTCGCTCGACCCGTACGGCAACGCGGCGCGGACGGTCCTGCGCCCTGTCCTCAGCGAAGCCGAGGGCGGGCGGTCCACGGACGCCTCCCGGGCCCTGCACTGGCGGGTGGAGAGCACCGAGGCGCGCAACCGGATGGGTGAGCCGACCGCGTACCGGGTGCACGTGGAGAACACGGCGGTGCTGCCGGTGCGTCCGGACAGCGTGTGCGCGCGGCGGGCGCCGTTCGTGGCGAAGCAGCTGTGGGCGACGGAGTACGACCCGGCGCGGCGGTTCGTGGCCGGCGAGTACCCCAACCAGGCCGAGCCCGGCGCGGACGGGGTGCACCGCTGGCAGGAGGAGGACCGTTCGCTGGACGGCACGGATCTGGTGCTGTGGGCGACGGTCGGCTCGCACCACTTCCCGCGTCCCGAGGAGTGGCCGGTGATGCCGGTGGCCCGGGCGCGGCTGCGCCTCGAACCGGACGGCTTCTTCGACCGCAACCCCGCCCTGGACGTTCCCGCGCCGGTCTCCTGCCATCCGCCGGCCACCACGGCGGAGGCGGACGGTGGCCACTGCTGCGCCGGATGACCACCGTCTACGGCCCGCCCAGGGCCCCAGTACTGCGATCGCTCGCCGCGCTCGCGGTCCTGGTCGTGACGGGGGCCGCCGTACTCACCGCCGGTGCCGCCTCGGGGCACGGCGGCCACGCGGGACACACCGACGCGGTGGGCACCGGGTACGGACCGGCGGACCCGACGGTCGCCGTCGGTCTGCTGGGAGCTGTTCTCGCGGTCACGCTGACGCTGGCGTGGCCCGCGCTCCGGATCGTCCTGGTGCCCGGGGCCCGGCGGCTGACCGGGCGGTGTGTCCTCACCGCCGCGGCGGCCGCGGCCGTGCTCGCCGTCCCGTTGCTGCTGGTTCGGGCACCGGGCGGGGTGGACGCACACGTGTGGGCGATGGTCCGCTTCGAGTCGCTGGCGGTGCTGGGGCCGGGCCTGTTGGCGCACGCCGTCGGCGCGACCGGGCCGCTCTCCTCGCGGGAGCGCGGCGGGGCCCGCCTGGGCGCGGTGGTCTGGACGGTGTCGGCGTACGCCTGGCATCTGCCGCCGCTGCACGCGCTCGACGGGCCGGGGATCGAACTCGCCCGGTCGTTCTGCTGGGTGGCGGCGGGCGTGCTGCTCTGCCGTCACCCGGTCGCCCCGCGCGGGCCGTTCCTCGCCGCACACCTGGCCGTCCTGCCGCTGGCCGCGGTGATGGCGGCCACCGGACGGGGCAGGGCGGGTCTGGTGATGATGGCAGCCGACGCGGCCATGGCGGTGTGCGTGCTCAACGTGCGCCGCCGGAGAGGCTGTTACGTCCACGTAAATATTGGATCCAATTATTGGCGCTCTGGATCCTTCCATCATTACGGTCTCCGTGACCGGGACAGAAAGGCGTCAGATGCGCGAGGAAGAGAACGTACGGCTCACCAGGACCGGTCCGGGCACGCCCGCCGGGACCTGGATGCGCCGCTACTGGCAGCCCGTCGCCCTGAGCGAGGAACTCGACGGCGTACGGCCCCTGGTGGCCCCGAAAGTGCTGGGGCAGGACCTCGTCCTGTTCCGGGACGGGAACGGTGAGCTCGGTCTGGTCGACCGGGGCTGTCCGCACCGGGGAGCCGATCTGGCGCTGGGCCGGCTGGAGGACGGCGGGCTGCGCTGCTGCTTCCACGGCTGGCTCTTCGGCCGGGACGGCGCCTGTCTGGACACCCCGGCGGAACCGGCCGGCGGTGGCCTCGCCTCCCGGGTCCGGCTGGGCAGTTACCCGGTGCGCGAGATCAACGGCGTGATCTGGGGCTACCTCGGCCCCGGCGAGCCGCCCGAACTGCCCGCGCTGGACTGCTTCGAGGCCCCCGTCGGGCACACCTTCGCCTGGAAGGGCCTGCTGGAGTGCAACTGGCTCCAGGCCCTGGAGGTCGGCATCGACCCCGCGCACGCCTCGTACCTGCACCGCTTCTTCCAGGACGAGGACCCCTCCGACAGCTATGGCAAGCAGTTCCGGGCCGCCTCCCAGGGCACCGACCTGCCGATGACGAAGATCCTGCGGGAGTACGGCCGTCCCGACATCGACGCCGTCCGCACCCCCTACGGCATCCGGATCACGGCGCTGCGCACGCTCGACGGCACCGACACCGAGGGCCGCGTGATGGACGGCAGCCGCACCCATGTCCGGGTCACCCACCAGGTCTTCCCGCACGGCTTCCACATCCCGCTGGACGCCGAGACCGCGATCACCCAGTGGCATGTGCCGATCGACGACACGTCCTGTTACTGGTACGCCCAGTTCACCAGCGTCGGCGGTCCGGTCGACCGGGCGGAGATGCGCCGGCAGCGGGTCGACGCGGTCACCCTGCCCGACTACCGCCCGCGCTTCGGCCGTTCCAACGGCTACGGCTACGACCCCGCCGAGCAGCTGACCACGACGTACACCGGGCTCGGGACCGACATCAACGTGCACGACCAGTGGGCGGTGGAGGGCCAGGGCGCGATCCAGGACCGCACCCGCGAGCACCTGGGCCGCTCCGACAAGGCGATCGTGATGTACCGGCGGATGCTGGGCGAGGCGATATCCGCCGTCGAGCGCGGCGAGGACCCGCCGCTGGTGCTGCCCGCGGCGCGCGCGGCCGAGCTGCGCGGTCCGGTCACGCTCGACGGCATCGGGCCCACCGAGGGCTGGGCCGAGCACTGGGCCGCCGTGACCGCGAAACAGCGGGCCGACAGCGGCTGGGCGCACACGGCCGGAACGGACGGCTGAGCGCGGTGGACTTCGTCGAACGCCACGCGGCGTGGACGGCCGAGCAGTCGGCCGCCGCCTCCGAGATCCGCGACCGCGCCGAGCGCGGCGGGCTGAAGGTGGTGCGGCTCGTCTTCGCCGACCAGCACGGGCTGCTGCGCGGCAAGACCGTCACCGCCTCCGAAGTGCCCGCCGTACTGCGCGAGGGCACCGGTATCGCCTCGTCCCTGCTGGCCAAGGACACCTCGGGCCGTACGGTGTTCCCGCTGTTCACCCGGGAGACCCCGCTCGGGCTGCCCGAACTGCGCGGCGCGGCCGACATGGTGATGGTGCCCGACCCGCTCACCTTCCGGATGCTGCCGTGGTCGCCGGGCAGTGGCTGGCTGCTGTGCGACCTGCGGTTCACCTCCGGCACCCCGGTCCCGCTGTGCACGCGCGGGCTGCTGCGATCGGTTCTGGAGCAGACGGACGGGCTCACCTACCGCACGGGCCTGGAAGTGGAGTTCCACCTGTTCCGGCTGGACGACCCGAGGCTGGGCGCGGCCGACCTGGGCCAGCCGGGCGCGGCACCCGAGGTGGGCATGCTCAACCACGGCTACCAGTACCTGAGCGAGCTGCGCTACGACGAACTCGACCCGATGCTCGACCTGTTGCGCGGCACGCTGGAGGAGCTGGGGCTGCCGCTGCGCACCCTGGAGGTCGAGTTCGGGCCGAGCCAGGTCGAGCTGACCCTGCGACCCGCCGACGGACTGGGCACGGCGGACGCGATGGTGCTGCTGCGCAGCGCCGTCAAGCAGGTCGCCGCCCGGCACGGCCACCACGCGACCTTCATGTGCCGGCCCCATCTGCCCGGGGTGTTCTCCAGCGGCTGGCATCTGCACCAGAGCATGGTGCGCGGCGACGCGGGCGTCTTCGCCCCGGAGCCCGAGGCCGGCGGCACGGTCGGCGGGCCGGGGCTGTCGCCCTACGGCCGTGCCTTCCTGGGCGGTCTGCTGCGCCATGCGCGAGCCACCAGCGCGCTGTCGACGCCCACCCTCAACGGGTTCAAGCGGTTCCGGTCGCTGTCGCTGGCGCCCGACCGCGCGGTCTGGGGGCGGGACAACCGGGGCGCGATGGTGCGGGTCCTGGGCGACGGCCCGTCGTCCACCCGGCTGGAGAACCGCATCGGCGAACCGGCCGCCAACCCCTATCTCTACCTCGCCTCCCAGCTCGCGGCCGGTCTGAACGGAGTGGCGCGCGGCCTGGACCCGGGTCCGGCCGCCGACGAGCCGTACGCGACCCGGGCGGAGCCGCTGCCGCGGTCCCTCGGCGAGGCGCTCAACGCGCTGGAGGCCGACCGGGAGCTGACCGACCGGCTGGGCAAGGACTTCGTGGCCTACTACACGAGCGTCAAGCGGGCCGAGATCGCCCGCTTCGACCAGGAGGTCACCGACTGGGAACAACGGGAGTACTTCCGTGTCTTCTGACCCGCCCGCACCGGCCTTTGCGCGTCTTCTGGTCCGCCAGGCCCGCTGGATCGCCGAGGAGGTCGTCGAGCTGCGGCTGGCCCGGCGGGACGGCCTGCCGCTGCCCCCGTGGGAGCCCGGCGCCCATGTGGAACTGACCCTGCCGTCCGGTCTGCGCCGCACCTACTCGCTGTGCGGGGATCCACAGGAGCGCACCGCCTGGACGGTCGCGGTGCATCGCGCGCCGGACAGCCGGGGCGGTTCCCGGGAACTCCACGAAACGGCCCTCGTGGGCCGGGAGCTGACGGTGGACGGCCCGGTCAACCGCTTCCCGCTGCTCCCGGCCCCCGGGTACCTCCTGCTGGCCGGTGGCATCGGCGTCACCCCGCTGCTGCCCATGGCCCGCGCGCTGGCCGCCGGCGGTCTGCCGTGGCGTCTCGTCCTGGGCGCCCGGGACGGCTCCCGCCTCGTCTACGCCGAGGAGCTGACCGCGCTCGGCGGCGACCGGGTCCGGCTGGTCCCCCAGGACCAGGCGGGCCTGCCCGACCTCGCCGCGGAACTCGCCGCCGCCCCGCCCGGCCACGCCGTGTACGCCTGCGGCCCCGCGGCGATGCTGGACGCGGTGTCCGAGCTGTGCCGCACCGCAGTACCGGCACGTCCGCTGCACATCGAGCGGTTCGGCCCGCCCGTCCGGGCGGAGGAGGACACGGAGCGGGGGCGGTTCGAGGTCGTGCTGCGCCGGTCGGGGCTGCGGCTGGCGGTGCCGGCGGACCGGTCGGTGCTGGAGGTCGTACGGGACCGTGTGCCGGACGTGCCCTACTCCTGCGAGGAGGGCTACTGCGGCAGCTGCGAGACACCCGTCCTGGCCGGCACCCCGGACCACCGCGACTCGGTGATCGGGCCGCAGGAGCGGGCGGCCGCCACGACGATGATGATCTGTGTCAGCCGCGCCGCCTCGACGATCCTCGAACTGGACCTCTGAACCCCCGACAACGGACGGAGCACCATGACCCGACACGGCGTACGGCGCGTTCTGCCCCTCATCCTCGGCTGGGAGGAGCTGCCCAGATCGGTGTCGGTGCACGGCGCCCCGCACGGGGAACGGGTGCGGGAACCCGTGCCGGGCGTGCTGCTGGAGACCGAGGAGGGATGGCTGCTGCTGGACACCGGCTTCAACGCGGCCCTGCTGCGCGACCCCGAGCTGCGCCGGCGGTACTACCCTTCCCCCTCCTACCAGCCAGAGCTCCCCGGCCCCGGCGAGCCCCTGCCGGCGGCGCTGGCCGCCGTCGGCGTGGCGCTGGAGGAGATCACGGCCGTCGCCGTCAGCCATCTGCACGCCGACCACGCCGGCGGTCTGAAGCACTTCGCGGGCCGGGTGCCGGTGCACATCCAGCGTGCCGAGCTGGAGTTCGGGCTGTCGGGACGGCCCGAGGTGGAGCGCGAGACGATCTTCCGGGTGGACTTCGACGACCCCCGCATCGACTGGCGCCTCGGCGACGGCGACCAGGAGATCGTGCCCGGTGTCACGGCCGTCCTGTCCGCCGGGCACACCCCGGGCCACCAGAGCTTCGTGGTCGACCTCGCCGACGGCGGCGGCTATGTGTTCACCTGCGACGCGGCCGACCTGACGGAGAACATCGACGAGGAGCGCCCCGCCGGAACGTCGATCGGCGTCCCCCCGGAGGCGACCCTGGCGCCGATCCGGCACCTCAAACGACTGGCGGCGGACAAGGGCTACGAGCTGGTCCCGGGCCACGATCCGGTCGTCTGGCCGGAGCTGATCCGGCGGCTGACGGACGGCCAGGGCCACCGACACCGCGGCCGGACCGTACCTCCCACACCTCGTCGCTGACCAGGTGACGGGGAGGACGGCCGACTCCCGGCGCGCTTCTGCGAGCCGCAGCGGTCGGAGCATCTGTCCGAGGCAGTGATACGGCATGTCAGGCCCAGGACGCCACTGGTGCGAACGAACCGCCCTGTCCGAACCCCCGCGCCACAGCAGCCCGTTGATCGTTGTACGGTTCCCGCGTGTCTGACTCCTCACGCGAGACCGCAGAAGGCGCCGGCTGGGGCGAGGCCGAGCGCGGCGCCTATCGCCGGCTGATGCCGGACCATGTCGAGAAGCTGTTCTGGTTCGACCCGAGGACCATGTGGGCTGCCCGCAACGGGGTGCTGGCATCCTGGTTCGGCGATCCGACCGGCCGTACCCGCAGCCGTTGGGTGGCGCAGCAGGCGGCCGCCGGGGCACCCGCCGACAAGGTGATCCGGCGTCACGAGGCGGACCGGTTCTCGTTCATGGTGATCGGCGACACCGGTGAGGGCGACGACTCCCAGTACGCCGTCGTGCCGGGCTTCCTGAAGGCCGGTCGGGACACCGACTTCGCGGTGATCGCGAGCGACGTCATCTATCCGGTCGGGGCCACCGACGACTACGGCACCAAGTTCTTCCGGCCGTACCAGGACTATCCGGCGCCGATCTACGCGATACCCGGAAACCACGACTGGTACGAGGACCTCGGCGCCTTCATGCGCGTCTTCTGCGACGACGCCCCGCCGCTCCCGGCCGAGCCGAAGCCCCGCCCGCCGGCCCGCGCCTGGTGGCGCGCCCTGCTGTGGCACCGGCCGCGCCCGGCCGACGAGCAACTCCTGGCGGAGGCCCGGAAGTTGCGGTCGGCGCAGGAGCAGACTGCCGTACAGCCCGGCCCCTACTGGGCCATCGACGCCGGGCCGGTGCGGATCGTCGGTATCGACACCGGGCTGCTCGGCACCATCGACGCCGAACAGGGCGCCTGGCTGCGCGAGGTGTCCCGGGGGCCGCGCCCGAAGATCCTCGTCACCGGCTCCCCGCTGTACGTGGACGGCGAGCACCACCCCTGCCCGATCGAGGGCGGCGGCACGGTCGACGACATCGTCCGCGACCCGGCCCACCACTATGTGGCGGCGATCGGCGGCGACATCCACAACTACCAGCGCTACCCCGTCGACGTGGACGGCCGCACCATCCAGTACGTGGTCGCGGGCGGCGGCGGCGCCTTCATGCACGCCACCCACACCATCCCGCCGGTGTCGATCGCGAACGTCACCGAGGACGACTTCCGCTGCTACCCGCTGCGCGGCGACTCCCTCGCCTTCTACAGCCGGCTGTACGGCCGCAGAC
Source organism: Streptomyces sp. GbtcB6 (assembly GCF_019091475.1). Classification (NCBI taxonomy): domain Bacteria; kingdom Bacillati; phylum Actinomycetota; class Actinomycetes; order Kitasatosporales; family Streptomycetaceae; genus Streptomyces; species Streptomyces sp. GbtcB6. The sequence continues at coordinate 67,152 of NZ_JAGXJL010000009.1, read as the reverse complement.
TGCGCCTCCCCCGCTTCTTCACGCTCAGCGAGGCCGAGGCCACGGCCGTGATCGCCGAGCGCCTCGGCATCAGGACCGGCCGCACCCCCGCCCCGGACACCCGGGTCACCCGCCGCACCCGCCTGGTCGCGACCCTGCTGGGCGCCGGCAGCCGCCCGGGCCGCGGCTCCCGCTTCCGGCTGCCCGTGAAGAAGATCTACACCCAGCTGTTCTCCCCGGGCTCGGTCACCTACAGCCCGCCGTTCTTCAAGTGCTTCCTGCGCCTCGACGTCACCCCGGAGGCGGTACGGCTGCGCTGCTTCGCCGCCACCGGCAACCGCCCGCAGGAGCTGGACCCGCCGGTCGAGGACGAGATCACCATCCCCCTGACCTGATCCGCAGCTGATCACACTCCCGCAATGTTCGAGTGACACAATCGGGGCAGAACTGACGTACGACCGCTGGAGGACCCGTGCCGTCCACCCCACGCCCCCTGCGCAGACTGGGCTTCCTCACCATCGGCCTGTTCGACGGCGCGGATCCGGGCCGGGGGCACGAGTCCACGCTGGAGATCATCGAGCTGGGCGAGCGGCTGGGCTTCGACAGCGCATGGGTGCGCCACCGGCATCTGCAGTACGGCATCTCGTCCCCGGTCGCCGTCCTCGCGGCGGCCTCGCAGCGCACCAGCCGGATCGAACTCGGCACCGCGGTGATCCCGCTGGGCTGGGAGAACCCGCTGCGGCTCGCCGAGGACCTGGCGACCGTCGACCTCCTGTCCGGCGGCCGCCTCAACCCCGGGGTGAGCGTGGGCCCGCCCATGCACTACGAGCAGGTCAGGGAGGCCCTCTACCCGGACACGGCCGACGTGGAGGACTTCAGCTACGAGCGGGTCCGGCGGCTCCTGGACTTCGTCCGGGGCAAGGCGGCAACCGACTTCAGCGGGGTCGAGGGCTTCGAGGTGTTCTCCGACGTCGTCCAGCCGCACTCCCCCGGGCTCGGACAGCGGCTCTGGTACGGCGGCGGCAGCCTCAGCTCGGCACGCTGGGCGGGCGAGCACGGCATGAACTTCCTGACGAGCAGTGTCGTCAGGGCCGTGGAGCCGGAGGGGCCGCACGACTTCGCGGAGATCCAGCGCTCGCACATCCGCGAGTTCCGCGCCCATCACCCCGACGGCGAGGCGGCCCGGGTCTCCCAGGGCCTGGTCGTCATCCCGACCGACTCCGCCACACCCGAGCAGCGGGCCAAGTACGAGGCGTACGCGGCCAAGCGCCTGCCCCGTACCACCACCCCGCAGGGCCCGGCGCGGCTGCTGTTCGCGCCGGACATCGTCGGCACCTCGGCGGAGATCGTCGAGCGGTTGCACGAGCACGCCGGGTTCCGCGAGGTCGACGAGGTGGCCTTCGCCCTGCCGTTCACGTTCGAGCACGAGGACTACGTCCAGATCCTCACGGACCTGGCGACCAGTCTCGGCCCGGCGCTCGGCTGGCGCCCGGGGGCCGCGGCCTGAGTCACCAGCGGCGCGCCTCCGTGCCGGTGACCGGCTCCGACGGCCTGCCGTCCACCCCGACCGGCACCTCGCCGTGCAGCATCACCCGGTGCATGACGCGGGGCAAGCCGAGGTGGGCGTTGTCGCCGGGCGCGAGGTGGATGGTGGCCCGGTTGTCCCAGAAGGCGACGCTGCCGGGCTCCCAGCGGAAGCGGACCGTGTACTCGGGCCGTACGGCCTGTTCGAGCAGCATCTCCAGGAGTGCGGCGCTCTCCGGGCGGGAGACGCCGGCGATCTGCTCGACGTAGTACCCGTTGACGTAGAGCACCCGCTCGCCGCTCTCCGGGTGGACGCGTACCAGCGGGTGCACCGAGGCCACCTGATGGTCAAGGAGGTGGCGCAGATATGTGTCATCACCGGGGCGGGGCTGGTAGCCGACGCCGAGGCGGTGCTCGGCGCGCAGGCCGTCGACGAAGGCGCGCACGGGTGCGGAGAGCCCGGCGTAGGCGGCGGCCAGGTTGGCCCAGGTGGTGTCGCCGCCGTACGGCGGGACGGTCTCGGCGCGCAGAATGGTCGCGGCGGGCGGGTCGATCCGTGCCCCGTGGTCGCAGTGCCAGCCGCGCAGCAGGGTGTGCCGGCGCCGCTGGAGCCACTCCTCGTGCTCCATCCCGAACCGGCCGCCGAGCTCCAGCCGGTCGGCGGTGGTCTCCACCTCGGGGAAGCCGGCCGGTGAGGCACTGCCGCGCCGGCCGAGCACGACCGGTTCGCCGAAGCGGCGGGCGAAGGCGACGTGCCCGGCGTGGTCCAGCCGCTGGTCCCGGAAGAAGACGACCTTCCAGCGCAGCACGGCCTCCCGGATCAGCCCGACCACGGCGTCGTCGAGTTCGTCGGTGAGCTCGACGCCGGTGATCTCGGCCCCGATGTGCCCGGCAACGGGTCTCACCTCGGCCGCTGGGTTCCCCGTGCTGCTTTCCGTCGTCATGTGTGCTCCGCTGGTCGTCGGTACCGGCCACTGGTGAAGTACCCCGGCATGGGACGCGGTGATGCACCGGGTTCTCCTGCATCCGGAGGCATGCGGATGGCGATCGGGCGGTTCTCCACGGACGATGATCTCGAAATCCCTGGTGGCAGAGCTTCTGGTCCGCTGTGGTCCGCAAAGGAGACACCCATGCAAACCGTTGACACAGGCCGACAGGTGACCGCATGAGCCTTCGCAAGAACTCGCGGAACTCCTCGCGTCAGCGGGCCCAAAGGGCCCTGGCGCACAACGGATGGTCGCGCGCGTGTCTAGTGTCGGTCCTGCTGGTCCTCCTGCTGACGACCGCGACGCTGGGCCTTTTCGGTATCGGGGACCTGACCAGTGCCTTCACCTTTCCCGGTCGCCTCACCGGTGCAGTGCTCGTCGCAGTCGCCTTCACCTCGTTCCTGGGCGCCGCCGCGCTCGTGGACCACTGGCTGTTCCGGACTTTCGCCAACTCCGGCCTGGTGGCCCTGGTCGGTGCGTTCGCCGCCGTCCTGGCCAATGTGACACTCTTCCTCGAACTGCTGAACAACGCCGACTCGGTCCCTTGGAAGGTGTTGTTCGGCGCCCTCGCGTCGGGTTCGGCATGGGCTGTCTTCGCCGTGTGGCGGACATTGGCCGTGATTCCCGCTCCGAAGCGGGTAGCCACGGCACTGCTCGTCACCACCGTCATCGCGGCAGGAAATTTCGGCTATCAGAATCTCTACCTGCCGTCGCAGCACGAGGTCAGGCCCGTCGTCAGACTGATCACGGGGACCCCGGTGCCGAGTCCGGACCGAAAGGCATTCTCCGTGCCGGTCGACATCACCCTTGAGAACCACAGCGACCTGAGTTTCGACGTGCTCGGCACCGAATTCCACGCCATGGCGCAACGGGTGCCGCTGGTCCCCCAGGACCGGCTCCGCCAGCAGTGGCGAGCCACTGCCGAGCAGTGGAAGCAATTCGAGGGGACGAATCCGCTGTCGCGCAGAGAGATTTACCAGCCCGGCGACTTGGTACAGGCCCAACCGTGGATGCGCTACGGAGGTTCAATCGACGCGAACGACACCGTCAGCGCCCGAGTCGTCGTACAACTGCCCAAGGACACGGAGTACGACCAGGTGGCTTTCTACGCCAGCGCACACCTCACGCGCAAGGACCGCGTGTCCCTCAACCGCCTCGAGCCCGCCCCATCGGGTTTCAGCAGTTGGGGTGGCGGACATGTACCCGATTGGCTGAAAAGGGATACGGGTTTTGATTCCCTCATCTACGAGAGCTCGCTTCGCGAGAACAACGCGATCGACGCGGAAACGAGGGATACCCGGCACATCACCGTCTACTGGAAGTTCGGCGAACACGGCGTCAACATTACGGAGACCATCAGTACGGCACACGGCAAGGACGAGTCCGATCACGTGACACAGAACCGGTACGGCATCCGCATCGTCGAAACAGGGCCGGTGGAGCGCACCCTGTGGGACATCAAGAGCAAGCTGTGACCGGCACCGTCGCCCCCGCTGCCGGTGCACGCACCTCTGACAGCCGCTCCAGCCACACCACCAGCGCGAGCGAGCAGTTCACACGGTCCCAGGAGTACGAGTCGCCCATCCCCCACTGCGCCTCCCGCACCGCCCGGCACAGCGTGTCGACGTCGAACATCTCCGCTACGAGCGGATGCCGTGCGGAGCGGCAAAGGTCGATGAGTTCGTCGCCGTGTGCCCGCAGACCACGGACGTAAAGGTCGTTGAAGGGGATCTTGGCCGTTCGGTCGTGTATCCGACGCGGGAGCAGATCCGCCATGGCCTCGCGCAGAACCGCCTTCGAACGGCCCGCTCGCATCGTGGCTTCGGCGGGGAGGCGCCGCATCGTCGCGATCACCTCCGGGTCGAGGAAGGGGTGGGAGAGGAAAAACCCGTTCTGCTGTGCGTAGCGCCAGGACAACGGGTCAGGCGCGGCAAGGTAGTTGGCCGCGTCGTAGAGCGACTGCTCCGGCCTGCGCCCGAACACGAAGCGGCTCTCGGCGATGCTGGCCGCCCGGTAGCCGTGAGCCCGCGCGAATCCGGGGCGCAGCCAGGGCGGCCGAGTGAAGTTGCCGAGTCCCCCGAGGACTGTTCCGCGATGGACCAGCCTCGCGAACCGTTCGGCCGCCAGCGGAAGCGCCGGCCGCACCACGTGCGTGCCGACGATCTCACGGATACCCCGTTCACTGGTTGCGGCGTAGGCATGTGCCTGGCTCGCTAGCTCCCGGAGCCTTCCGGAGCGCGCCAGCCGGTGCAGGTGCAGCGGGTTGGAGTCGACGACCGGATCGGCTCCGCAACCGGTGAGAAGGATGTCGCAGCCCAGCTCCGCCGCAACGGCATGCAGCCTGCTCCAGAACGGGGCACGGAAGGCGTGGGCGTGCGGCTCGTCCGAGTCTCCCGCGTGGTGCTCGAAGTCATCGAAGTCGGCCACGTCGTCGGCCTCGACGATCACCGGACGGGCCGCTGGTGCAAGCCGGCGAACCGCGTCGACGGCCTCCTCGAGGTACGGCCGCTCCCCGGCCAGTTCACCCCCGCCGAAGCGCCCGGCGAGCAGGATCAGATCCGCGTCGGGATCCTCACCCGCGGCGAGCTGACGCGCAGCGAGCAACGCGACGCTGGTGGAGTCGGTGCCGCCGGAGACGTGGCACGCGGTCGTCCTGCCGAGGCGGCGCGCGACAGCCTGCTCCAGGGCTCGGCGCAGATCCTGCCCGGCGCCACCGGGGCCGAGTCCGTCTGCGAGTGGTGCCGGCGGCAGGCCGGCCCGACGAGCACTCAGTATCGACCGGCCGCGCAGCCGCCCGGTGACCGAGAGCTCCACCACTTCGCCGCCCAGGACACGGTGCACCCCGGCGAACGGGCTCAACTCCGCGTGCGGTTGGGCCATGTTCCCGGTCAGGTACCGGCAGAAGTAACGGTGTTCCAACTCCGCGGCGTGCCCCAGGCTGCGCGCCGAGGTGCTCACGGCGCTCACGCGGCCACCGGACTCTCTGAAGAACAGCGGGATGCGTGCCTGCGCGTCCCGCATCAGCAGCACGCGGTCCCGGTACACCAGGACAGCCGCGAAGTCACCGGTCGGCAGCGGCGGCTCGGCTCCGGGGCGGTCGAAGGCGTCGAGGAGAGCGCGAGCGCCGGCCAGGCGGTCATGGACCGAATGGGCCCAGCCGACGACCGCCGCGGTGCCGGCCGGTGAGGAGACCGTTGTCACGAGTCCCTGCCGAGCCATCGCCCCGGCGGTCCACAGCTTCACCGCGCCGCCGGACCATTCGAGTCGGAGCGCTTCCAATGTCACTCGCTTCCGCAGCCGATCGAGAGAACCGGCGTGAAGGCGTGCCCTCGCGGGTCGGCGGCGGGAACGCACAGCCCGGCCGCTGACGTCCAGGCGTGCAGGGCGAACGGGTGCTCACGCACGCCAACGTGCAGCGTGGCCTCGAAGCCGCACCGCCGCAGAAGGACGAATGCCGTCACGGCCTCGGCCTTGCAGTCATCGTCGACGAACCAGCTTCTGCGGCCGTGTGCTTGGACCGCTCGTTTCAGCCGTGCCACATCCTGCGGGGAAGGGGTGTCCGCGCGGGCGTAGCCAGGGGCGACCAGGGGGAGCAGCCGAAGGACGCGTCCGAAACCCATGGCACGGATCAGGAGATGTACACCGCGAAGCCAGAGCCCGATCTCGGCGTCCGCGTAGGCCTTTCGTCGGGCCGTCGCGCATCCGGCTCGGACGAGTCCGGTGACGAGTTCCGCACGTTCCTCGGACGTTCCGCCTACAAACTTCCGCACGTCGGCGGTCGTCATGCCAAGAAAACGCGTGCGTCGCCAGTCGGCGATGAGGGCCCCGCCGGACAACCTGGTGACACGGCAGTGGGGTGAAAGGATGTGCGTCATGGCCACGAGGGCATCGGTGTCCTGAGCCACCGCGCCTCCTCCCGTTCCAGGGGTGCAGGCGTGTCAGGACTGGTATCCGTGACCGTCGTAGTCGCCGCCGCTGAAACCCCGGATTAGACGGCCGTTGCCGAGAAGGACAAGGCCACGCGGCAGTCGGCGCCGCAGCATTCGGATGAACATCGCCCACCTCCAGTGCCGGGTTGGCGTCGATCATGTCCAGGCTACGCCGCCCCGAACGCCTCGCAACCGCTCACTCCATCCGTGACGCTGGAGGGACGACACAGTTGAGGAAAGGTCCCATCATGACAAGCATTCCGGCGTACACGCTCAACGACGGTACGGCGATCCCCGCCACCGGCCTGGGCACCTGGCCGATGGACGACACGCAGGCCGAACAGGCCGTTCGTCACGGGCTTGAGCTGGGTTACCGGCTCGTGGACACGGCGGTGAACTACCGCAACGAGGCCGGGGTCGGCCGGGGTCTCGCGAGCAGTGGGGTGCCCCGCGAGGAGGTGGTGGTGACGACGAAGCTGCCGGGCCGCCACCACGGCTACGAGGAGACCCTCGCCTCCTTCGAGGAGTCCCGGCAGCGGCTGGGCCTGGAGTACGTGGACCTGTATCTGATCCACTGGCCCAACCCCCGGGTCGACAGGTACGTCGACTCGTGGCGGGCGATGATCAGGCTGCGCGAGGACGGTCTGGTGCGCTCGATCGGCGTCTCCAACTTCACCGAGGAGCACCTCACCCGGTTGGAGAAGGAGACCGGGGTGCTGCCCTCCGTGAACCAGGTGGAGCTGCATCCGCTGTTCCCGCAGGACGAGCTGCGGGCCATCCACGCGGAGAAGGGCATCGTCACCGAGAGCTGGAGCCCGCTCGGCCGGGACGTCCGGCTGCTCGACGACCCGGCCGTCGTCGCCGTCGCGCAGGCGCTCGGGGTGACGCCCGCCCAGGCGGTGCTGCGCTGGCACGTCCAGCTCGGTGCCCTGCCCATTCCGAAGTCGTCGGACGCCGAGCGGCAGCGCGCCAACCTGGACCTGTTCGGCTTCGAACTGGACGCCGCCCAGATGGCGGCCGTCTCGGAGCGGGCCCACCGGCGGCTCGGCGGCGACCCAGACCGCCATGAGGAGTTCTGAGCCGCCCACCCGAGGACGCGGTCGCCGAACTGGACGGGACCGAGCAGCAGGCCCCACGCTGATCGGGAGGGGCTCTGCCAGGTCCTCGGGGCGCACGTCCGAGGGAAGGAGCCGTGGTGGGTGGCGACGACGAGCGGCTGCGTACGTACCGTGACAAGCGTGACTTGGAGCGGACCGGGGAGCCGTCGGGAGAGGCGGCAGGGGCCGGTGACCGGCTTCGGTTCGTGGTGCAGATCCATGACGCGCGCCGGATGCACTTCGACTTCCGGCTGCAGGTCGACGACGTCCTGAAGTCCTGGTCGATCCCGAAGGGCCCGTCCGCCGACCCCGGGGACAAGCGGCTGGCCGTGCCCACCGAGGACCATCCGCTGGAGTACGAGGACTTCGAGGGCGTGATCCCCAAGGGCGAGTACGGCGGTGGCACCGTAATCGTCTGGGACCACGGCTGGTACGAGCCGCTCAGCCACGACCGCAGGGGACGCCCGGTCGGTTTCGGGAGTCACTGGAGTACGGGCACGGCTCCAAGCTGCACGGCGAGTACGCCCTGACCCGGTTCCGGGGCCGCGACGGCGAGGACGCCTGGCTACTGGTGAAGAAGGGGGGCCGGGCGCTCGGACGGGCACGGCACGCCCGACCCGCGGCGGGCCCGTTCGGTGCGCTCCGGCCGCAGCCTCGCCCAGGTCGCGGCGGCCGCGGGCGAGGGTTGACGGGCGGTGTCCGACCGGATGAGCGGCAACGCCGCCTGCGCGTACGCGGATTGAGCCGTTCCCGCCCCGACCGACCGTGCGGGGGCCTATGTTCACGAAGGTACTCGATCTTCGGTTCAGGAGGCCCCACACATGCGTACCGCGCTCCGTACCGCCATGGCCGGGGCGGTGGCCGCCGGCACTCTGCTGACCTGCGGCACCGCCTACGCCACCCCCGCCGGACCCGGCGTCACCGGCAGGGTGATCAGCCAGACCACCATCGGCGACACGGACTACGTCCTGCGGGAGATCACCGTCCCGCCAGGCCAGACCACCGGCTGGCACTACCACGACGGCCCGGTCTACGGATACATCCAGAAGGGCACCCTCAGCCACTTCCGCTCCGACTGCAAGGAGGACGGCGTCTACCGGCAGGGCGGCACGGTGTACGAGTCGGGCGGGCCGAGCGACGTGCATCTGGGTGCCAACCTGGGAGACACCGACCTGGTCCTCGACGTGCTCTACATCCTGCCGCACGGCTCGCCGTACTCGGAGTCGGTGCCGAACCCGGGCTGCGACTTCGATTGACATGCTCCTCTCCCTGAAGGGCGAGGATTGTGGCCTTCTCGATTGGCTGCTGTGCCGCTAGGCGGCACGGGGTTCGGTCGGGAATCCGCGGCTTCCTGTTTCTTCGCGCTGTGCCGGGATTGCTCCCGGTCTTACCGGCGCTCCGCAGGCCGATACCGCCAGTCCGGCGGCCGTCTTCACGTTGATCGCGGCGTTGGTGTCCCGGTCGTGGACGGTGCCGCAGCCGGCACAGGTCCATTCCCGGACGTTCAGGGGCTTGGGTCCGTCCTTGACCCCGCACGTGGAGCAGACCTGAGTCGTCGGCTCGAACCGGCCGATGGTGATCAGAGTGCGGCCGTACCGTTCCGCTTTGTACCTGAGCATGCTGAGGAACTGTGCCCATCCGGCGTCGTGCACGGACTTGGCCAGCTTGGTGCGGGCCAGTCCCGCCACCGACAGGTCCTCCACGGCGATCCCTTGGTTCTCGGAGATCAGCTTCGTGGAGAGCTGGTGGTGGAACTCACGGCGTGCGTCGGCAACTCTGGCGTGGGCGCGGGCGACCTTCAGGCGGGCCTTGACCCGATTCTTCGATCCCTTCTGCTTGCGGGACAGCTCCCGCTGGGCCTTCTTCAGCTTCTTCTCCACGCGCCGCAGGAAGCGCGGGGAGTCGATCTTCGTGCCGTCGGAGAGGACCGCGAAGTGAGTGACGCCGAGATCGATGCCGATAGTGCGGTCGGTCTCCGGCATCCGTGCCTGGTCGGCGGTGGGGTCGGTGTCGAGGACGAAGGAGGCGAAATACCTGCCGGCCGCGTCCTTGATGACGGTGACGGAGGTGGGGGCGGTGGGAAGTGTGCGGGACCATTTCACCTTCACCGCGCCGATCTTCGGCAGGTTCAGACGGCCACTGCCGGTGATGCTCCAGCGGGCGTTGGCCGTGAACCGGATCGACTGCCGCGCGTCCTTGCGTGACTTGAAGCGGGGCGGGCCGGTCCTGGGGCCCTTGCGGGTGCCCTTGAGAGAGGCGAAGAAGTTGCGGTAGGCAGTCTCGGCGTCCCGCAGCGACTGCTGGAGCACCACCGCGGAGACCTCGCCCAGCCAGGACCTCTCCTTCGTCTGCTTTGCCTCGGTGATCAGCTTCCGGGACAGCTCCCCGGCCGTCGGGAACGGCCGGGCGGCCTTGCGAGCGTCCTCGCGGGCGCGGACCGCGTCGTTGAACACCACCCGGGCGCACCCGAACGCCCTGGCCAGCGCGGCCTGTTGGATGGTGTCCGGGTACAGGCGGAAGCTGTACCGAAGCTGCATGACCGTCACCCTACGTACGTGGGCTATGGCTGAGATGCAGAAGATCAAGACTGGCCTGCACTGTACTTTTGTGAGGCATGTCCACTTGGTCTTGGCGACCAAGTTCCGGCACAAGGTGTTCACCGGTACCCATCTCGCCCGCATGGAGAAGATCATGCGGTCGGTGTGCACGGACTTCGGGTGCGAACTGGTGGAGTTCAACGGCGAGGACAACCATATCCACCTACAGGTGAACTTCCCGCCCGAGGCCGCCATCACCAAACTGGTCAGCTCCCCCAGGAGAGTCCCCTCCCCCGCCTGTGCCTGGGGTACCCCCGGCCGGAGGCTAAGGGAGAGTTACCTGACCTTGCGCCACTACTGGCGGGCCAACAAGCCCTGGTCCGGGTCCTGCTTCGCCGCGACCGCCGGCGGCGCCCCGCTCGCCGTGGCCAGGCAGTACATCGAACAGCAGAACCGGCCCGGGTGAGCGCCACCCGGGCCGGCCGCGAGAAGCCCTCGAGACGCTCCGCGACGCAGGCGAAGAACCGTAGTTTCGGGCACCGCTGGATCAGAGCCCGCGACGCTCCGCGTCGCCACTGCCAGATTCACTTCACCAGCGGCCTGAAGGCCGGTGTACTACGAATGAATTCCGGTAGCGCCGAGCAGCCTGTCACTCGTCGGCGACCGGGAACGTGCCTTCGGGCAGCGGCTGTTCTGCCCAGATGGTCTTGCCGCTGCCCGTCTGCCTGCTGCCCCAGCGCTGGGTGAGCTGGGCGACGAGGAGCAGGCCGCGGCCGCCCTCGTCGTAGGCGTGCGCCCGCCGCAGGTGCGGTGAGGTCGAACTGCCGTCGGCGACCTCGCAGATGAGCGCGCGGTCGCGGATCAGGCGCAGCTGGATGGGCGGTTCGCCGTAGCGGATGGCGTTGGTGACGAGTTCGCTGACGACGAGTTCGGTGACGAAGGCGGCCTCGTCCAGGCCCCAGGCGGCGAGCTGCTCGGTGGCCGCCTGCCGGAAGCGCGCCACCTGGGCCGGGTCGGGCGGCACGTCCCAGGTGGCGACCCGGTCGGCGCCGAGGGTGCGGGTGCGGACCAGCAGCAGGGCGACGTCGTCGGCGGGCTGTTCCGGCATGACGGCCTTGAGCACGTTGTCGCTGAGGGACTCCAGGGAGTCGGCGGGCGCGCTGAGCGCGCGGCACATCTCCTCGGTGGCGCGGTCCACGTCCCGGTCGCGGTCCTCCACCAGACCGTCCGTGTAGAGGGCGACGACGGTTCCCTCGGGCAGTTCGAGCTCCGTCGCCTCGAAGGGCAGACCGCCGACGCCGAGCGGCGGTCCCGCGGTCATCGGGATCAGCTCGGCCTCGCCGCCCGGCAGCACGATGGCCGGCGCCAGGTGCCCGGCGGCGGCGAGGCTGAGCCGGCGCGAGACCGGGTCGTAGACGGCGTACAGGCAGGTGGCGCCCAGCTCGGCGACCTCCTCGCCGGGACCGTCCGCGGCAAGGTGGGTGACCAGGTCGTCCAGGTGGGTGAGCAGCTCGTCGGGGGGCAGGTCCACGTCCGCGAGGGTGCGTACGGCCGTACGGAGCCGCCCCATGGTGGCGGAGGAGCGGATGCCGTGGCCGACGACGTCGCCGACGACCAGGCCGACCCGGCTGCCGGAGAGCGGGATCACGTCGAACCAGTCGCCGCCGATGCCGGCCAGCGATCCGCAGGGCAGGTAGCGGTGGGCGACCTCGACGGCGGCCTGGCCGGGCAGGCCGCTGGGCAGCAGGCTGTGCTGGAGGGCGAGGGCGGTGGAGCGCTCGCGGGCGAAGCGGCGGGCGTTGTCGATGCAGACGGCGGCGCGGCTGGCGAGTTCCTCGGCGAAGACGGTGTCGTCGATGACGTAGTCGTCGGGGTGGCGCATGCGCACGCCCACGACGGCACCGAGCAGGACGCCCCGGGCCTGCAGGGGTACGGCGATCATGGAGTGGACGCCCTCGCGGTAGGGCCGGCCGGCGGGCGAGAGGGCGTTGCGCTCCTCGACCCAGCGGCGGAACTCGGGCTCGCCCTCCTGGCTGACCACCGCCCGCCGCTCCCGCAGCGCCCGCGCCGGCGGTGACGACGCCGGGTGCACCTCGGCCTCGCCGAGCCGTACGGCGGCCTCGGGGGTGCCCTCGGTCACGGAGCCGTGGGCGACGCGGCGCAGCGCGATGTCGCCCTCCGGCACGGTGGGCAGTTCCTCGGCGCCGAGGACCCAGTCGAGGAGGTCGACGCTGGCGAAGTCGGCATAGCGGGGGACGAGGAGTTCGACTAGCTCCTCGGCGGTGCGCACCACGTCCAGGGTGGTGCCGATGGCGGTGGCCGCCTCGTTGAGGAGGGCGAGCCGGAGCCGGGCCTGGTACTGCTCGGTGCTGTCGAAGGCGGCCAGGGCGACGGCGGTCAGCTCGCCGGCGGGGTCGCGCAGGGGCCACATCTCGATGCTCCAGGCGTGGTCCCGGTTCAGGACCGGGGCGCCGGTGAAGGTCTCGTAGCGGACGGGCCGGCCGGTCTCGACGACCTGGCGCAGATGGCGCAGGAAGCCCTCGCTGTGCGGGGCCTCCTCGACGGTGTCCAGGAAGTGGCGGCCGAGGAGGGCCTCCTCGGGGACGCCCATGACGTGGCAGGCGGCGTCGTTGGAGCGGAGGTAGCGCTGGCGGACGTCGAAGACGGACATCGACATGGAGGCCTGCTGGAAGGCCTGGCCTGCCAGCGTGGGGTCGGTCCGCCAGGGCGGGTCGGCGGTGAGTACGTAGCCGGTGGTGGTGCCGTCGGGGCCGAGGACCGGGCAGGCGGTCACCGCGATCTCGATGCGGCGGCCGTCGGCATGACGCAGCGTGACGGTCCCGGAGCGGGCGGCCAGTGCCCGGGCGGGGACCGCCTCGGCGAGGAGGTCGGCGGCAGGCTTGCCCACGACCTCCTCCGCCCGGTGTCCGGTGAGCACCCGCGCGCCCTCGCTCCACCCCGTCACCCTGCCCAGGGCGTCGGTGACCGCGGCGGCAGCGACACGCTCCATACGCCCCAGGATGAGACCTGTGCCCCGGCGCATCAAGCGCGGGGCGGGACCGTCCGCTCAGCCCTGGTGGGCGCGCAGGGCGGCCAGTGCCCGGTCGGCGTGGGTGTTCATGCGCAGTTCGCTGCGGACGACCTCCAGGACGGTGCGGTCCTGGGCGATCACGAAGGTGGCCCGCTTGGTCGGGGCGAGCGAGAAGCCCCGCTTCACGCCGAACAGCTCCCGCACGGCGCCGTCCGCGTCGGAGAGCAGCGGCATGCCGAGCGTGTGCTTGCCGGAGAACTCCTGCTGGCGTTCCACGCTGTCACCGCTGATGCCGACCGGGCGGGCGCCGACGGCGGCGAACTCGGCGGCCAGGTCCCGGAAGTGGCAGGCCTCGGCGGTGCAGCCGGCCGACAGTGCGGCGGGGTAGAAGAACAGCACGACCGGTCCGTCGGCCAGCAGATCCGTGAGGGTCCGCGTCGTACCGGTCTCGTCCGGCAGCGCGAAGTCCTCGATCGTGCTTCCCACCTCGACAGGTGCCGCCATCTATCGGCCCTCCTCGTCACGTGCGACACCGCGCGCCCACAGCACCAGGGGGATCTGGAGCGGCAGCCGGGCGAGGGCCGCGGTCCTGAGCGGCTCGGGCCGCTTCTGCCAGTCGACGGCCATCTGCACGTTGGCCGGGAACACACCTACGAAGAACGCGGCGGCGGCCCGGGCCGCAACCGCGCGGGTCCGCGGCAGGGCGATCCCCGCCGCCAGCGCCAGCTCCACGGCCCCGCTGCCGTACGTCCATGCTCTCGGCGACCCCGGCAGCGCCTTGGGGATCGTCGCGTCGAACGACTTCGGCGCCGCGAAGTGCGCGACGCCGGCCGCGGCCAGCAGCCCCGCGAGCAGCAGGGGTGAACGTTCGGACCGGGCCACGCAGCCTCCTCAGACGACCTGCCGCCGGATATTACCGGGCGGTACCGCCCCGCTTCCCGCCGGGTCCTGTAAGGGACACCGGCCCGGCCGCGCATACCGGCGTCTCAGACGGCCCGGGGGGCCGGGGGTGCCGTCTCGGCGGTCTCCTGGCCGGGTTCGTCCTCGACCGCGTACGCCAGGAAGTCGTCGACCATGCGGTGGAAGAGCGTGGCCAGCTGCCGCAGCTCCTCGGGCTCCCAGTCCCCCAGGGCCAGCTGCATGCCGCGCGCCCCGGCGTCCCGGACGCGGTCGACGGCCTCCCGGCCGGCGTCGGTGAGCTCGATCCGCTGGGCGCGGCGGTCGTCGGGGTCGGGAACGCGGGTGACGTAGCCGGACCTCTGGAGCTGTTGCACCGTACGCGTCACATGGGACGCCTCGACTCCGAGCCGCTGTGCCAGCTCCCCCGGGCGCAGCGGCTCGGAGTCCGCGACCTGGCGCAGCAGGGCCACCGCGGCACGGTCCAGCGGGACGCCGGCCAGGGCCATCAGTCGCTCGTGCTGCCGGGCCCGGGTGCTCAGATAGGTGATACGGGTCAGGGCACGCTCGATCTCGACGACCTCCGGCGTGGCGGCGGGGACGGCTGGCAGCGGTTCTGTGGGCATACCGGCCAGTTTACCATATCGTTGCGTAACTCAAGTAAGTTACTGCGTGGGTTTTCTCTCCGTACTGCGCGGTGCGTACACGCCGGTCGTCAGAGTCCGTGCTCCCGCAGCGGTCCGACGGTGAGACCTCGCCGGTCACAGGTGTCCAGGATGCGGGGCAGCGCGCCCAGGGCCGAACGCCAGGCGCCCGGTGCCGAGGTGCAGTCGGAGTCGTGCAGCAGGATCGTGCCGCCGCCGTCCAGGTCCCGGGCGACCGTGCGGTGGACGGAGTCCGGGGTGGCGCGGGCGGTCCAGTCCTCGCCCCAGCAGGTCCACAGCACCGGGGTGAGACCGAGCCGGCGGGCGGCCACATGGGCCGCGGTGGACATCACTCCGTACGGCGGCCGGAACAGCCGGGGAGCCTGCCCGACGAGGGCGCCGACGGTGTCCCGGGCCCGGGCGAAGTCGTCGTGGGTGGCCTGGGGGCCGCGCAGCAGGAGCGGTCGGTGCAGCCAGCCGTGGATCCCTATCTCGTGACCGGCGGCCGCCATCTCACGGACCAGGCCGGGCGAGCGGCGGGCCTGGCTGCCGAGCAGGAAGAAGGTGGCGCGGATGCCCCGCTCGTCCAGGGCCCGCAGGAAGAACGGGGTCGACAGCGGGTCGGGGCCGTCGTCGAAGGTGAGGGCGACATGGTCCGCCCGGCCCCGGCCTGCGAGCCGGGGCATGGCGCGGTTGCGCAGCGGGCCGAACGTGGAGACCACGGGCGCCGCGTGCAGGGCGAGCGCCGGGAGGGTGGCGAGGGCGGCCGCGCGGAGGAGGGGTGCGGTGGCGGTCACGAGTGGGGATCTTCCGTCGGGCGGGCGGGGTGAGGGTCCGTACCGGAGCCGTGTGCGGGCGTCACGAGTGGTGGCCCTGCTGCGGGGCGCCGGGGTGGACGTCGTCGTCGAGGTCCAGGGTGTGGCCGATGGCGTGGATGACACCCGGGCCGCTGCCGGTCGTGGCGACCGCGGTGCCGACCGCGCCGGCCCAGACGACACAGGCCACGACCATGCTGGCGGCGAGGCGCCGGACGGCCGGGCGGGGCCCGCGCGGTGCGGACGCGGTGCCGGGAGCGCTTGCGGCCGGACCCGACGGGGGTGGCGGCCGGTCGAGGCCGCGCGGGATCGGCACCGGGCCGGTCGCGCGGCAGGCGCGCGCTATCTCGTCCGCGGGGCCCGCTCCGGCGGCGGCGAACAGGGCGCGGCCCGCCTCGCGTTGCAGCAGGCCGCGCGGGCCGTCGATCAGGTCGCCGAGTACGTCCTTGAGCTGGTCCGGGTCGCGGATCCAGGCGGCGACCCCGGCCTCGTCGAGCGCCGCCGCGTTGGTGAGCCCGTGGCCCGGTATACAGCGGTAGCTGGCGACGGGCAGTCCGGCGGCGAAGGCCTCCAGCGAGGTCAGCCCGCCGGCGTTCTGCACCAGCACGTCGGCCGCGTGCATCAGGCCAGGCATGTCGTCGACCCAGCCGTAGGCGTGCTCGATGCCGTCGGCGCGCAGCTGCTCTGCGAGGGCCTCGTTGCGGCCGCAGACGACGACCGGTACGGCCGCGCCGCAGTCGCGCAGTTCCAGGGCCACCTGCCGGACCGGGCCGACCCCCCAGGAGCCGGCGACCAGCAGCGCCAGCGGGGTGTCGGCGGGCAGCCCGAACCGGGCCCGGGCCGCCCGGCGCCGTTCGGCGTCGGCGGGACAGAAGCGCGGGTCCGCCACCGGGCCGCCCACCCGGACGTCCCGGGCGCCCAGGGCGCGGGCCTGGGCGGCGGGCACGGCGTGGGCGGCGAGGTGCACGTCGACGCCCTCGGCCACCCACAGCGGGTGCACGGAGAAGTCGGTGAGATAGGTGAACACCGGCGCGTCGAGGCGCCCGCGGAGCCGCAGGCTGCCCAGGACGCGGCTGGCGCCGGGGTAGGTGGAGACGACGGCGCCGGTGTCGGCGGGGAGGGCGTCGCGCATGCGGTTCTCGGCGGTGCGCAGCAGCGCGCGGGCCAGCGGGCCGCCACCTCCGGCGCGTTCGGTGCTGGAGTAGACGCGCTGGTAGATCCAGGGCGCCCGGACGAGCATCCGGTGGTAGCCGTCGCGGACCGTCCGGCCGAGCCGGGCGGGCAGCAGGTCGAGCAGGTCGAACCGGTCGACCGTGACACCGGCCGCCGTCAGCCGGCGTTCCAGTTCGCGAGCGGCGCCGTCGTGGCCCGCGCCGATGCTCGCGGAGACGATCACGACGCGCTCGGCGGGTGTCGCGCGCCGGGGCACCGGGACGGGGCGGGGACGCAGGGCGGCGACCGCCAGGGCGCGCAGATGCACCGTACTTCCGAGGTGGGGCATGGGTGGGTTCCTCCGCAGAGACTCCGCAGGTGGAGTGGAGCGGCGAAACTCTACAACATGTAGTAGGTAATCTCGTACAACTTGTAGTAGACCGCTTTCGCGCAGCTCACAGCCGCCCGCCCCCGGTTCTACATGCAGTAGTAGCAGTCCCGGTAGGCTGTGACCTCGAACGCTGGTTGAAGGACGGTGAACGGTGCACGACCGGAAGATCGACGAGACCGGCGAGGCGACCGCCCGGCGGGCCCGCGGCGAGCTGGAGAGCGGTGTGCTGGCCGCCCTGTGGGCCGCTTCCGAGCCGCTGACCGCCCGGCAGGTCCAGCAGCGGCTGCCGGGAGACCTCGCCTACACGACGGTGCTGACGATCCTGTCCCGGCTCCACGACAAGGGCACGCTGGTACGGCACCGGGCGGGCCGCGGCTACGCGTACGCGCCGGTGCGGGACGAGGCGTCCGACACCGCCCAGCGCATGCACACCCTGCTGGAGCGCGGTTCCGACCGGGAGGCCGTGCTCGCCCGGTTCGTCTCCGAGCTCTCCGAGGAGGACGAGCAGTTGCTGCAGCGCCTGCTCGGGGAACACGACGGCGGCCCCGCCGACGAAGGACCGTGAGCCGATGACCGTCAGCGTCTACGTCCCCTTCCTGGTCACCGTGGTCCTCGCGGTGCTGGCGCCCCGGCTCGCCCGGCGGTTCGCGCCGCACCCGGCGGCGTGGGCGCTGGCCGGCGGCGCGCTGGTGACGGCGCTCGGCTGGCTGGGCTCGCTGGCGCTGCTGGCGTTCACCGGGCTGGCACAGATCCCCGAGGTCGCGGAGGAGGGCCGCTGGTCGGTGACGGCGCTGCGTGCGGACGACCCCGTGTACCTCACCGTGGCCGCGGTCGCGACGGTCGCCCTGCTCGCCTCCCTGACCGGCCTCGCGGTCGCCGCCGTACGGCAGGTACGGCATCTGCTCTGGGCGCGCCGGGAGTGCGCGCGGCTGCCCGGGGACCTGGAGCTGGCCGTGCTCGACGACGCCTCGCCGCACGCTTTCGCGCTGCCGGGGGCGCCGGGCCGGATCGTGGTCTCGCACGGGATGCTGCGCTGCCTCGGCGACGCCGAGCGGGAGGCGCTGCTCGCGCACGAGCGGGCCCATCTGCGCGGCCACCACCATCTCTTCCAGACCGCCTGGCGGCTCACGGCGGCCGTCTGCCCGCTGCTGCGGCCGCTCGCGGAGACCGGCGGCTTCGTGCTGGAGCGCTGGGCCGACGAGGAGGCCGCGGCACACCTCGGGGACCGCACGGTGGTGGCACGCGCGGTGGGCCGGGCGGCCCTCGCCTCGGCCAAGGCACCGGCCCGGGCCTCGCTCGCGGCGACCGGGGGCGCGGTGCCCCAGCGGGTCCGGGCGCTGCTCGCCCCGCCGCCACCGCGCCGTGCGCTGCCGCTGATCGCGGGCGCCGCGCTGCTGGCGGTGTCCTGCGCGAGCCTGGCCGAGGCCGCGTCCGACAGCGAGCACATGATCGAGGGCGCCCAGTTCGCCGCGTGCGTGACGGCCCTCAAGGACACGGGGACTCCGGTACCGCCGCCCGGACACGGCCCCTGCTGCCACCCGCCCCGCGACCACGACGGGCCGGGCCCGCACTCCCGCTGACCGCCGCGGGACTTGACACCACGCTCGGAACGGGGGTTATCGTCACCCGACGATCGCCAGGATTCCTGATGGTCGATCCGTCGCCCGCCGGGTGCCGCCCCGTGGCGCGGGCCCCTCCCGATCGGAGCCGTATGTCCCTCCTGGCCCGCCCTTCGGTCGCCGCGCTCGCCGCGAAGACCTTGCAGCGCCTGACCGGGTTCGCGAGCCGGCGCCCGAGCGGTCCGGGCTCCGACGCCGCCTCGCATGCCCGGTTCCCCGAATTCCCCCGCACAGTGCGGACGTTGACCATCCCGACGTCCGTCGCCCCGGCCCGCGCCACGGTCTACCTGCCGCCGGCCACGGCGCCCGCTCCCCCGGTGCACGTCAACTTCCACGGCGGCGGTTACGTCATGTCGCTCACCGAACTCGACGACCCGCTCTGCCGGTTCCTGGCCGCCGAGGCCGGGATGGCCGTGGTCAACGTCGACTACGTCGTCGCCCCGCAGCATCCCTTCCCGGCTCCGCCGCGCCAGGCCTACGAGGTGGTCCGCTGGGTCGCCGAACACGCGGCCGAACAGGGCTGGGACGGCGCCCGGCTGACCGTCGGCGGGCAGAGCGCCGGCGGCGGGCTCGCGGCGGCGGTGGCCCGGCAGGCGCTGGCCGAGGGCGGCCCCGCGATCGCCCTCCAGGTCCTCCACTATCCCCCGCTGGACCTCGCGACGGACGCCGCCGACAAGCACGCCGCCATCGCCAGGCCGATGCTGCGGCCCTGGATGGCCGACGTGTTCAACTCGGCGTACGTCCCGGAGCCGAAGAGGCGTGCCGACCCGTTGGTCTCCCCCGCCCACCCGTCCGACACGGCCGACCTGACGGGCATCGCCCCGGCACTGGTGATCACGGCCGAGTTCGACCTGCTCCGGGCGGAGGGCGAGCGGTATGCCTCGCGGCTGGGGGCCGTGGGAGCACTGGTGGAGCACCACGAGGTGGCGGGGGTGGACCACGGGTACGACGGCAAGGACGACGTGAAGGCGCGGGAGGTCTATGCGCTCATCGCGCGTCATGTGCGGGAGGTTCAGGGCCGGGGCGCCTGAGAGCTCGGGGTGTGCTGCGAGTGGGCGACCGGCCACTACGGCGCCGCAGTCGGCAGATCGCGGCACTTCCAGCGGAGCGCCTAGCCTTCGAGCCGCGGCACAGTGACGCCCAACCGGTCGGCCTGCTCGGAGAGTTCGCGCCATACCTTCGCCGCCACGGGAATGCCCTTCGCCCCCCGCTCCTCCGCCACCGCCGCACTGCGCTCGCCCGGGTAGAACACCCCGTCCGCGCCGTCCGCGACCGGCAGGCCCTTCAGCGTGCCCAGGGTGTCGTCGACGCCCGCGGCGAAAGCCTCCGGGTCGCCGAAGGCGGCCGGGTCCACGGCGATGAGCAGGGCGTTCTGCCGGTGCTTGCGGTCGCCCGCGTGGAAGGACGCGAAGATCGGCGCGCCGACCAGGACGCTGGTCAGGAGCTCGAAGGCGAGGGACATGCCGGAGCCCTTCGCACCGCCCAGGGGCAGGGGCATGACCGCCAGCTCCGGGTCGGTCGTCGGCGTGCCGTCCGCCGTCGCGGCCGCGCCCTCCGGCAGCGGCGTGCCGCTCGCCTTCGCCTGCCGGATCTTGCCGAGGGCGATGGTGGCGGTGGCCATGTCCAGCAGCAGCGGGGCGTGTTCACGGGCCGGTACGGCGATGGCGAGGGGGCTGGTGGCGACCGCCGCGCCCTTGACGCCGGTGTAGCCCATGTTGGGCATGCCGGCCACGAACCCGAGCCCGACCAGGCCCTGTTCGGCGATCCGGGAGACGTAGTAGCCGATGGCGCCGGTGTGCACCGTGCGGCGCACGCCGATCGAGGCGATGCCGGTCTCGCGGGCCCGGCGTACCGCCTCGTCGGCGGCGGCGGTCAGGGCCACCGGGCCGGGGGCGCGGTCGGCGTCGAGGACGGCGGCGGCCGGGGCCGTCGACTCGATCGTCATCTGCGGCTGGGCGTTGGCCACGCCCTTGGCGAGCAGGTCCAGGTAGGCGGGGACGCGTGCGGTGCCGTGCGAGTCGACGCCGCGCTGCGCGGCCCAGACGAACACTTCAGCCGTGGTCCGGGCGTGCTCGGCGCTCAGGCCGCCCTTCTCAAGCAGGGCGGCGGAGAAGGTGCGCAGGTCGTCGGCGGGCACCAGGATCTTGGTGGGGGTGCTGGACATGGTTGCGGTGTGTCTCCTGGGCTAGCGGGTGACTAGGACGTCCACGACGGCGGTCGTGCCCTCGGCCACGGCCTTGAGGGCGCGTTCCAGCGCCGGCGCGAGCGCCTCCGACGTGTCGACGGTCTCGGTGTGCATACCGAACGGCTCGGCGAACGCGGCGAGCCGGGGCAGCCGGTGCAGATCGGTGCCGAGCCACTCACCGGTCTCGGCGGCCGCGCCGTCGGGGTAGAAGCGGCGGTGGTTGAGGTTCATCGACTTGTAGACACGGTTGTTGAACACCACGATCAGCAGCGGCAGTTCGTACGCGTTCGAGGCGTCGTACGAGGGGATCACCGGGTTGTAGGTGAAGGCGCCGTCGCCGATGGTGAGGACCACCGGCCGTTCCTTCGCGGCGAGTTTGACGCCGAGGGCGACCGCGATGCCCTGGCCGAGTCCGCCCTGGACGTAGAAGTAGGAGTCCGGGTCGGCGGTCCGGAGATGGCGCTTCACGACCCGGCTGTGGGTGATGGTCTCGTCGACGACGATCGCGTCCTGCCCGGCGAGCAGCCCGCGCAGGGTGGCGGTGACCAGCACCGGGTCGACGCCCTTGGCCTCGGCCGCCTTCGCCTCCGCCGCCGCGATCGCGGACTGCTCGGCGGTGTGCCGTTCCTCCTGCGCCGCCCTGCGCACCTCGACCGCCCGCTCGTCGAGGTCCTTGGCCCGCTTGGCCAGCTGGCGCAGCGTGTTGGCGACGTTGCCCTCCAAGTAGGTGTCGGCGAACAGCACTTGGTAGACGACGTGCGGGCGTTGCGGGACCTCGTCGATGACGACGATCTTCGCCTTGGAAGGGCGGCGGGAGGGCGGGTAGAAGGGCGCCCGGCAGTTGACCAGGAGGATCAGGTCCGCCTCGTCCATCCAGGGCCCGATGTCGCTGCCGGCGTGCAGCGGGTGGGTGCGCGGGAAGTTCCCGCAGACCGCCGAGTCCGGCTCGACGACCGGGATGTTCCAGGCCTCGGCGAAGGCGACCAGGGCCTCGAAGCCGCCCGCCTCGCGCCCCGCCGTCTCGGTGACGATCACGGGGTTGGCCGCCTCCCGGATCAGCTGGGCGACCGGATCGACCTCCTCCGGCGAACTGTGCGTGGAGCCCGGCGGCACGACGGGCTTGGCCTCGCGGCCGTCCCATTCCTCCAGGAGGATCTCCAGGGGGATGTTCAGGTACGCCGGTCCGGCCGGGGCCCGCCGGGCCAGTTCCGCCGCTCGGGTGATCATGACCGGCAGCGTGTGCACGCTGGCGGCCTCGGTCGACCACTTGGTGAACGGCTGGGCGATGCCGTGCGGGCCGCCCACGATCGACAGGTTGCGGTACCACTGGCCGCCCGGGTCGTGCCCGGGGGCGTCGCCGTACGTCGTCGACTCCGAGGAGGCGACCACCATCGGCACACCGGCCAGCAGCGCGCCGTGCACGGCCATCGCCCCCTGGAGCAGGCCCGGCGCCGCGTGCAGCAGCACGCCCTGCGGGCGGCGCCCGATCA
The DNA here is from genome assembly GCF_019091475.1 of Streptomyces sp. GbtcB6. Classification (NCBI taxonomy): domain Bacteria; kingdom Bacillati; phylum Actinomycetota; class Actinomycetes; order Kitasatosporales; family Streptomycetaceae; genus Streptomyces; species Streptomyces sp. GbtcB6. Next base: position 44,876 of record NZ_JAGXJL010000009.1, on the reverse strand, counting down.
GCCCGTACCCGGTCGCCATGCCCACGGCGACCGTCTCGTGGGTCAGGTCGAGGTACCGGGGGGCGGGCTCGCCGTCGCGGTGGCGGCGGGCCAGTGCCTCCCACACCGGGGCCCATTCGGACCCCGAGGAGCAGAAGACGTAGTCGGCGCCCGCCGCGTTGAAGGCGGAGACGACGGCGTCCCCGCCGTCGGTCCGTGGGTTGTTGGTCATCGCCGGAGTTTCCTCAGCCCTCGATCGGCCAGTTCAGGACCTCGGAGATACCGCGGCCCATGATCCATTCAAGCTCCTCGGCCGTGAAGTCCCAGTGCTTGGTGAACTGCTCGATCGTGTCGGTGTAGGTGATGCCGTGGCCGAGCAGCCGGGTGATGTCGGTGCCGTAGAAGCAGCGCTGCGGGCCCATCTTGTCGACCATCTCGCGCACGTACTTCTGGATGTTGTTGTTCGGGAAGGGCTGCGTGGAGTAGCCCGGCAGCGCCGACACCTTGACGTAGATGTTCGGGTGGACGTGCAGGTCGGCGGTCTCCGAGACCCAGTAGCCGATCGCGTCGTCGACGCAGCGGGCCATGATGCCCATGTGGTCGATGATGATCTTCAGCTCGGGGTGCTTGGCGGCGATCTCGCCCAGCTCACGCTTCCAGATCGGGGCGTGGACCATGGTCGGGATGCGCAGTTCCTCGGCGATCGGCCAGTACCAGTCGTTGGTGCCGTCGATCATCCAGTTGCGGTCCTGCGGCCGGTGGAAGGTCAGCCGGGTGCCCTTCACGTGCGGGTTCTGCGCGAAGTCCTTGAGCATGGCCTTGCCCTCTTCGGGCTTGTTCTGCGGGATGCGGGCCATGATGCCGAACCGGTCCGGGTGGGCCTCGCAGGCCTCCAGGGCGTAGTCGATGCGGTCGCCCTCCCAGGACGGCGGCAGGATCAGCGCCCGGTTCACGCCGGCCTCGTCCATCAGCTCCAGGGCCTCCTCGTAGGAGAAGGGGTCCTCGCGGTGGCCGTTGAGCCGGATCCGCTCCCGGGCGCCGGGCACCCAGGGGCGGTCCGGGGTCTCTTCCTTCCAGATGTGGATCTGCGTGTCGACGACGAACATGTCCGAACTCTTTCTCTCGACGGGGGTGGTGGGGCGGTGTGGAAGGAACGCTAGGCGGCCGGTGCGCTCTTGCGGAGATCCCGGAGCGCAAGCTGTTGTTGCACGGAAGTGCGCTGTTCGCGGGGCATACGGCCGCTGCTTCAGGCGTCGTCGAAGACGGCCGCGGTGATGTTCTCGGCGATGGCCATGGAGGCCGTGGCGGCGGGCGACGGGGCGTTGCGTACGGCAGTGATCCGGCCGACCCGGTGGATGCGGAAGTCGTCGACGAGCGTGCCGTCGCGGTCCAGCGCCTGGGCGCGCACGCCCGCGCCGCCGCGCACCACGTCACGGACGCCGACGCCCGGGACGTACAGCTTGGCGTCCTTCATGAAGGCCTCCATGGAGAAGGAGCCGCGGTACTCCTTGATGCCGGTGCGCCAGTGCTGGGCGGCCATCCGCCAGGCGCCCGGGTAGGCGGCGAGGGCCAGCAGGTCCCGGGGCGAGACCCTGCTGCGCCGGTACCCCTCCTTGGCGAGGGCGAGGACGGCGTTGGGTCCGACCTCCACCGAGCCGTCGACGCGTGGGGTGAAGTGCACGCCGAGGAAGGGGTAGCGCGGGTCGGGCACCGGGTAGACGAGGCCGCGCACGAGATGGGCCCGGTCCGGCTTGAGCAGCATGTACTCGCCACGGAAGGGGATGATCCGGGGCTCCTGCCTGTCCTGGGCGAGCCTGGCCACGGAGTCGGACTGGAGGCCGGCACAGAGGATCAGCCGGTCCACGCGGACGCGGTCCTGGCCGGAGGCGACCTCGATGCCGCCGGGCACGGTGGTGATCGAGGTGACCGGGAAACCGAGGCGCACCTCGCCGCCCGAGTCCACGACGTCCTTGGCGAACGCGCGGGCGATCGCCGGGTAGTCGGTGATCGCGGTGCGCGGGGAGTGCAGGGCCGCGATACCGCCGACGTGCGGTTCGAGTTCCCTGATCTCCGCCCGGGAGATCCTCCGCAGCTCCGGTACGTGGTTGTTCTTCGCCCGCTCGTACAGGTTCTCCATCCGGCCGAGCTCGTCCTCGCGCACCGCCACGACCAGCTTGCCGATCTCGTCGTACGGCAGCCGCCGGTCCTGGCAGTACTCGCGCAGCAGGGACACGCCGCGCACGCACAGGTCGGCCTTGAGGCTGCCGGGCGTGTAGTAGATGCCGGCGTGCACCACACCGGAGTTGTGGCCGGTCTGGTGCCGGGAGACCTCCTGTTCCTTCTCGAACACCACGACCCGGGTGCCGGGGCGGCGCAGGGCGATCTCGCGGGCCGTGGCCAGGCCCACGATGCCGGCGCCGACGACGCCGACCGTCTCATCAGCCATGGGCCCGCTCCGGGGCACCGATGTGGACGGCCACCGTCTTGACGCGTGTGGAGAACCTCAGGACTTCCTCGCCCTGCTCCTTGTAGCCCGTGCCGGAGTCGTGAAAGCCGCCGAACGGCAGATGGACGTCCCAGCCGGTGGTCGTCGTGTTGACCGCGACCTGCCCGCACTCGGCCTCGTCGGCGAAGTGGTACGCCGAGCCGAGGTCGCGGGTGAAGACGGCGGCGGCGAGCCCGAAGCCGGAGTCGTTGACCGCCTCCACGGCCGCGGTGAAGTCGTCGACCGCGCGGACGGCGAGGACGGGCCCGAAGACCTCCTCCCGCCAGACGGCCATGTCCGGGGTGACACCGGCGAGGACGGTGGGTTCCACGTAACAGCCGTGCGGCCGCTCGGCGTCCGCCCCGCCCCCCGTGAGCACGGTCGCGCCCTGCGCCACCGCCCTGCCCAGGTCGGCGAGGACGCTGTCGCGCTGCTTCGGGCTCGACAGCGGGCACAGGGTGGTGGCGGGGTCGGTGCCCGGGCCGACGGTCAGCGCCCGCACCTCCGCCACCAGCAGCGTGACGAACTCGTCGTACACCGGCTGTTCGACGATCACCCGGCTGGTGGCCGTGCAGCGCTGCCCGGCCTGGCCGAAGGAGGCGGCCACGACGGCCTTCGCGGTGGCCGGCAGATCGGCGTCGCGCAGCACCACCGACGCGTTCTTGCCGCCGAGTTCGCCCTGGAAGCGGACGTTGCGGTCGGCGAGGCGGCGCCGGATGCGGTTGCCCACGGCGTTGGAGCCGGTGAAGGTGATGCCGACGATCCGGGGGTCGTCGAGGAGGGCTTCCTCGATCTCGGCGGTCCGGCCGGTGACGACGTTGAGGACGCCGGCGGGCAGGCCCGCGTCGTGCAGGGCGCGGGCGAAGTGGAGCCCTGCCAGGGGTGTCTCGGTGGCCGGCTTGAAGACGGCCGCGTTGCCGGTGGCCAGCAGCGGGGCGAGCTTGCGGGCCGGGGTGATCAGCGGGTCGTTCCAGGGGCTGATCACCAGGATCACGCCGATCGGCTCGCGCTGGGTGTGCGTACGGTGGTCCGGGCGTACGTCGTGCAGGAGGGTGCCGTAGCCCTGGCGGGCGAGGCCCGCGTAGTACTCCAGGAAGTCGGCGGCCTTCAGGGTCTCGCCGGTCGCCTCGGCCAGGGTCTTGCCGTTCTCGGCGGTGACGTCGGCGGCGATCTCCCCGGCCCGCTCCCGGATCAGCCGGGCCGCCTCGGTGAAGACCCGGGCCCGTTCGAAGGGGCTGGTGCGCTTCCAGACGGCGAAGCCGCGCTCGGCGTGGTCGTAGGCCCGGGTGACGTCCTTCGCGGACAGGGCCGGGACACGGGCAAAGGGGGCGCGGACGTCGGCGGGGTCGTGGACGTCGATCCATTCGCCGGTCCTCACCCACTCCCCGCCGGAGAGGGTTTCCAGAGTGCGCATGGAGATCACTTCCTTTGTCGTCCGCGGTGCCGGCCGTGCGGGCCGTTTGCGACAACACACCATGTGGGAGGGGGTTCACCAGCCCCGCGGGGGCAGGCATTGATTGCGCTGTGCGGGGGCCGTCGGGCGCATGATCCATGCTGGAATCGGGCGGGCCGGACAAGTCCCGAGGAGAAGAGGAGAAAACGGATGGCGTACACAGTCGTCGCCCACTATCGCTGCGCACCCGCCGACGAGGCGGCGGTGCGCGCCGCGCTGCTGAAGGCGCGGGAGGCCACGCGGACGGAGCCCGCGAACCTGATGTACGAGGTGCACGTCGTGGAGGGCGAGCCGGGTGGGTTTCTGCTGTACGAGCGGTATGTCGACCGGGAGGGGTTCGAGGCGCACAAGGCGGCCGAGCACTTCAAGGAGGTCGTTGTGGGGGTGGTGTGGCCGTTGCTGACCGAGCGAACGGTGACTTTCGCCGAGGTGCTTTAGCGTCTGCCGGGCTGGTGTGAGTGAAGAGAGCGCGCGTGGACTGTGGTTGCTCGCGCAGTTCCCCGCGCCCCTCAAAGAAAGGGGCGCTGCACGAGCGCCCCTTCAGGGGCGCGGGGAACTGCGCGACCGGCCACGACGGCGCCGCAGACGGCAGATCGCGGCACTTCCCGCTCAGAACTCGTTGCCCCAGCAGTAACGGGCGACGGTCTCGACCAATACGAGCTTGCGGCGCTGGTCCTCCGCGGTCAGCAGGGGCCGCGATGCCACGTCCGCGAAGCCCCGTGACGGGGATACGGCGCCGTCCTCCAGGTCCTTGAACTCACCTGCTGTGTCTATACGGGACATCACCGTGTCGATGTCCTCCAGCTCCGGCACCGTCGCGTCGACCACGCCCAGGCAGAAGTCGCGGTCGTCGGGCAGGGCCTTGACGAGGTCGAGTTCGGCCTGTGTGCCCTGGTCGAACGGGAGGATCCAGCGGTCGGCGGCGATGCCGGCGTACAGCTGCTCGGCGCGGGCCCGGTCCAGCTCGGCCGGGGCCGACCAGCCGGGGGCGACGCCGATGCGGACGCTCTCCGGGCACTCGTCCAGCCGTACCGCCAGGGCGTCGACGGCCAGCGCGTCCGCGAAGGACAGTGCGCCGGGGTCGGCCGGGTCGGTGCTCAACTGGGCCAGCAGGAGCGGGTTGTCGAGCTGGATCAGGCGGACGCCCCTCGACACCAGCAGCTCGATCTCGGCCCGGACGATCTCCGCGAGGGCCTCGCCCAGCTCCCGGGCCGAGGAGACGCCGAGGCCCGGCTGGAAGGTGGTGGCCGCCAGATACGCCGGGGAGGGCAGCGTGGCCTTCGGGGCGATCACCGTCAGTTCGGCGAGCTTGGCGGACCAGTCGGCGAGCAGCGGGCCGTTGGCCTTGGGCAGTGCCTCGGCGACCCAGCGGACCAGGCCGTCCGGGCCCACCTCGTCGGTTCGGCGGAAGCCCGACACGCCGTCGAGGACCGCGCTGCGGAAGTCCTCGCGGGGGAAGTCGCCGTCGGTGACGACGGTGGAGCGCAGCTTGCGCTGGTAGGCGACGGCCTCCCGGACCGCCGTGTCGACGGCCTCCGGGTCGGCGGTGGACAGGCCTGCCGGGCGGACCAGGCTGCCGTGGTGGTCGATGCGGTAGTTGAACGTGTCCGCCATGGTGTCAGTCCTTTCCGCCGGCGACGCCCCAGGCCGCGAACTCCAGCTCGTAGCCGAGGGCCTTCAGGACCTCCTCGGCGATCTGCTGGTCCTCGTCCGCGGTGCCGCCGGCGATGCCGAGCCCGCCGATGATCTCGCCGTCCTTCTTGATGGTGAGGCTGCCCTCGGTGGCCATGATCGGCAGGGCGGCTCCGGGGAGCTGGGAGAGCTGGGAGAAGAAGACCGGCTGGGACTCCTGCCATTTCTTCAGCATCTTGCCGGGGCGCTGCATGATCGCCGCGGTGTAGGCCTTGGCGCGGGCGATGTCGGGGGTGAGCGGGCGGGCGCCGTCGGGGCGGCGGATGGCGATCGGGAAGCCGCCGGCGTCCACGACGGCGACGCTCACCGCCTTGCCGATCTCCTGGGCGCGCTGGTGGGCGGCGCCGATGATCTCCTCGGCGGCGGCCAGGGTGAGGCTGGTCATGCTGCTTCCTTCGGTGCGGTGAGGGTGCGGCGGAGCCGGGCGACGGCGGTGTTGTACTGCTCGGGCGCCTCCCAGTACATGGAGTGCGGGGCGTTCGGAACGATCTCCAGGTGGGAGCCGGGCAGCAGTTCGTGGGCGCGGGTGACGGTCTTCACGCTGAGGACCGCGTCCTTCTCCCCCGCGAGGAACGCGACCCGCACGCCGGAGGCCCTGATCTCGTCCAGGGTCGGGCCGTCGGTGTCGAGGTTGCGCAGGTCCTGCATCCTGGCCACGTTGAACGTGCCCATCTGCTGGAAGAGGAAGGTGAGGTCGGCCCGCTCCTGCTGGAAGGACTTGGTGAGCAGCCGGTCGATGACGGGCAGTTTCACGGCCTCCGCGCGGTCGGCGGCGGCCAGCTCCTTCAGTTCGGGGTGGCTGATGCCGCCGAGGGAATGGCCGAGGACGACCGAGGAGACCCGCTCGGGGCGCAGCAGCGCGGCGCGCAGGGCGGCGACGGAGCCGATGGACTGGCCGACCAGCATGGCGTCGGTGATGTCCGCCTGGTCGAGGACGGCGACCACGTCACCGGGGAAGTCCTGACCGTCGAACTCGGCCATGGACGAGTCGGACTTGCCGAAGCCGCGCAGGTCCACGGTGACGACCGTGAACTCCTCGCGCAGTGCCGCCACTTGCTGCCACCAGGCGGCGTGGTGTCCGCCGCTGCCGTGCACGAACAGGATCGCCGGGCCGCTGCCGTGGCGCTCGTAGTAGATGGAGGTGCCGTCGGAGTCGGCGATGGGCATGGGGTGAACTCCCGTACTGATGCGCTTAGTTGGGGCGGCGGCTGTGGTAGACGAGCTCGATCATGGTGTGGTCGGGGTCGTGGATGTAGCAGAACTTGGACTGGTTCTCGGGGCGTTCGATCGGCCGGGTGTGGCGGATGCCCAGTTCCTTGAGATGGGCGAGGAAGTCGTCCCAGTCGTCGACCTCGACGGCGAAGTGGTAGGGCGCCATGCGCTCCATCTCTTCGACAGGGGTGAAGTGCAGGTCGAAATTGCCCCGGGTCATCAGCACCACGCGGGTGTTGGACTTGGGCATGATGCGCTTCATCCCGAAGACCTTGGTGTACCAGGCCGCGGTGCGATCGGGGTCGGTGGTGGGGAAGTTGACGTGGTGGATGTAGCGGGGTTCCGCGGTCATGAGTGGTTGCCTTCCAGGTGTACGGGGTTGGACAGCACGCCGATGCCGCTGATCTCGACCTCGACGGTGTCGCCGGGCTCGATCTGGCAGGTGGACTCGGCGCCCATCCACAGCACGTCACCGGGGTGCAGGGTGATGTGCCTGGTGATCTCGACGATGAAGTCGAAGGGATCGAAGACCATGTCCCCGGTCGGGAACGTGGCGCGCACCTCGTCGTTGACGCTCAGGGTGGTCGTCTGGGCGAGCGCGTCGACCTCGGTCTCGATCCACGGCCCCATCGGCTTGAACGTGTCGCTGTTCTTGCTGCGCCAGAACGTGCGGTCCTGGTGCTGCCAGGTGCGGGCGCTGACGTCGTTGCCGATGGTCCAGCCGAACACCGCCTTACGGGCCTCGTCGAGGTCGGCGTACCGGAGCGTGCGGCCGATGACGGCGACCAGTTCCGGCTCGGCCTCGAACCGTCCGGTCACCTCGGCCGGTCTGACGATCGGTGAACGGTGGCCGGTGAGCGCGTTGTTGGCCCGGTAGCCGACCTCGGGACGCTCGGGGGTCGCGGCGCCGGCGTGCTCGATGTGCCGGGGGTAGTTGTAGCCGACGGCGTAGAACACGCCCGGGACGACGGGCGGCAGCCAGACCGCCCCGGCGACGGGGATCGTGCCGAGGACGTCGGGTTCGCCCTCCAGCGGCGACCCGGAGAGCAGTTCGACGCGTGTCTCCCGCACCCGGCCCCAGACCGCCCGGCCCTCCACCGCAACTCGCGCGTACCTCATGGCGTCAGCAGGTGGGAGACGCGCTTGGTGACCAGGTAGGCGTCCAGCGCCTCCGGCCCGCCCTCCCGGCCGTACCCGCTGTCCTTGACCCCGCCGGAGGGCGCCTCGTGCACCGAGCCGCCGCAGTGGTTGAGGGAGAGGATGCCGGCCTCCAGTCCGTCCGAGAGCTTCTCGGCGGTGGCGGCCGACCTGGTGAAGCCGTAGGCGGCGAGGCCGTACGGCAGCGAGTTGGCGGTGGCCAGCGCGTCGTCGAGGTCGGTGAAGGGCACGATCGGCGCGAGCGGCCCGAACGGCTCCTCCGACAGCAGGTCCGCGTCCGCCGGTACGTCGGTGAGGACGGTCGGCGCGAAGAAGTAGCCGGGGCGGTCGAGCCGTTCGCCGCCGGTGCGGACGGTGGCTCCCTTGCGCACCGCGTCCGCCGTCAGCCGCTCGGTCGACCGCAGCCGGCGCTCGTTCGCAAGGGGGCCCATGGTGGTGCCCTGGGTCAGTCCGTCGCCGACGACGACCGACTCGGCGGCCTTCACGAACTCGGCGGTGAAGTCCTCGACCAGGGACTCGTGGACCAGGAAGCGGCTGGGTGAGGTGCACACCTGGCCGGCGTTGAAGAACTTGGCCTGGGCGGCGCGGCGGGCGGCCTGTCCGGGGTCGGCGTCGGCGCAGACGATGACCGGGGCGTGGCCGCCGAGCTCCATCAGGGACGGCTTCATCACCTTGCCGGTCTCGGCGGCGAGGAGCTTGCCGACGGGCACCGAGCCGGTGAAGGCGATCATGCGGGTGACCGGGGAGGCGATGAGGCGGGCGGAGACCTCGGCGGGTTCGCCGAAGACGAGGTTGAGCACTCCGGCGGGCAGGCCCGCGTCCGCGTAGCACTCCACCAGGGCGGCGGCCGTCGCCGGGGTCTCCTCGGAGGCCTTGATGATGATCGAGCAGCCGGCCGAGAGGGCCGAGGAGATCTTCCGGTTGGGTCCGCCGACCGGGAAGTTCCAGGGGACGAAGGCGGCGACGGGACCGATGGGTTCGCGGCGGACGGTGAGGACCGTGCCGGGCGCGGACGGGATGATTCGGCCGTACGCGCGGCGGGCGTCCTCGGTGTGCCAGCGCAGGGTGTCGGCGGTGCGCCTGGCCTCGCCCGTCGACTCGGCGAGGGTCTTGCCCTGCTCCAGGGTCATCACGCGGCCGATCCCGGCGGCGCGTTCGGCGATCAGGTCGGCGGCGCGGTCCAGAATGGCGCTGCGCTTCGCGATCGAGGTCGCGCGCCACACCCTGAATCCGTGCTCGGCGGCTTCGAGCGCGCGGTCCAGGTCGGCGGGGGTGGCGAGGGGGACCTCGCCGATCGTCTCCTCGGTGGCGGGGTTGACGACGGGGGCGGTCCGTCCGGAGCCGCCCTGGCACCACTCGCCCGCTATGTACATGCGGACGGCGGGATAGCCGTGGTCGGTGGTCATGAAGGGGTGCCCTCTCAGGGTCAGGACGCGGTGGGGGCTTCCTGGTCGCGGTTGGTGCGCAGGGCCCAGATGTGGTGCGGCGGGGTCGTCTCGTGGACCCGGGTGCCGTACTTCTCGTCGGCCCGGTCCATGTCGGCGGCGTACTCGACGCGACCGCCGCACGGGGCGTGCAGGAAGCGGAAGACGTTGGAGCCGATGGTGTGCCGACCGAGCCTGCGGGCCTCCCGCCAGCCGTGCTCGATCATGTGGTTGCCGCCCTCGATCACGTCGTCGAAGCCGGGCACCTCGTAGGCGATGTGGTTGACGCCCGCCTTGTCGGGGCGGTGGCACAGCAGCATGGTGTGCTGGTCGTCGTCGCCGGGGGCCTGCATGAAGACGCCCATCGGCTCGACCACGTCGGTCGGGCGGAACCCGAGCCGGTCGACGTAGAAGCCGACGGCCGCCTCGCGGCCCTCCTTGGGGATGTTCAGGGCGACATGGCACATGCGCAGCGGGCGGACCCGGGTGATCGGCTCCAGGGCGGTGTTCCAGCGGGTGACGCTGCCGAGGGTGTTGGCCGGGCGGGGGGTGACCGGGGCCGGTGCGGGGCGGGCCAGGGTCAGGCCGACGCCGAAACCGGTCTCGTCGACGGTGTGGTGGACGCCGTCGGCGCTCTCCCGGACCTCGCGGTCCCGGCCCGCCTCCGCGACGAGCCGCTCCAGCTCCTGCGGTGTGTCGACGCCCCAGACGACCTCGCGCAGCGTCGGCCCGTCCTCGACGGGGGCCGGCAGCGACGGCGACGGCAGGGAGTCGAGGTGGAGGGTCTGGCCGGTCCGGGTCTCGAACACCGCGTGCTCGTCGGTCCGTTCCACCATCGACAGCCCGAAGTCGTCGAAGAACCGGACACATACGCCGAGGTCGTCGATGCCGTAGGTGACCGATTCGATTCTCTGGATTCCCATGGATTCCTCGTTTCCGGGTCGCCTCGCGAGCGTAGATTTCGGCTCGCGAGGGGCTCAATGGCCTGAGCTCTACGGAATGCGCAAGCGTTTCTTGCGGCCCCGGTTACGACCGGATCGCGGGAATCGGGTTCTGCGCGAACCAACCGGCGAGGAAGTCCAGGAAGACGCTGATCTTGCGCGGGGTGTCCTGTCCGGGGCCGTAGATCGCGTACAGCGGGCGGTCGGGTACGGCGAGGTCGGCCAGCAGCACCTGGAGGGCGCCGGAGACGAGGTCGTCGTAGACCGGGCGCTGGGGCAGCAGGGCGATGCCGCGGCCGTGCACCGCCGCCTTCTGGAGGGCGATGTAGGAGTTGGACGAGAACGCGATGTTGCGGATCTTGTGCAGGGTGCTGGTGTGCCCGTGGCCGATCCGCCAGACCGGGTCATTGAGGTGGACCAGGCAGTCGTGGGCCGCGAGGTCGTTCGGGTGGTCGAGCGTCCCGCACCGTTCGATGTACTCCGCGGAGGCGCACAGCACGAACGGCAGTGAGGCGATCTTCTTCAGCCGGACGCTGGAGTCCCTGAGGTCCCGGGTGTGGAAGGCGACGTCGAATCCGCTGTCCAGGAAATCGTAGGTACGGTCCGACATCCCGCCGAGTTCGAACCGGACCTGGATTTTCGGATGCGTCGCCGAGAACGCGGCAATGGCGTCCCCGAGGTCGAGGCTGCCTATCCACTTGGGACAGATGACGCTGAGGGTGCCCTCGGGCCGGTCGTGGAGCTGGGCGATACCGGCGTCCTCGGCCTCGATCTCGTCGAGGATGCGGGCGGCGAACTCGGCGTACCGCAGGCCCGGCTCGGTGAGGCTCACGGAACGGGCGGTGCGGTTGACCAGGCGTACGCCGATCTGCCGCTCCAGCTCCGCCACGTGCCGGGACACCAGGGAGCCGGACGAACCCAGTTTCTTGGCGGCCCCGCTGAAACTGCCGACCTGGGCGACGGTCACGAAGCTGTGCATGAGGAGCAAGCGATCCATTTTTCCTCCGAACGCGCGTGCGGCTCGCCCGCGCTGGTCACCCACACAAATCGAATGTCGGCAATCCTGTCAACGTCTCCCCGCTTAAAAGATCGGCCGCGTTTCTCATGGTCAGGCGCTGGACCGGGCTCCGTCCGGGGCGATCCGGCCATAGCCGCGGATGTCCGGGAACGGCGGCTCCCGGTCGGCCTGGAGGTCCACCTGGAAGGTGTTGAGGCACATGCCGAGCATGGTGAAGTTGCCGAGCGCGCCGATCGTGTCGACCAGTCCCTTGGGGCCGAAGTGCGCCAGGGCGCGGGCGAAGGTCTCGTCGGTGACGAAGTGCTCCTCCAGGACCTCCCGGCAGAACTGGTAGAACGCCTGGTCGGCCTCGTCCTCGAAGACCGCCTCGCGCTTCTCGGCGATGGCCTCTACGGCCGCTTCCGGGATGCCGGCCTCGACGGCCTGGTGGACGTGGGCGTTCCAGGAGTACTGGGCGTCCCAGTTGCGGGCGGCCATCAGCAGGGTGAGTTCGCGCAGGTGCTTGGGGAGGCTGCAGTCGAAGCGGGCGAAGGCGCCGAGGGACTCCGCGCGTTCGCACATCTCCGGGCTGTGCAGCCAGACCCGGAACGGGCCGCGGACGGCGCCGCGGCGGCCCGCGATCCGGGCGGCCAGCTCCTGCTGGCGCGGGTCCATGTCGTCTTCGCTGAGAACGGGGAGCCTCATGGGGCCGGTACCTGCCTTTTCTCTCCGGCGGCCGTGGATTGCCTGGTGACGCTACAGCCGCTTGGCGGGCGCTCACACCTCCCGGAGCGCAAGGTAAAACTGCACGCCAGGGGGCACCCGTTCGCGCGCCCGCGGCCTACCGTCGGTCCGCGTGTCAGGTACGCCGTACTGGAGAGGAACCCCCGGATGACCACGATCATCAAGGCCGCGTCCGTGCCCCTGCTGGACCGGGGCGGGGCGGTGCTGTCGACACCGCTGATCACCACGCCGTCGGCGGGCGGGGAGAACCTCATCACCAGCGGGATGAGCGTCTACCCGGTGGGTTCCGGGGCGCCGTTGCACTCGCACAACTGCGACGAGCACGTCACCGTCCTGGAGGGCGAGGCGGAGGTGTGGGTGGACGGCGAGGTGACCCGCCTTGAGCGGTTCGACACCACGTACGTCCCGTCCCCCGTCCCCCACCTGTTCCGCAACGTCGGCGACACCCCGCTGCGGATCCTGTGGGTGTACTCGTCGGGGTATGTCACGCGGACCTTCACGGCCACCGGGAAGACGGTGGAGCACCTGTCGACCGAGGACCAGATGGGCTGAGGCCCGCGTGCCATGGGACGTCCCAGCCGTTCCAGGGCACGCGGGGACGACATGGTGAGGGTCCGGCACGGAAACGCTCCGACTCGTGATCACGCTTCGTGGTCACGAGCACGACAGCACGGAGGTTTCCATGTCCCGTCGGATCCTGAAGAACGGCCTGCTGGCCACGGTCGCGGTGTTCGCGTTCCTGCCCACGGCCGGGGCCGCCACCGCGAGCGCCGCCACCCCGGTCCCCGCGCCACAGGGAATCGTGCAGTTCTACAACTACACCACCCTGCCCGCGCCGGCGGGCCACCGTCTCCACCACCGCCACTACACGTACCGGACCGTCGGCCGGGTGACCACGCACCACGTCCGGCTCAACGTGCGCTCCGGCCCGAGCACCCGCTACCGCGTGGTGAGCCACCGCCGCCACAACCACCTCGTCCCGCTGACCTGCAAGACGTACGGCGGCTCGGTGCGCGGCAACCACACCTGGTACCGGCTCCCGCACCACAAGGGGTACGTCTCCGCCCACTACGTCCGGGTCGGCCACGCCGTCCCGTGGTGCTGACGGGCTCGCACCGCCGTACTCCCTGACCCCAGAGGCCTGTTCGGGAACCCCGCGTTCCCGAACAGGCCTTCGACATGCACCCCTCGATTCACCGACTTCACACCTGTTCGCCGATTGCGGGCCCGGTCCCGATGGGAAGCCATTCCGACAACAGGGGCGAAACGCCCATAGCGTAATGAAGTCGAGGCAAGCGACATGCCGCACTCCGAAGGAGCGAGAACCCCCCCACCGGACGAGTCGCCGGCGGCGAGGCTGCGCGAACTGAAGGAGCGTACGGGACTGAGCCTCGCGGCGCTGGCCGCCCGCACCCCCTACAGCAAGTCCGCCTGGCACCGCTATCTCTCCGGCGACAAACGGCCTCCACGCCCGGCCGTGGAGGCCCTGGCCCGGCTCGCGGGCGCCGACCCCGCGGCCGTGCTGGCGCTGTGCGAGGTCCCCGAGGAACCGCCGGTCACCGAGGTGGTCCAGGAGCGGCGGCCGGCGAGGCGATGGTGGCGGCTGCCGCTCAGCGCGCTCGCACTGCTCGCCGTGGCCGGGGTGACCGCGGCCGCCGTGACCGTCTCGGACCGGCGGGGTGCGCAGGGCACCCAGCCGGTGTCGGGGGCGCCGCGCTGTCATGGCCGGTCCTGCCAGGGCGAGTTGCCGGTCGCCTCGGACTGCGCGCGGGACGCGCAGACCAAGAGCACCGTCACCGACCCCGCCTACGACGTCCGGCTGCGCTGGTCCCCCGCCTGCGGCACCGCCTGGTCCGAGGTACGGCTGCACACCCCGCGCGCCCGGGAGGTGTCGGTCCGGGCCGGGCAGGACGTGCTCTCCGCGAGCTATCCCGCCGAGGACTCCGTCGGCTACACCAGCCCGATGCTCGCGGTGCCGGCCCCCCGGGGCGTGGAGGCGTGTGCCGAGGTGGCGGGACGGCTGGCCTGCACCGGGCTGGAGGCGGAGCCGGCCGGCGAGCAGTAGGAAGGCGCCGCGCCCGTGGAAGGAGCGCGGCGCCGGACCGGTCCGGGGGGCGGTCAGTGGGCGGCGACCAGCTTCTCCTGGTCGCTGCTGGCCTGCGGCTGCCTGGCCGAGCGCAGGGCGGCGATACCGATGAACACCATCGAGGAGACACCGGCCAGGGCGAAGGCGGTGAAGCCCCAGTCGCCGTTGCCCGCGGCGAGCAGCTGGCCGCCGAGCCAGGGACCGAAGACGGCGCCGAAGCGGCCCATGCCGGAGGTCCAGCCGACGGCGGTGGCGCGGTTGTCCGGGGTGGAGCGGATGGAGACGGTCGCGTAGATCATCGTCTGGGCGCTGTTGAGGAAGACGCCGGTGAGGAAGACGACCACGGTGGTCACGCCCATCGGCATGTGGGCACTGAGCAGGTAGACGCCGGCGGCGGTGAGGGCGAACCAGATCGCCGCGATGCGCGGGGCGCCGAACCGGTCGGCGGCCCGCCCGGCGGCCAGCATGCCCACGATGCCGCCGAGGTTGAAGACGACCACGAAGGTCAGGGCGTTGGCGAGCTCGTAGCCCTCGGTGCGCATCAGGGTGGGTAGCCAGGTGGCGACGCCGTAGACCAGCAGCAGGCCGCCGAAGGAGGCCAGCCAGTAGAGCAGGGTCTGCAGCCACTCGCCGCCGCGGAACAGGCCGAGCAGCGCGTCCCAGCGGTCGGCGGCGGTCTTCTTGGCGGCGACGGCGGGCAGTTCGACCTCGTAGCGGTCGGCCAGGGCGGCGGCCTCCTCGGTGCGGCCCTTGGCGACCAGGAAGCTCAGCGACTCGGGCAGGAACTTCAGCAGGACGGGGACGAAGAGCAGCGGGAGCACGCAGACCCAGAAGGCGGAGCGCCAGCCGTACGGGTCGACCAGCCACTTGGCGACGTAGGCGGAGAGGATGCCGCCCGCGTGGTGGGCGGTCATCAGCACGCCGATGGTGATCGCGGTCCGGCCGCCCTTGGCATAGTCGGAGACCATGCTGATCGCGGTCGGCAGCAGCCCGCCGAGGCCGACGCCGGCCAGGGTGCGGCCGAGGCCGAAGACCGCGAGGCTGCCGGAGATCGCGCAGATGCCGGAGGCGAGCGAGAACAGCGTGACGCAGGCGATCATCAGCTGCTTTCGGCCGATCCGGTCCGCGATCGTGCCCGCGGTCAGGGCGCCCACCAGCATGCCGAACGTGGCGTAGGAGCCGAGGTCGCCGGCCTTGTCCGGGGTGATGCCGAAGGTCTTGGTCTCCAGCAGGTGGGGCAGCACCGAGCCGTAGATGAACATGTCGAGGCCGTCGAAGAGCACGGCCAGCCAGCACAGGCCGACAACCAGCTGAGCCAGTTTGCTGCCGCGAGCGGACAGGGCGGTTGAGGAGGACATCTTTGTTTTCCTCTCGTCCAGGATGCGTTCCCTGGAGGGGAAGCGGTAGAGGGGGGGTCGACGCGGCTCGTGCAGCTGACCCGTGGTGCGTAGACGCTAAGGATTGGCGACCAAAAACGTCAACACTTTTGTCAACAATCACAGCAACAATCCGGCCACCATGGCAAAGCCGGCCACCGTGGCAAAGGGGGTGGGCAACGCGCCGTGACGCGTCGCCCACCCCCCAGAGGCCGAAACCGGATCAGCCGATCGGCGGCGTCCCGTGCGTGTGGAAGGACTCGATCGTCTTGAGCCCCCACGCCTGCCCCTTGGCCCGCTCGGCCTCGGTCCAGGTCACCAGCGGCCAGTCGGGCGCCAGCACCAGGCGGGTGAGCGGGTTGCACAGCTCGATGCGGTTGCCGCCCGGCTCGTAGACGTACAGGAAGAACGTCTGCTGGATGGCGTGCTTGTGCGGGCCGGTCTCTATGAACACGCCGGTGTCGATGGCGAGATCGGCCGCGCGCAGGATGTCCTCACGGGTGTCGGTGGCGAAGGCGATGTGGTGCAGCCGCCCGGTCGAGCCGGTCCAGTCGGAGGTGTAGACGACGTCGTACGACTTCTGGGTGAAGGTCAGCCAGCGGGCCGCGATCGTCCCGTTGTCGAGGCGGACCTGCTCGGTCGGCCTGGCCCCCAGCACGTGTTCCTGGAACTCGGAGTTGGCGAGCACGTCGGCGGCCAGGAAGTTGACGTGGTCCAGGCGGCGCACGCCGACGCCCCGGTTGGGCTTGGCCTGCGGCTGGTTCTTCAGCGCGGGCCGGAGCTCCTCGGGGGCCCGGTAGTGCTCGCTCTCCCAGTAGAGGGCGTGCTCGTGGCCGTCCGGGTCGGTGGTGACGTAGAGCTTGCCGAGGCCGGGCTCGTCCTCCACCCAGTGGCCGGTGCCGCCCGCCTCCTCGACCGCCTTGATACGGCGATGCAGGGCCTCCTCGCCGGAGGTGCGCAGGGCGAGCCGGCCGAGGCCCGGCCGGTCGCGGGCGGTGAGGACCAGGCTGTGGTGCTCGTAGTCGTCGTACGTGCGCAGATAGACGGTGTCGCCGTCCTGGCCGTTGACGGTCAGTCCGAGGTAGTCGGTGAAGAAGGCGACGCTGGCGTCCAGGTCCGGGGTGAACAGCTGGGCGTGGCCGATATGGGCGATGTCACCGAGCGGCGGAGCCATCGTTGCCTCCTTGAGGTCGTGCGGGAAGGACGGCGGCGCGTGGGAAGACGGTGCCGTCGAAGATCTTGCGGGCGGTGCGGACGACCGCGGTGTGGCGGGCGGCCGGCGGGGAGCCGTCGGATCCCGGGTCGACGCTGGTGTCGATCTCCAGGAATCCGGTGGGGTGTTCGATCCGGATCCGGTCGCCGTGGTCCGGGAGCCGGGCGATCCTCTCCCCCACCCCGCCGGGCAGTCTGAGCCCCGCGGCCACGCTCGCGGCGCCGAGGACACCGATCGAGGTGTGGCAGCGGACGGGGATGAAGGTCCGGGTGGTGACCGCGCCGCCGTCGCGGGGCGGGGCGAGCAGGCTGAGCTTGGGCACGGTGGCGGTCTCGACATCCCCGAGGCCCATCAGCTTGCCCGCCGCCAGCCGGATCTCATGCAGCCGGTCGGCGAGGGCCAGGTCCTCCTCCAGGTCCTTGGGCGCCTCGTACCCGGTGACGCCGAGGGCGCTCGCCGCGATGAGCACGGTCGGCATGCCGTTGTCGACGCAGGTCACCGCGATCCCGGCGACGGTGTCGCGGACACTGCCGGTGGGCAGC
Organism: Streptomyces sp. GbtcB6; assembly: GCF_019091475.1. Lineage (NCBI taxonomy): Bacteria > Bacillati > Actinomycetota > Actinomycetes > Kitasatosporales > Streptomycetaceae > Streptomyces > Streptomyces sp. GbtcB6. Next base: position 27,574 of record NZ_JAGXJL010000009.1, on the reverse strand, counting down.
AGCGGGCTCGCGCCGGCCGGGAACTCGATCACCACCGGGGCGGCCGTGCCGGGCACGCCCGAGATCTCGGCGTCCCCGGTGTAGTCGACGCGCCCGCCCGGGGTCGGGAAGGTGGCGACGGCCCGCTCCCCCGTGTTGAGCATCCGGATCCGTACGGAGGTCTCGCCGTCACCGGGGGCCACGAGCCCCCGCTCCACGGCGAACGGGCCGACCCCGGCCAGGATGTTCCCGCAGTTCTGACGATCGATCACTTCCGGTCGCTCGACGGCGACCTGGAGGAAGAGGTAGTCGACGTCCGCCTCCGGGTCGTCCGACACCGAGACGACCGCCACCTTGCTGGTGAGGGGGTGCGCCCCGCCCAGGCCGTCGATCTGTCGCGGGTCGGGGCTGCCCATCACCCGCAGCAGCAGATCGTCGCGGGCGGCGGGATCTGCGGGCAGGTCCTCGGCCAGGAAGTAGGCGCCCTTGGAGGTGCCGCCGCGCATCAGCATGCAACGCACCTCCGCGGGCCCGGTCACTGGGTGTACTCCTCGTAGGACCTGTACTCGACGCCGAGGCGCTGAAGGGTCTCCCGCAGCCCGTAGCGGTCGAGGCCCAACTGGCCGTCGACGAACGCGGCCCGGGTCGCGGCCTCCTTGGCCTCGCGGGCCTCGGACCTCTCGACCGTCTCGCGGGCACGCTCGCGAGGTACGACCACGACCCCGTCGTCGTCGGCGAGGATCACGTCACCCGGGTTGATCACCTGCCCGTCGACGGCGATCGGCACGTTGACCGAGCCGCCGGTGGCCTTGACCGTGCCCTGCGAGGAGACCGCCCGGGACCAGGCGGCGAAGCCCATGTCCCGCAGCTCCTGGGTGTCGCGGATACCGGTGTTGAGGACCACCCCGCGCACCCCGCGCTGCTTCAGCGCGGTCGCGAACAGCTCCCCGAACAGCCCGTCCGTGCAGGGCGAGGTGGTGGTCACGACCAGGATGTCGCCCTCTCCGCACTGCTCGACGGCCGCGTGGATCATGAGGTTGTCGCCGGGCCAGCTGAGCACGGTGACGGCCGTGCCCGCGACCCGTACGCCCTGCTGGACGGGCCGGATCCCCGGACCCAGCAGGCCGGTCCGGCCCATCGCCTCGCTCACGGTGGCGACACCGAAGCCGGCGAGGGCGTCCACGTCCTTCAGCTCCGCCTTCGGCGGGTTGGTGACGATCACGCCGCTCATGCCAGCTCCTTCGCGATCTGCGGGAACGGCCGCATGAACGCCTCGGCCATGGTGTTGTGCGCCAGGCCCAGGTTGGGGCCGGCGTTGCGCTTGAGCTGCACGCCCCGCCGGACGGCGAGATCGGTGTAGTAGGCCCACAGGTGCTGCTGGGCGCCGAGGCACTCCATCGCCTTGCGCTTGGTGTCCCAGACCTCGGTGATGTCGAGCAGGACCTCGGGCCTGAAGCCGCTCATCTCGGGCTGGTGCGGCTCGAAGTAGAAGACCGGCGGGGCGCCGATGATGTCGCCCGCGCCCGGGTACCCGATGGCCTGGGCGAGGATCCGGGCCTCCAGAGCCATCCGGTTGGCGGCCGGGTGGTCGCCGTTGTACGGGTCCTCGACGGGGTGGGTGAGCACGACGTCGGGCTGGGTCTCGCGGTAGACGGCGACCAGCTGGTCGGTCAGCTCGGCGGTGGCGACCAGCGGGTAGTCGCCCGCGTCGAAGAAACGGACCTCGGCGCCGAGCGCGGCGGCGGCCTTCTCCGCCTCCTCCCGGCGTATCGCCTTGATCTCCTCCAGGTTCCTGCCCTCGCGCCACGCCTTGGCGGACTCGCCGCGCTCGCCGAAGGTCAGACACGCGATGGTGACCTTCTCGCCCCGGGACGCGGCCAGGGCGATGGCTCCACCCGCCCGCCACACGAAGTCCCCGGCGTGCGCGGTGACGACCAGGGTGGATCGCGGTGGGGTTTCGGCGGGCGCGTTGGCGTGCGTCATTGAAAAACTCTCCTTGGTGGACAGGTGTGCGCCCACCCAGCCCCGGGCGTTCTCAGTCGCTCAGTGCGTCGATCACGCTCGTGAGGTGGGCGCGGACGGCCGCCTCGGCCGCCTGCGGATCCCTGGCCCTGATCGCTTCGATCATCGCCAGGTGCTGGTTCAGGGATTGCTGCGGACGCCCCGGGCGCAGCGCCAACTGGAAGCGGTGCCGTACCAGTTGGGCGTTGAGCCGCTCCAGCAGCTCCACGGCGGTCTGCTGGCCGGAGATCTCCCGGATCCTGTCGTGGAGTGCGTGGTTGAGCTCGGAGTAGGTGACCGGTTCGCCGTCGGCGACGGCCTTGGTCATGGCCGCCCCGAGGTCCGCGAGTTCGGTGAGCTGCTCGTCGCTGGCCGCGACGGCCGCCTTGGCCGCGCACAGTCCCTCCAGGACCATGCGGCACTCGGTGATCGCGACCGCTTCCTCCACGGTCACCACCCGCACCCGCGAGCCGCGGTTGCGGATCCGCTCGACCAGTCCCTGGGCCTCCAGATCGATCAGTGCCGCACGGATACTGGCCCGCGTCACACCGAACTCCTCGGCGAGCTCGTTCTCCACCAGCCGCTGGGCCGGGGCCATCTCGCCGTGCAGGATCGCCTGCCGCAGCAGCGTGAACGCATGCTGCTTGGCCTGCTCTCCGGTGCTCGGACGGGCTTCTTTCGGCATTGCGCCCTCCCTGAGTGAGTGCCTGTCGAACGTAAATCTAGCCAAACAAGATTGTCAACAATTTTGTCTGCCGTATTGCCGGGACATCCCGGCGGACCGTGTGCTCAGCCGACGCGATACAGCTCACTGAGCAGTTCGAGAACGGCCTGCTGGGCGGGGTGCGGGTCGTCCCGCCACCAGGCCAGCCGGACGGCGACCGGTTCGGCGTCCCGGACCGGCCGGTAGACGATGCCGGGCCGCGGGTACTGGTTGGCGGTCGACTCGGCGGTCACACCGACCGCACGGCCGGCACCGATGGCGGTGAGCCAGTCGTCGACGTCGTGCGTCTCCTCGACGGCCGGCCGCGACTCCGGTGGCCACAGCTCCGGGGTGGTGGTGCCGGTACGCCGGTCGACCAGGAGGATCCTGCCGGTGAGGTCGGCCAGGCGTACGGTCCGGCGCCGGGCCAGCGGATCGTCGGCGGCCAGCGCGCACAGCCGCCGCTCCAGCCCGACGAGGGCCGAGTCGAACCGCCGGTCCTCCAGCGGGCGGCGCACCACCGCGAGGTCGCAGACGCCTTCGGCGAGGCCGGCGGAGGCCGTGTTGACCCGGACGAGCTGCAGATCGGTCCCGGGGCACGCCGCGGCCCAGCCCCGCTGGAAGGCGACGGTGTGCCGGCCCACGGCCGACCAGGCATAGCCGATCCGCAGCAGGTTGTGCCCCGAGCCGGCCTCCTGGACCAGACCGGCGACGTCCGCCAGCACCCGCCGGGCGCGCGCCACCACCCGCAGTCCGGTGGCCGTCGGGGTCACCGCGCGCGAGGTGCGCCGCAACAGCCGTACGCCCAGCGCGCGTTCGAGGGCCGCCAGGGTACGCGAGACGGCCGCCTGGGACACCCCCAGGGCGATCGCCGCATCGGTGAAGCTGCCCTCGTCGACGATGGCGACAAGACAGCGCAGCTGCCGCAGCTCGACCTCATCCATACGGACAGCGTATAGATTCCGGGCCGCATGCATTTTGCGCAAGGGCGGACCGGGCGGACCCTCCTCCCATGCGACGAGCCCCCGAACGCCCCGTCTCCTCCCCCGCGGTCGTGCCGTCCGCGCCGACCCGGCTCTCCGGCGTGGCGGCCATGTTCGGCAGCGGCCTGTCCAACCAGACCGGCGCGGCGATCGGCTCCCTCGCCTTCCCGGTCCTAGGCCCGCTCGGGGTGGTGGCGGTACGGCAGTACGTGGCCGCACTCGTCCTCGTGGCCGTCGGCCGGCCCCGCCCGCGGGACTTCACCTGGCGGCAGTGGTGGCCGGTGCTGCTGCTCGCGCTGGTCTTCGGCACGATGAACCTGACCCTGTACACCGCGATCGACAGGGTCGGCCTGGGCCTGGCGGTCACCCTGGAGTTCCTGGGCCCGCTCACCATCGCCCTGACCGCGTCCCGCCGCCGGCTCGACGCGGGGTGCGCGCTGCTGGCGGCGGCCGGGGTGGTGGTGCTGATGCGCCCGCGGCCGTCCACGGACTACCCGGGTATGGCCCTGGGCCTGGTGGCAGCGGGCTGCTGGGCGTCGTACATCCTGCTCAACCGGGTGGTCGGGCGCCGGATACCGGGGGCGCAGGGCCCGGCGGCGGCCGCGAGCGTGTCGGCACTGACGTTCCTGCCGATCGGCATCCTGGTCGCGGCAAGGCATCCGCCGACGGCCGGCGCCGTCCTGTGCGCGGTGGCGGCGGGCGTCCTGTCGTCGGCGGTGCCGTACCTGGCCGACCTGCTGACGCTGCGCAAGGTCCCGGCCCAGACCTTCGGCCTGTTCATGAGCGTCAACCCGGTACTGGCGGCGGCGGTGGGGTGGGTGGTGCTGGGGCAGAGCCTGGGGGTGCCGGAGTGGGTGGGTATCGGGGCGGTGGTTGCGGCAAACGCGGTCAGCATTGCAACAAGCGCCCACTGAGACGCGCCCCAAAGGGGCGCGGGGAACTGCGCGACCAGCCCCCACCGGCCCGCAGTACCCCCACAACCGATCCCACCCCACACTTCAACCCACGGCTTCCTTCCAAGCCGCCCCCACCGCAATCGCCTGCCGCCACCCCCGCATCACCTTCGGCGGCACCCCCACCGCGAGCACCCCGCTCAACCGCTCCCCCCTCCGATAAGCGGCGACGAACCGCCCCTCCGCCAACTCCCCCTCCACGACCCGCACTTCCTCGTGCCCGCGCAGATACCCGTACGCCTGGATCTTCATGTCGTACTGGTCGGACCAGAAGTACGGCACCGGCGCGAACGCCTTGCGCGCCTCGGGATTGAGGAGATTCCGGGCCGCGGCCATCCCCTGCTCCGCCGCGTTGGTCCGGTGCTCGATCCGCATCGAGACCCCGAACAACGGGTTGTACCAACGGGCGACGTCACCCGCCGCGTACACCCCCCGCGCGGCCTCGCAGTACTCGTCGCAGACGATCCCGTCGCCGACGGCCAGCCCGCTGTCGGCCAGCCACTCGACGTTGGGCAGCGAACCGATCGCCACCAGCACCTCGTCGGCCTCGATCTCCGCCCCGTCGCCGAGCCGCACCCCGTCCTCGGTCACCTCGGTCACCGCGACCCCGGTCCGCAGGTCCACGCCCCGCTCCAGGTGAGCCCGGGACAGCACCCGGCCCACCTCCTCGCCCGCCGCGTGCGCGAGCGGCACCGGCGCCGGTTCCAGGAGGGTCACCTGCGCACCCAGCCGCCAGGCGACCGCGGCGGCCTCGGCGCCGAGGAACCCGGCGCCGACCACCACCAGCCGCTGCCCCGGCCAGAGCCGCTCCCGCAGGGTGAGCGCGTCGTCGAGGGTGCGCAGCACATGCGCTCCCTCCCCGGGCAGCCGGCGCGGCCGCACCCCCGTGGCCACGATCAGCCCGTCGTAGGGCACCGCCGAGCCGTCGGCCAGACGCACCGTACGGTCCGCCACGTCCAGCCCGCTCGCCGCCACCCCGAGTCTCAACTCCAGCCCCAGGGAGTCGAGTTCGGTCGGTGCCCGCAGTGTCACCCGGTCCGGCGCCCACTCGGCCGACAGCACCTGCTTGGACAGCGGGGGCCGGTCGTACGGGGTGTGGAGTTCGTCGCCGACGAGGGTCAGCGTGCCGTCGTAGCCCTCGCGGCGGAGCGTCTCGACCGCAGCGAGTCCGGCCGCGGAGGCGCCGACGACCACGATCCGGTTCACTGTTCCACCAGTCGGATCGCGGCGGCTGGGCAGATCGCCACGGCCTCGCGGACGGCGTCCAGGGTGTCCCCGGCGGGATTCTCGTCCAGGACGAAGGCGATGCCGTCCTCGTCCCGCTGGTCGAACACCTCGGGGGCGGCGAGCACGCACTGCCCGGATGCGACGCACTTCGGTTCGTCCAGTTCGACATGCATGGTGTTCTCCTCGCTGTGGGTGGGGGGCCGGGTCACCAGGTGACCGGGAGTTCGTAGACGCCGTAGACGGATCCGTCGTGCTTGAAGGGCAGTTCAGCGATGTCGGCGGCGAGCCGGAGGCCGGGCACGCGGCGGTAGAGGGTGCCGTAGACGACCTGGAGTTCCATCCGGGCCAGCGGCTGGCCCAGGCACTGGTGGACGCCGAAGCCGAAGGCGACATGGCGGCGGGCGTCTCGGGTGAGGTCGAGGCGGTCTGGGTCGGGGAAGGCCTCGGGGTCGCGGTTGGCGATGTCGTTCGGCATGATCACGCCTTCACCGGCCCGGATCACCTGACCGGCGACCTCGATGTCCGCCAGGACCGCCCGGCGCCGGCCGCCGTGCACGATGCTCAGGTAGCGGAGCAGTTCCTCCACCGAGGACGCGATCAGCTTCGGGTCGTCGGTGTCCCGCAACAGGGCCAGCTGTTCCGGGTGTTCGAGGAGGGCGAGGGTCCCGAGGGCGATCATGTTGGCGGTGGTCTCGTGCCCGGCGAGCAGCAGCAGGACGCCCATCTGCGCGGCGTCGGTCCGGGTCAGCTCGCCCGACTGCACCCGGGCCACCAGCCCGGAGAGCAGGTCGTCGCCGGGGTGCGCCATCTTCTCGCCCATCAGCTCGTCGAGATAGCCGATCAGCTTCCCGTGGGCGGCCATCCGGTCCTCCATGGCCGAGTCCCGCTTGATGAGGATCTTGCTGTTCTCCTGGAAGAAGTCGTGGTCGTCGTAGGGCACTCCGAGCAGCGCGCAGATCACGAGCGAGGGCACCGGGAGTGCGAACGCCTCGACGAGGTCGACAGGGTTCGGGCCGGCGAGCATCTCGTCGATCAGGTCGTCGACGATCTTCTGTACGGCCGGGCGCAGCGCCTCGACGCGTTTGATCGCGAACGGTGCGGTGACCATACGCCGCAGCCGGGCGTGCTCGGGGTCGTCCATCAGGATGAAGCTGATGTTGTTCTTGCCGTTACTGGGGGCCTGGAGCGGATATCCGGGCCGGGTGATGTCGGCGCTGACTCGGGGGTCGAGCAGCACGGCACGCTGGTCGGCGTACCGGGTGAGCAGCCAGTAGTCCTTGCCGTCCCAGAGCCGGACCTTGGCGAGCGGTCCCTCCTTCTGGGCGGCGCTCAGGCCCGGGGGCGGGTCGAAGGGGCAGCCCGCGGCCCGGGGCATCGGGAACTCGTGGACCGGTGCGGACGGACCAGGTCCGGTGCCGGTGCCGGTGCCGGTGCCGGTCAGGGTGTCGGCCATCGCTGTCTCCTAGGCGTGGGGGATGAGCACATGCAAACAGGATGGACTGACCGCATCCGGTCAGTTCCCTGACATCAAGCTGACGTGATCCAGGTCACAGGGCCGCATCATCGCCATAACCCGCGTACCGGACAGACATCATAAACTTCCTTACAGATAACGTGACTTGACGTCACCGTCGATACCGCGCACCCGCCCGAACGGCCGACCGCTCCCCCGCCCCGCCCACCACGCCAGACGGACGACGCGGCCGCCTGGGCATTTGCTCACGGATTCCAGCGCGAAGCAGCCGTCCGGGCCCTCACGACTCCCCCAGCCAGTAGCCGAAACCCCGTCGGGTGTGGATCAGCGCGGGGCCGCCCCGGTCGACCTTGCGCCTGAGCCGGGAGACCAGTTGCTCGATGGCGTTGCCGTCCCGGAACTCGCCCCAGACGTAGCGGCTGATCTGCTCCTTGGACAGCACCTTCTCGGCGTTGACCAGGAGGTGACGCAGCAGCCGGTACTCGGCGGGCGTGAGGTCGAGGGTGCGGACACCCCGGCGGGCCTGACAGGCGCCGTCGTCCAGGACCAGGTCGGCATGGTCCAGCATGCCGCCCCGCCGGTCACCGCCGCCCACGCCCCGGAGCAGGACCTTGACCCGGGCGAGGACCTCGGCGATCCGGAAGGGCTTGGTGACGTAGTCCCGTTCACCGGCGCCGAGTTCGGGCACCAGCCGGGCCAGGGATTCGCAGCCCGCCAGCAGGAGGACCGGAGGCCGGTAGGCCGGCTTGAAGCGGCCGCCCTGGGCGAGGTCGTCGAGGCCGGGCAGTTCGGCGTCCATGACGACCAGGTCGTACCGGTACTCCGCGAGCCGCCGCGCCACCTCGGCGCCGCTGCCCGCCGCACCGGTCCGGTAGCCGGCCAACTCCAGGGTGGAGGTGAGGAGTTCGGTGGCGTCCGGGTCATCGGCGGCGACCAGGAGCCGCTGTCCGCTGCCACGGGCGAGCACTGGGGGTAAGGGGGAGCTGCCATACACGGGGTGACCCATTCGTTCGAGGCGCCGGCAATTCGCTTGCTTGACTCAAGTAAGCCACATATGCTTGCCTAACTCAAGTAACCGGGGTCGTCCTGAGCGGAGGCCGCCCCGGGGGCCTGCCAAGTGGCGGGCCCTGGCGCCGGAACCCGTGGGGACGGGAACCGGCGCGGCCCTCGGGCCGGTCGCCGGCCCACTCCCCCCGGCACGGCGACCGGCCCGAGGGCATCTCCTCGGCCACACGGCCCGACAAACCAGCACGGCACCACCAGAAAGCGAGAGTCACCCATGGCCACGATGAAGTCCGTACAGACCGGCGGCGTCGGCCGGATCGAGGTCGTGGACGTCGAGCGTCCCGTGCCCGGCCCGAAGGACGTGCTGCTGAAGATCCGCGCGGGCGGGATCTGCGGCACCGACGTCACCTTCCTGCACATGGGCGGCATGCCCGCCCGCGCCCACCTGGGCGGCGACCTGGTCCCGATCGCCCTGGGCCACGAGCCGGCCGGCGAGGTCGTCGAGGTCGGCGCCGAGGTCACGGGGCTGAAGACGGGCGACCGGGTGGTGGTGAACCCGCAGGACGCGCCCACCGGGATCATCGGCTGCGGCGGCCGGTACGGCGCCCTCAGCGAGTATCTGCTGATCGAGAACGCCGAGGTGGGACGGAGTGTCACGGTGTTCCCGGACACCGTGCCGTTCGAGGTCGCCTCCCTGAACGAGCCGATGGCGGTGTCCCGGCACGCGGTCAACCGCTCGGAGGCCGCACCCGACGACAAGGTGGTCGTGTTCGGCGCCGGACCGATCGGGCTGGGCGCGGCGATCTGGCTGAAGCTGCGGGGCGTCCGGCACGTGGTCGTCGTCGACGTCATCCCGGCCCGGCTGGAGAAGGCGCTGGCCGTGGGTGCGGACGCCGTGATCAACTCCGCCGAGGAGGACGTCACCGCGCGGCTGACCGAGCTGCACGGGCAGAGTGCCAACGCGCTGGGCCAGCCCCGCCCCGGCACCGACGTCTTCATCGACGCGGCCGGTGCCCCGGCCGTGTTCAACACCGTGGTGGCCAACGCGCAGTGGCACGCCAGGCTGGTCATGGTCGCCGTGCAGAAGAAGGGCGAGATCGACCTCGGCGGCATGCTGCGCAGCGAGCTGACCCTCGTCGCCTCGCAGGGCTACCCGACGGAGATCTTCGAGGTCACCCCCGAACTGGTCGAGCACCACGAGCGGTTCGCGAAGCTGATCAGCCACCGCGTCCCGTTCACCGACGTCCACCGCGCCTTCGAGCTGGCGCTGACGCCGGGGGCCGCAGAGAAGGTCGTTGTCACCTTCGACGCGTAGCGGAGACGGGCGCCAGCCACAGCCCGAGGAGCGCGTCGGTGAGCCCGGTGGCCGCGTCGCTCCAGGTGGCGCGCGGAGTGGCGGTGCCCTCGGCGAGGGCCCGCTCCCGCTCGGCGCAGGTGTGCAGGATCAACGTCCTTGCCATCAGGCCGCGTTCGGTGCGGACCTCGGCGGGCAGTTCCGGCAGCCGCCGGTTCAGCGCGTCGACGGCCCGGCGCAGCGACGGCGAGGCGAGGGACTCCTCGACCATGATGTCGTAGAGGGCGGGGTCGGTCATGACCTGGGCGCAGAAGCGGGCGTACCAGGTCGGGCCGCCCAGGCCGGCGAGGTGTTCGGTGATGGGGCGGACCAGGCAGTCCACCCAGTCGCGCACGTCGTCGGAGTCGCCGACCTCGGCCAGCAGGCGGACCCGGATCTCCTCGATCCGGTCGAAGTGCCGGGCGGCGACGGCGCGGACCAGGTCGGCCTTGGTGCCGAAGTGGTAGCCGACGGCCGCGTTGTTGCCCTGGCCGGCGGCCTCGCTGACCTGGCGGTTGGAGACGGCGTACACGCCCTGTTCGGCGAAGAGCCGCTCCGCCGCCGCCAGGATGGCCTCCCGCGTCGCGCTGACCTGGTCCGCCCGTGCCGACCTGCCCGCCATGCCCACCACCGCTCCGGGACCGCGCACCACCCGGACCGGCCAGTCCCGCGAGCCGTACCGGGGCCCCGCCCGAAGCGGCGAGGTCCAGCCGAAGAAGCCTACGCGGCAGGGCCGCCGAGTGCGGTGACACCCTGCCAGTACAGTAAGTCAAGCGACTGACTTAAATATGGGTCAGTCGCCCCCTGCCCTGCCTACGGAGGCCCTCTCCCATGTCCGAAGCCCCTGTCCGGCCCGCCGGGTCCGTGAGCCCGGCGCGAACCGGTCCGAACGCGGTGGTGGCGGTGCTGGCCCTGGCCGGTATCACCGTCTCGCTGATGCAGACCCTGGTGATCCCGATCGTCCCGGAGCTGCCGAAGTACCTCAACGCCTCCGCGTCCAACGCCGCCTGGGCGGTGACGGCGACCCTGCTGGCCGCCGCCGTGGCCACCCCGGTGGCCGGCCGCCTCGGCGACATGTTCGGCAAGCGGCTGATGCTGCTGGTCAGCCTGGTGCTGCTGGTCTCCGGCTCGGTGGTGGCCGCGCTGAGCGACTCGCTGGTCCCGATGATCGTCGGCCGTAGCCTCCAGGGCCTCGCGGCCGCCGTGGTCCCGCTCGGCATCAGCATCATGCGCGACGAGCTCCCGCCGGAGCGCCTCGCGGGTTCGACGGCACTGATGAGTGCCTCGCTGGGCGTCGGTGGCGCCCTCGGCCTGCCGACCGCGGCCTTCATCGCGGACCACTACGACTGGCATGTCCTGTTCTGGACCTCGGCCGCCCTCGGTGTCGTCGCGTTCGTCCTGGTCATGTTGCTGGTGCCGGAGTCCAAGGTGCGCTCGGGCGGCCGCTTCGACGCGGTCGGCGCGGTGGGCCTCGCGGTCGGCCTGGTCTCGCTGCTGCTCGCCGTCTCCAAGGGTGCCGACTGGGGCTGGACGAGCGGCACCACGCTCGGCCTGTTCGCCCTCGCGGTCGCCGTGCTGCTCGCCTGGGGCTTCTTCGAACTGCGCACCGGCCAGCCGCTGGTCGACCTGCGCACCACGGTCCGCCGCCAGGTGCTGTTCACCAACCTCGCCTCGATCGCGTTCGGCTTCTCGATGTTCGCGATGTCCCTGGTGCTCCCGCAGCTGCTCCAGCTGCCGACCCAGACGGGTTACGGCCTCGGCAGGTCGATGCTGACGGTCGGTCTGGTGATGGCGCCGCAGGGTCTGGTGATGATGGCCTTCGCCCCGGTCTCGGCCGCCATCACCAAGTCCAGGGGCCCGAAGATCACGCTCATGATCGGCGCGGTGATCGTCGCCGCGGGCTACGGCCTCAACATCGTCCTGATGTCCGAGGTCTGGCACCTGATCCTGGTCTCCTGCATCATCGGCGCCGGTGTCGGCTTCGCGTACGGCGCGATGCCCGCGCTGATCATGGGCGCGGTCCCGGCGTCGGAGACGGCCGCCGCGAACAGCCTCAACACGCTGATGCGGTCCATCGGCACGTCGGTGGCCAGCGCCGTCGCCGGGGTGGTCCTGTCTCAGCTGACCATCAGCCTCGGCGGCGTCACCCTGCCCTCCGAGAACGGCTTCAAGGTGGTCATGGCGATCGGCGCGGGCGCGGCCGTCCTGGCCTTCGTCCTCGCCTCCTTCCTGCCCGGCCGGCGCCCGGCGGACCCGGAGCCCGCTCCGGCCCCGGTCGAGCCCACGGCCGAGTCCGTGCACTGAGCCGCGGACGCGGAAGGTGATCAGCGGTGGGGCGGGCCGAGCCTTCGGGGGGCGGCCCGCCCCACCGCGTGCGCCCCTCCTGACGGGAGGCTGTCAGCCGCCGGGATGACGGCCGGCGGCGCGTGTACTGCGTACTCAGTAGCCGGGATTGTCGGCAGCCGCACGACGACGGCACGGGGTGGCCCCGGGGACTCTGGACCGGTCCCCGAGAACAGCAGATGTGGAGATCTCCGTCCCGTGGCTACTTTCCTCTACCGACTGGGCCGTCTGGCCTTCCGGCGGCGTCGGCTCGTCGCCGTGCTGTGGGTGGCCGTGCTGGCTGCCGTCGGCTTCGCCGCCGTCCGGGCGCCCGAGGCCCCCGACACGTCCTCGACCATGCCGGGGATCGAGTCCCAGCGCGCCTTCGACCTGCTCGGCGAGCGGTTCCCGGGCTCGGCGGCGGACGGGGCCAACGCCCGGATCGTCTTCGTCGCCCCCAAGGGCGAGAAGGTGACCGCAGGCCCGAACCGGGCGGCGATCGAGAGGCTGGTCGGCGAGGCCGCCGACGGCGCGCAGGTCGCGAGCGCGGTCAGCCCGTTCGCGGCGAAGGGCGTCAGCGCGGACGGTACGACGGCCTACGCGAACATCACCTTCAAGGTGACCGCGCATGACCTCACCGACGCGGCCAAGGAGCACCTTGAGAAGGCGATCGGCCAGGCCCGTGACTCGGGGCTGACCGTCGAGGCCGGCGGCACCGCCCTCGCCACCCAGCCCGCTGCAGGGGGCTCCGCCGAGGCGGTCGGCATCGCGATCGCCGCCCTGGTCCTGCTGCTCACCTTCGGCTCCCTGGCGGCGGCCGGACTGCCGCTGCTCACCGCGGTGATCGGCGTCGGCATCGCCATGGCCTCGATCCTGGCCCTGGCCAAGGCGCTCGGGCTCTCCTCCACCACCGGCACGCTGGCGACCATGCTGGGCCTCGCCGTCGGCATCGACTACGCGATGTTCGTCGTCTCGCGCTACCGCGAGGAGCGTGCCAAGGGCCACGCCCCGCAGGAGGCGGCCGCCCTCGCCGCCGGTACGGCCGGTTCGGCGGTCGTCTTCGCCGGGCTCACCGTGGTCATCGCGCTGGCCGGGCTGTCGGTGGTCGGCATCCCGATGCTGACGAAGATGGGGCTGGCCGCCGCCGGTGCGGTGGTCGTGGCGGTACTGATCGCGCTGACGCTGGTCCCGGCCCTGCTCGGCTGCTGGCCGAACGCCGTGCTCTCGCGCCGGGCCCGCAGGAGCGGCCGGGTCGAGGAGGCCGGGGAGCACAACGGCGGCAGCCGCTGGGCGCGGTTCGTGCTGCGCCGTCCGCTTGCCGTGCTGCTGCTCGGGGTGGTCGGCCTGGGCGCGCTCGCGCTCCCGGTGCGGGACCTGCAACTGGGCATGCCCGGCGACGAGGTGAAGCCGACGTCCACCACCGAGCGCCGGGCCTACGACGACCTGGCGCAGGGCTTCGGCGCGGGCTTCAACGGGCCGCTGACGATCGTCGTCGACGGCACGGGGGCGACGGACGTCAAGGGCGCGGTCACGACGATCACGCGGCGGATCGAGGACACCGAGGGCGTGGTCTCGGTGTCGGCGGCACGGTTCGACGCGGCGGGCGACACAGCGGTGTTCTCGGCGGTCCCGGCGACCGGTCCGAGCGACGAGCGGACCAAGGAGCTCGTGCACACCATCCGGGGTGAGCGTGCGGCCGTGGAGGCCGGCACCGGGGCCACCTTCCTGGTCACGGGCACGACGGCGGTCAACATCGACGTGGCCCAGAAGGTGCAGGACGCGCTGGTGCCGTATCTGCTGGTCGTGGTCGGGCTCGCCGTGGTGCTGCTGCTCCTGGTGTTCCGTTCGGTGCTGGTCCCGCTGAAGGCGGCGCTCGGCTTCCTGCTGTCGGTGCTGGCCTCGCTGGGGGCGGTCGTCCTGGTCTTCCAGCAGGGGCACGGCGCGGGTCCGCTGGGTGTGGAGTCCACCGGGCCGGTGATGAGCCTGATGCCGATCTTCCTGGTGGGCATCGTCTTCGGACTCGCCATGGACTACGAGGTGTTCCTGGTGTCCCGGATGCGGGAGGCGTACGTGCACGGGAGCGGGCCGGGGCAGGCGGTGGTGAGCGGGTTCCGGTACAGCGCGCGGGTGGTGGTGGCCGCCGCGCTGATCATGATGGCGGTGTTCTCCGGGTTCATCGGCGCCGGCGAGTCCATGATCAAGATGATCGGCTTCGGGCTCGCCTCGGCGGTCCTGTTCGACGCGTTCGTCGTACGGATGGCGATCGTCCCGGCGGTGCTGGCGCTGCTGGGCCGGTCGGCCTGGTGGCTGCCGCGGTGGCTGGACCGGGCGCTGCCGGCCGTCGACGTCGAGGGCGAGGCGCTCGGCCGTACGGTGCCCGCCCCGGCCGGTGACACCGCCCCGGAACCGGCTCGCCTGTGACCCCTTCCCTCCCTGGGGGCCGCCCGCGCGCCGCAGCGCGGGCGGCCCGCCCGCCGTATCACGGACCATGGTCACAGGAGACCGACCGGAGCGACCGATGAGCACCCCCTGGCAGCGCTACGCCGAAGAACACACCCGTACCGTCGACACCATGGCGGCGGTGCTGCTGTTCGCCTTGTTCCTGTTCGGCAGCGAGATCACCATGAGCGCCGAGGACCAGCCGCACGCGGCCGGCCTCACCATCGCCCTCGCCGCCGTCGGCTGCGGTGCCCTGCTCTGGCAGCGCACCCGGCCGCGCACGGTCGTCGCCCTCGGTGCGGCGGCCACCGCGGCCGCCGCCGGGCTCGGGCATCTGCCCACCCCGCTGCTGCTGGGCGGGCTGATGCTGGCGCTGTACCGGCTGGCGGTCGACACCGACCGGCCCACCGCCCGCCGGTACTACTTCGCGAGCGTCGCCCTCGTGGTGGGCGCCGCGATGGTCTTCGCGCCGGCGGGCATCCCCTGGCCGCTGGAGACGATCAGTCCGGCCGCCTGGCTGCTGCTGCCGGTCGTCGCCGGCAACGCGGTCCGGCTGCAGACCGCCTATCTGGACGCCGTGCAGGCACGGGCCGAGTACGCGGAGCGCAGCCGGGAGGAGGAGGCCCGGCACCGGGTCGCGGAGGAGCGGATGCGGATCGCCCGGGAGCTGCACGACGTGGTCGCCCACCATCTGGCGCTGGCCAACGCCCAGGCCGGCACGGCCGCCCACCTCTCGCGCACCCATCCCGACCAGGTGCACCGGATCCTCGGCGATCTCGCCGGTACGACCGCCTCCGCGCTGCGCGAGCTGAAGGCCACCGTGGGGCTGCTGCGGCAGACCGGCGACCCGGACCTGCCGCTCGCACCGAGCCCCGGCCTGGACCGGCTGCCGGAGCTGACCGAGGCCTGCGAGTCCGCGGGACTCGCCGTGCACGTGAGCGTCGAGGGC
The DNA here is from genome assembly GCF_019091475.1 of Streptomyces sp. GbtcB6. Taxonomy (NCBI): domain Bacteria; kingdom Bacillati; phylum Actinomycetota; class Actinomycetes; order Kitasatosporales; family Streptomycetaceae; genus Streptomyces; species Streptomyces sp. GbtcB6. The sequence continues at coordinate 12,206 of NZ_JAGXJL010000009.1, read as the reverse complement.
AGCCCGCGGCCGCTGACGGCGGGCGTGGACCTGACGGCGTACAGGATCGTGCAGGAGGCGCTGACCAACGTCACCAAACACGCCTCGGCCGAGGCCGCGTACGTCCGGATCGGCTGGGCCCGGGACCGGCTGACCCTCACCATCACCGACGACGGCACCGCCACCGCCCCGGCCGCGCCCGCCCCCGGGCACGGCTTCGGGCTGATCGGGATGCGCGAGCGGGCCCAGTCGGTCGGCGGCGCCTTCGCCGCCGGGCACCGGGACGGGGGCGGCTACGAGGTCACCACCCGGCTGCCGCTGTACCCCAGCGCCCCCGGCGCCACGGAACCGGAAGAACAAGGGACGCCATGACCATCCGCGTGCTGCTCGCCGACGACCAGGCCCTGCTGCGGGCCACCTTCCGGATCCTGATCGACTCCTGCGCCGACATGGAGGTGGTCGCCGAGGCCACCGACGGCGCCGAGGCGGTCGCGCGCACCCGCGAGCACCGGCCCGACATCGTGCTGATGGACATCCGGATGCCCGGCACCGACGGACTCGCCGCCACGGCCGCCGTCTGCGCGGACCCGGAGCTGTCCGGCGTGCGGGTGCTGATCCTGACCACCTTCGAGGTCGACGAGTACGTGGCGCAGGCGCTGCGCTCCGGGGCCAGCGGCTTCCTCGGCAAGGACGTGACCGCCGAGGCGCTGCTGGCCGGGATCCGCACGGTGGCCGCCGGCGAGTCGCTGCTCTCCCCCACCGCGACCCGCACACTCATCACCCGGTTCCTGGCCACGCCCGCGCCCGGCGCCCGGCTCGCCGCCCCCGAACAGCTGCGGGTGCTAACCGCGCGTGAGCGCGAGGTCATGGCGCTGGCGGCCGAGGGCCGCTCCAACGACGAGATCGCCGGGAAACTGTTCGTCTCCCCGCTGACCGTGCGCACCCACATCCACCGGGCGATGACCAAGCTGGACGCCCGGGACCGGGCCCAACTGGTGGTGATGGCCTACCAGTCGGGGCTGGTGCAGCCCCCGCCGCCGGGGCCGGACGCCTGAGGCCTGTTCGGGGGAACCGGCACCGGAAGGGGCGTGCGGCGGCGGCGGCCGGTTCACATCTCCTGGGTGACCGCCCTCCCTGTGATCCCGCCGATGCTCGCCACCCCCGGCCGGCTGCCGCCCGCCGCACAGGACGCCAAGTGGGCCTACGAGACCAAGCAGGACGGCCAGCGGGTGGTCGTCTACCTGCCCGGCGACGGCAGCATGCTGCTGCGCGCCCGTTCCGGCGAGGAGATCACCGCCGCCTATCCCGAACTGCGCCCGCTGGCGGAGGCTCTGGGCCGGACCCCGGCGATCCTGGACGGCGAGGTGCTGGCCGTCGACGAACAGGGGCGCGCCGACTTCCAGTTGCTGCAGAGCCGGATGGGCCTGGCCCACGCCCCGGCCCGGGCGGCCCGGATGGCGGCCCGGGTCCCGGTCCATCTGGTCCTGTTCGACGTGCTCCTCCTGGCGGACCCACTGCTCACCACGGCGTACGCGGACCGTCGGGCCCGCCTGGAGTCCCTGGCCCTGGACGGGCCGTACTGGTCGACGCCGGGGGCCGTCGTCGGGCACGGCGCCGAGGCGCTGCGGGCGACCCGGGAGCACGGTCTTGAGGGCCTGGTCTGCAAGCGGCTCGACTCGGGGTACGAGCCGGGGGTGCGGTCCCGCGCCTGGATCAAGATCCGGAACCTGCACGCCGAGGACGTGATCGTCGGCGGCTGGCTGCCGGGCAAGGGGCAGCTGACCGGGCTGCCCGGCGCGGTGCTGGTCGGCCAGCGGTCCGCCGACGGGCGGCTGCGGTACGTCGGCGGGGTGGGCACCGGCTGGAGCGAGGCGGAGCGGACCGAACTGGCCGCGCTGCTGCGGGCCGCCGGCACCGACTCGTGCCCCTTCGACCCGGTCCCGGCGGTCCCGGACGCCCGCTGGGTGCTGCCGCGGCTGGTCGGCGAGGTCAGGTACAGCACCCGGACCCGGGCCGGGCTGCTGCGCCAGCCGTCCTGGCTGCGGCTGCGCCCGGACCTCGCACCGGAGGAATCGGCGGCGGACCTGCCGGAGGACATGGACTGACGGCCGAGCGCGGCCGCCGAAGCAGGAGCGGCGGGCGGCCGACGAGGCGGGAGCACCGCTCACCCCGGCCGAGCGCCGCGACCTGCTGCGCGCTCCGGCCGACCCGGCCGTACCGAGTGGGGACGACGACCTGTTCCCCTTCGGCCGGGGACCGGGGGATCGGCTCCGCGCCGGACGGTGACCGACAGGATGTCGGAATCCGCGGTTGACGGGAAGGTCTATCGTGTCCCCATGTCGGTACCCGAGTTGATTCGTATCGTCTCCCGCGACTCGCCGATGGCCCTCGCCCAAGTGGCCCGTGTCCGCGCCGAGTTGGCCGCCCTCCATCCGCAGGTGCGCACCGAGGTCGTGCCGGTGAAGACGACCGGCGACAAGTGGCTGGGCGATCTCTCCCAGGTCGAGGGCAAGGGCGCGTTCACCAAAGAGGTGGACGCTGCGCTGCTGGCCGGCCAGGCGGATCTCGCCGTGCACTGTGTGAAGGACGTGCCGGCGGACCGGCCGCTGCCCGCCGGGACGGTCTTCGCGGCGTTCCTGAAGCGTGACGACATCCGCGACGCCCTCGTCCACCCGGGCGGGCTGACCCTCGACCAGCTGCCGCCGGGCACCCGGATCGGCACCTCCTCGGTCCGCCGGGTCGCTCAGCTGGCCGCCACCCACCCGCATCTGGAGTGCGTGCCGTTCCGGGGCAATGCCAACCGGCGCCTGGAGAAGCTCGCCGCCGGGGACGCCGACGCGCTGCTGCTCGCGGTGGCCGGCCTGGAGCGGATCGACCGCACGGATGTGATCACCGAGGTGCTGGACCCGGAGACGATGATGCCGCCCATCGGCGCGGGCATCCTCGCCCTTCAGTGCCGGGAGGGCGACTCCGAGCTGATCGACGTGGTGAGCGGGCTCGGTGACCCGGACACCTACCGGGAGGCCACCGCCGAGCGGATGTTCCTGCACGTGCTCCAGGGCCACTGCAACAGCCCGATCGCCGGCTACGCCCGGGTCGACGGCGGCGGTGAACTGTCGCTGCGTGCCTGTGTGTTCACCCCGGACGGCAAGACCCGGCTGAACGCCCACGAGTGGGCGGGCCGCCTCGACCCGGCCACGCTCGGCACCTCGGTCGCCGTGGCCCTGCTGCGGCAGGGGGCCCGCGAGATCATCGACGGTATCCCCCACTGAGCGCTCCGCTGGTGGCGCCGGGGCCGGGTTGTGTCGTCGTTCGGCTGCGGGTGCGTGGGGGTTGCTCGCGCAGTTCCCCGCGCCCCTTTGGGGCGCTGCCGAACAGCAGCCTGTTCAGGGAGCGGTGGGGCCCGGTTCCGTCTGGTCCTTGAGGAAGGCTGTCACCTGGTGGGACAGGCTGCCGGGGCCGGCGGCCTGGCAGGCCGCCGCGGCGGTCGACTCCAGTACGCCGATGCCGCCCGCCCACAGCCGGCGTTCCGTCCACTCCTCGTCGACCCGCAGGTGGACCTGGATGTCCACCTGGGCCAGGGCGGCCTCCGGGCCGGCGGCGTAAAGGACGGCGGTGGCGCGGCGCAGCGGGTAGACGTCGAAGCCCTCGATGAACTGGGAGTTGCGCCAGTCGATGAACGCGCCCTCGCCGTCGGGGCCGACCCGGACGTCGATCTGGCCGTCCTCCAGTTGCACGCTGAAGTGGCGGGAGCCACGGTTCTCGATGGTCACCCGGGCACTGAAGTACGTCAGCCCGGCCGCGGCGTCGTCCCGGCCGCGGGGCGGCTCGGACTCCGCCAGGCGGTGGACGCGGACCCGCAGACCGGCATGTTCGTCGTACTCATGCCAGTCCCCGACCACGTTCGGCTCGTACACAATGCCCCTCTCGACCCCCGCTGTTTATCTGTGTGCTCAGCGCACTGTCAAATGAGCGGAATGCGCTGTGGCCAGGGGGTTCGCCCGCTTTGATCGCTGATCAAGCGTTGCGCAGCGGTTATCCCGCCCCGGGGGTCCGGAGCGGGTCGCGGGCGCGTGCCGCACATCACGTCGGCGTGCGTCCCGGCCGCGGCCGGTTCAGCGGGCCAGGCGGCCGAGCAGCGAGGAGGCCGCGGTGATGCCGAGGGCTGCGGCGACCGCCAGCACGCCGAAGTCGAGGCCGAGGTGGGCGGGCGTGCCGAGCAGCAGGCCGCGCAGGGCGTCCACCTGGTAGCTCAGCGGGTTGATCTTGCTCACCACCTGGAGCCAGCCCGGCATGATCGCCACGGGGTAGAGGGCGTTGGAGCCGAAGAACAGCGGCATGGTGATCGCCTGCCCGATGCCCATCAGCCGGTCGCGGCTGAGCACGATGCCCGCGATGCTCATCGACAGGCAGGAGAAGAAGGCCGAGGCGAGGACCACGGCGAGCCCGACCCCGAGGAGCTTCAGGGGGTTCCAGGTGAGGGAGACGCCGAGGATCGCGGCGATGACGATCACCACGACGGCCTGGATCAGGGACTTCACGCCGGCCGCGAAGGCCTTGCCGGTGATGAGGGCGGAGCGTGGGGTGGGGGTGACGAGGAGCTTGTTGAGGATGCCGGCGTCGCGCTCCCAGATGATCTGGATGCCGTAGAAGATGGCGATGAACATCGCGGACTGGGCGATGATGCCGGGCGCCAGGTAGTCGATGTAGGGGATGCCGCCGGTGGGTATCGCCTTGATCCGGGTGAAGGTCTGACCGAAGATCAGCAGCCAGAGGGCGGGCTGGATCGCGCGGGTGTAGAGCTCGGTGCGGTCGTGGCGGAGCTTCTGCAGCTCGACGGCGCACATGGCGACGACCCGGGCGGGCAGCAGCCGCCAGCCGGAGCGCGGCCGGGGTGGGGTCAGCAGCAGGGACGTGCCCGTGGGCTCAGCCGACACGGTTCGCGGTGCGGCGGGTGCTTCGGACATCGCGGAAACCTCCTGACTGGTCGTCGAGGCCGCTGCCGGCCACGTCGCGGAAGACGTCTTCGAGGGTGGGCAGGGCTTCGCTGCCCTGGCGTTCGGCGAGGCCGCGCCGGAGCTCGGTGGGGGTGCCGAGCGCGCGGATGCGGCCGCGGTGCATCAGGCCGACCCGGTCGCAGTGCTGGTCGGCCTCGTCCATGTAGTGGGTGGTGACCAGGACGGTCATGCCGGTGGCTTCGCGTACGGCGTTGATCTGGTCCCACACGCTGGTGCGGGCGATCGGGTCGAGGCCGATGGTCGGCTCGTCGAGGATCAGCAGCCGGGGCGCGCTGACCAGCGCCTGGGCCAGTTCGAGGCGGCGGACCATGCCACCGGAGTAGGTGCCGGCGAGCCGGTCGGCGGCGTCGGCGAGGTCCACCACCTCCAGCGCCTCGGCGACCCGCGCGGCCCGCTCGCGCCGGGGCACGTCGAAGACGCGGGCGAACAGCTCGACGTTCTCGCGGCCGGTGAGCCCGCTGTCGGCGGACAGCTGCTGCGGGACGTAGCCGAGCAGCCGGCGCACGGCCATCCGGTCCCGGCCGGTGTCGTGGCCGAAGACGCGGACCATCCCGGCGGGGACGGGCAGCAGGGTGGTGATGCAGCGGATGGCGGTGGTCTTGCCGGCGCCGTTGGGGCCCAGCAGGCCGAAGACCTCGCCCTCGCCGACGCTCAGGTCGAGTCCGTCGACGGCCTTGGTCTCTCCGAAGGAGTAGGAGAGACCGGTACAGGCGACTGCGGTGGTGTCCGTTGTCATGATTCCCCGGCCTCCTCGTGCAGGGTGTCGGCGAGCCGGCGCAACGCGGGAAGCGCCGCTCGCAGCGCCTCCCGGTCTGCCTCGTCCAGCCGGGCGACATGGCCGGCGACGAGTTCCGCGCGGCGGCGGTGCCAGTCGGCGAGTCGTTTCTCGGCGTCTTCGGTCAGCAGCAGCCGGGCGGCCCGCCGGTCGGCCGGGTCGGTCTCCCGGAGCATGTAGCCGTCCTTGACGAGCTGGTTGACCAGGGTCGACACCGAGTTGCTCGCCAGGTACAGCTCCTTGGCGGCGTCCGAGATGCCGATCCCGGGCCGGGACTCGACCAGCCGCAGCAGCTCCACCTCGGCACCGCGCAGCCGCGGCCGGGTGAGCCCGCGCCGCAGCCGGCGACGGATCAGCCGTTGGATGCCGACCAACGCGTCGGCGAGTTCTTCCGGAAAGGTCTCCGATTCCACACCTGGAATATTACCTCTGCTACAGAGGTATCTCCTCCAAGGGAGGGTCAAGGAAAGAGTCAAGGAGGAGGTCGGCAGAGAAATGAGAGCTATCTCACCTTTCTGAGTGAATTGTTTTGCTATACGCCATTAAGGGCATGCGCAGTTCAGTGCCGAGGGAGGTGCGTGCGATGCGTGCCACCTGCAAACCCAAGTCCCATCCACACGACGACGCCCCGGACACGGCCCAGGACTTCGTTCGGCTGGCCGAGCTGCCCGAGGGGCCGGAGCGCCGGGCGCTCAGGGACGAGCTGGTCGAGCTGTGGCTGCCCATGGCAGAGCGGATCGCGGTGCGGTTCCGCGGCCGCGGGGAGACCCCGGAGGATCTCTACCAGGTCGCCGCGCTGGGACTGGTGAAGGCTGTCGACCACTACGACCCGGCGCGCGGCCGGGCCTTCGAGGCCTACGCCGTGCCGACGATCACCGGCGAGATCAAACGCCACTTCCGGGACCACATGTGGACCCTGCACGTGCCGCGCCGGGTCCAGGAGCTGCGCAACCGGGTCCGGGTCGCCCTCAAGGAGCTGGGCCAGACGGCCCCGGGGCACCCGCCCACCGTCCCCGAGATCGCCGCACGGACCCAGCTCACCGAGAGCGAGGTGCGGGCCGGGATGGAGGCCCTGGAGTGCTATTCGGCGCTGTCACTGGACGCCGAGGTCCTCGGCGGCGACGGCTGTGCGCTCGGCGACACCCTGGGCGCCCCGGACCCCGGCTACGACCTGATCGTCGACCGCACCGCCGCGGAGCCGTGCCTCCAGGGGCTGCCCGAGCGCGACCGGCTCATCCTCTATCTGCGGTTCTTCCGCGGTATGACGCAGAGCCGGATCGCCGAGCAGCTGGGTATCTCGCAGATGCATGTGTCCCGCCTGCTCAGCGCCTGTTTCGACCGGCTGCGCGAGGACCTGCTGGCCGAGGCGGGCTGAGAATCACCCGATGGGCGCCGCGCCCCGCGCCCGGATCGGCTGGTCGGCCTCTTCCCGCCGCGCCACCGGGGTACTCGGCAGGCATTCCTGCCGCTTCCGGTTGGAGACTGGTGGCAGACCGGTCCCCCTGCCGGCCCCGACACCAGGACGCGAGTGCCATGAACGACGACACGCCTCCCCCCCGACCCGTGCAGAAGAAGCGAACGGTGATTTCGACGCACTCGGTCTTCGGTGCCCCGTGCTGGGTGAGCCTGACCAGCCGCGACCTGCAGACGACCGAGGACTTCTACAGTGCCGTGCTTGGCTGGCGATGGCGCAGTGTCAGGCTCGGCGACCACTTCCGGATCGCGCTGGCGGACGGGGTGCCGGTGGCGGGCATCGCCGCGGTCGCCGCGATGTGGCAGATGGCGGTGGCCTGGACGCCGTACTTCGCGGTGCCCGACGCGGACGAGGCGGTGGCCCGGGCCCGGGAGCGCGGCGGCACCCCTGCGGTGGGGCCGTTGTCCTTCCCGCCCGGCAGGGCGGCGTTGATCGCCGACCGGGACGGCGCCGTCTTCGGCATCTGGGAGGGGGAACTGGTCTCCAACTGGGAGACCTGGCGGCGGGCCGCCCCGACCTTCATCCGCCTGCACACCCGCAACGCCTTCGACTCGGCGATCTTCTACGGCGAGGTCCTCGGCTGGGCCTCCGGCAAGCCGGGCTGCTGCGAGGTCGAGTACGAGGCCGGCGAGGTCGTGCTGCGCAGCCGCGGCGATGCCGTGGCCCGCATCGACTCGGGGGCGGTGGAGACGGCCCCCGATCCGTCGGTACGGCCGCACTGGCAGATCCATTTCGCGGTCAGCGATGTGGCGGCGTGCGCCCGGATCGCCGAGAAACACGGCGGCAGCGTGCTGAGCGAGGAGGAGACCGAGGCGATCCTCCGGGATCCGGACGGCGCACAGTTCACGGTGACGACGGCCCGCGGCGCGCGCTGAGCCGTGCCGTGCCGGGTTCGCCGAGGTGGTCGGGTGCGGGTGCGTCGTGGCTGGTCGCGCAGTTCCCCGCGCCCCTGAAGGGGCGCTGCACCTGACGCCCCTGAAAGGGGCGCGGGGAACTGCGCGAGCAACCCCCACGCACCCGCAGCCGGGGTGCTACCTCGACGGCCGCGACAGCACGACCATGCTTCGCGTCTCCACGCGCAGCCTCGTGCCCGCCTTGCGCTCGCGTTCGTCCGGCACCCCCTCCGGGTCGGCGGTGTCGATGAGGGTCGTCCAGTGCTCGCCGTAGGAGTCGTCCGGCAGCCGGAAGTCGACCGGCTCCCAGTAGCTGTTGAGGAGCAGCAGGAACGAGTCGTCGACCAGACGCCGCCCGTAGGGGTCCCGTTCGGCGATGGCGTCGCCGTTGAGGAAGACGCCGACCGAGTGCGCGTCGGCGCGCTGCCAGTCCCGGTCGGTCATCTCGCGGGCGTCGGGCAGCAGCCACACCAGGTCGGGCAGCGGCTGCCCGGGGCGCATGGTGGTCTCGCCCCGGAAGAAGCGCCGCCGGCGCAGCACGGGGTGGGCGGCGCGCAGCCCGATGACGTACCGGGTGAAGTCGGTGAGGGTCTGCTGCTCGTCGGTCAGCTCCCAGTCGATCCAGGAGACTTCGTTGTCCTGGCAGTAGGCGTTGTTGTTGCCGCCCTGGGTGCGGCCGAGTTCGTCGCCGTGGCTGAGCATGGGGATGCCCTGGGACAGCAGCAGGGTGGCGAGGAGGTTGCGCTGCTGGCGGGACCGCAGTTCGAGTACGGCCGGGTCGGTGGTCTCGCCCTCGGCACCGCAGTTCCAGGACCGGTTGTGGCTCTCGCCGTCGCGGTTGCCCTCGCCGTTGGCCTGGTTGTGCTTGTCGTTGTACGACACCAGGTCGCGCAGCGTGAAACCGTCGTGCGCGGTGACGAAGTTGACGCTCGCCCGCGGCCGCCGCCTGCTGTGCTGGTACAGGTCGGAGGAGCCGGTGAGCCGGGAGGCGAACTCGCCCAGCGAACTCGGTTCGGCCCGCCAGAAGTCCCGTACGGCGTCCCGGTACTTGCCGTTCCACTCCGACCACAGCTGCGGGAAGTTGCCGACCTGGTAGCCGCCCTCGCCCACGTCCCAGGGTTCGGCGATGAGCTTGACCCTGCTGATCACCGGGTCCTGCTGGATCAGGTCGAAGAACGCCGAAAGCCGGTCCACCTCGTGGAACTGGCGCGCCAGGGTGGCCGCGAGGTCGAAGCGGAAGCCGTCGACGTGCATCTCGGTCACCCAGTACCGCAGCGAGTCCATGATCAGCTGGAGCACGTAGGGGTGCCGCATCAGCAGGCTGTTCCCGGTGCCGGTGGTGTCGTAGTAGTGCGCCCAGTCGCCGTCCACCAGCCGGTAGTAGGAGGCGTTGTCGATGCCCCGGAAGGACAGTGTGGGGCCCATCTCGTTGCCCTCGGCGGTGTGGTTGTAGACCACGTCGAGGATCACTTCGAGCCCTGCCGCGTGCAGCGCCTTCACCATCGCCTTGAACTCGTTGACCTGCTGGCCCCGGCTGCCGAAGGCGCTGTAGGCGTTGTGCGGGGCGAAGTAGCCGATGGTGTTGTAGCCCCAGTAGTTGGACAGGCCGCGGTCCTGGAGCACCCCGTCCTGCACGAACTGGTGCACCGGCATCAGCTCGACCGCCGTGACGCCGAGCGAGGTCAGGTGGTCGAGGACCGCCGGGTGCGCGAGACCGGCGTAACTGCCCCGGAGCCGTTCGGGTACCTCCGGATGGGTGAGGGTCAGGCCGCGGACATGGGCCTCGTAGATCACCGAGTCGGAGTAGGGCCGCCGGGGCGGGCGGTCGTCACCCCAGTCGAAGTAGGGGTCGGTGACCACGCCGAGCATGGAGTGCCCGGCGCTGTCGGCCGGGGATGGCCCGCCGGGGGTGCGTTCGTAGAGGGAGGCGTGGTTGTCGATCTGGCCGTCGACCGCCTGGGCGTACGGGTCCAGGAGCAGCTTCGCCGGATTGCACCAGTGGCCCAGGTCGGGGTTCCAGGGGCCGGTCACCCGGTATCCGTAGCGCTGTCCTGGGCCGACGCCGGGCAGGTAGGCGTGCCAGACGAAGCCGTCGACCTCGGTCATCGGCACCGTCGTCCGAGTGGCGGCGTCGTTCACCAGGGCCAGCTCGACCCGCTCGGCGACCTCGCTGAACAGGGCGAAGTTGGTGCCCTGCCCGTCGAAGGAGGCCCCCAACGGGTAGGGGTGCCCGCTCCACACGGGCACCCCTTTCCGGGATTTCCTCGCCGTCACCGGGCGCCTTCCAGGACGCCGTCGGCGGATGCGGCCAACTGGGCGACCGGCAGGTCGCGCGGCACCTGAAGGACCTGGCGCAGCCGCGGCGCCGGCCCGGTCCTGACCAGCGGGACGCGCTCGCCGGAGCGGGCCCGCTGCGAGAACCAGATGATCTTGCTGCCGGTCTCCGGGGCACAGCAGCCCCAGCCGTCGCTGGTCGCGGCGAGGTGCGCCAGGCACCCGCGCAGGTCCTGGTCGGGGCGGAGATCCCGGTCGTCGTCACCGATGGCGGTGATGAGGTGCTGCCCGTTCCACCACATCTCGATGGACGTGCGTTTGTCCGTCGCGTGCTGGTCGATGGCGGTCAGCAGCAGTTCGGCACCGCGGCAGACGGGGTCCACGAGGTTGTCGAGATCCCAGTAACGCAGATGGGCGGCCAGTATGCGGCTGACCTGTCCCACCCGTTCCGGGCTGACCTCCACGTCGAGGTGGTAGTAGCAGGGCACTGCGGTCTTCATTGTCGCTAGCTCCTCACCCGCGAAGCTCTCGCTCCCCCTCACCCGCCCGGAAATCCGTTCCGGACGCGCAGCGTGAGCGCCGATCGCTCCTGAGTCACCTTCACTGTGGGGGCGCTACGCCATTCGTGCAACACGAGAGCCGCACGGGGTGGTTGAAGATCCAACAAGACGCTCGGTCATCGTGCGTGCACCATGAGTGAAAGCCTCGATTCGCCGTAACGGCTCCGCGCCTCTCCGTGCCCGGACGCTCCCCCGATCCTCGGGGACACGTGCCCATTCGAGAGCGTCGGAAGGAAAGACACGGCCATGCTGCTACCCGCGAAGGCCGAGGTGGCCCGGCAGCTGCGGCGCTACCGGGCGTGGGAGCGCGTCATGCTCGCCTCGCCGCAGGACCGCGAGGTGCGGTCCACCTTCGAGGACTCGGGCTACACGCTGTGCGTGCTGATGGGCAAGCGCTGCGCCCGGGAGGCGGTGGACGCGGCCGAGCGCTATCTGCGCACCAGCCTCGTCACCTATGTGCGGGAACAGGGTGGGCGGCCCCGGCTGGGCGGGACGGTCCGGCAGGGGCCGCCGACGGACCGGCGTTCCGCGAGGCAGTGATCCCGCAGACGGACCCCGCGGGAAGACACCGGTCTTCCGGCGCACTACGGACCGCGGAGCCGGGCCCCGGGCCCGGCTCCGCGCACGGCGGAGGTGAGACCCATGAAGGCGACTGAGCCCATCGGCCGCGTTCCGGTGCGTGACGTCCGGCCCGCCGTGGAGCGCGGCGGGCGTCCGGTGAAGGCGGTCCCCGGCGAGACCTTCCAGGTCACCGCCACCGTCTTCCGCGAGGGCCATGACGCCGTCGGCGCCGATGTGGTGCTGTGCGACCCCGAGGGCCGGCCCGGCACCTGGACCCCGATGCGGGAGCTGGCCCCCGGCACCGACCGCTGGGGCGCCGAGGTCACCCCGGACGCGACGGGCCGCTGGACGTATCACGTGGAGTCCTGGAGCGCCCCGCTCGCCACCTGGCGGCAGCATGCCCGGGTGAAGATCCCCGCGGGCATCGACACCGGCCTGGTCCTGGAGGAGGGCGCCGAACTGTATGAGCGGGCGGCCGCCGGCGTCCCCCAAGGCCCGGACCGCGAGCGGGTGCTGGCGGCGGCCCGAGCCCTGGGCGACGACTCCCTCCCGCTGCACGCGCGGCTGGCGAACGCCCTCGCTCCCGAGGTGGACGAGGTCCTGGCGCGGTATCCGTTGCGGGAGTTGGTCACCGTCTCGGAGCCGTTGCCGCTGCTCGTGGAGCGTGAACGG
>NZ_JAGXJL010000089.1:0-25545 GCF_019091475.1 Streptomyces sp. GbtcB6 | reverse complement strand
GCGGCGGTGGCGGCGGCTTCGGCGGCGGTCCCGGTGGCGGTGGCGGCGGCGGTCGTCCCGGCTTCGGCGGTCGTCCCGGCGGTCCCGGCGGCCGTGGTGGCACGCAGGGCGCCTTCGGCCGTCCCGGCGGTCCGGCGCGTCGCGGTCGCAAGTCGAAGCGACAGAGGCGCCAGGAGTACGAGGCCATGCAGGCCCCGAGCGTCGGCGGCGTGATGCTGCCGCGCGGCAACGGCGAGACCATCCGTCTCTCCCGCGGCGCGTCGCTCACCGACTTCGCGGAGAAGATCAACGCCAACCCGGCGTCCCTCGTCGCGGTCATGATGAACCTCGGCGAGATGGTCACGGCCACGCAGTCCGTCCCCGACGCGACCCTCGAGGTCCTCGCCGGCGAGATGAACTACACGGTCCAGATCGTCAGCCCCGAGGAGGAGGACCGCGAGCTGCTCGAGTCCTTCGACATCGAGTTCGGCGAGGACGAGGGCGACGAGGAGGACCTGGTGGTCCGCCCGCCGGTCGTCACCGTCATGGGTCACGTCGACCACGGCAAGACCCGACTGCTCGACGCCATCCGCAAGACGAACGTCATCGCGGGCGAGGCCGGCGGCATCACCCAGCACATCGGTGCCTACCAGGTCTCGACCGAGGTCAACGACGAAGAGCGCAAGATCACCTTCATCGACACCCCGGGTCACGAGGCGTTCACCGCCATGCGTGCCCGTGGTGCGAAGTCGACCGACATCGCGATCCTGGTCGTCGCGGCCAACGACGGCGTCATGCCGCAGACGGTCGAGGCGCTCAACCACGCCAAGGCGGCCGACGTCCCGATCGTCGTCGCGGTCAACAAGATCGACGTCGAGGGTGCCGACCCGACCAAGGTGCGCGGTCAGCTGACCGAGTACGGCCTGGTGGCCGAGGAGTACGGCGGCGACACCATGTTCGTCGACATCTCCGCCAAGCAGGGTCTGTACATCGACGAGCTGCTCGAAGCGGTCGTCCTGACCGCGGACGCCTCGCTCGACCTGCGGGCCAACCCGGCCCAGGACGCGCAGGGCATCTCGATCGAGTCCCGCCTCGACCGCGGCCGCGGTGCCGTGGCGACGGTCCTCGTCCAGCGAGGCACGCTGCGGGTCGGCGACACGATGGTCGTGGGCGACGCCTACGGTCGCGTCCGCGCCATGCTCGACGACAACGGCAACAACGTCGCCGAGGCCGGCCCCTCCACGCCGGTCCAGGTCCTGGGTCTGACCAACGTCCCGGGTGCCGGCGACAACTTCCTCGTGGTCGAGGAGGACCGTACGGCCCGCCAGATCGCGGAGAAGCGTGCGGCGCGCGAGCGCAACGCGGCCTTCGCGAAGCGCACGCGCCGCGTGTCCCTGGAGGACCTGGACAAGGTGCTCAAGGCCGGCGAGGTCCAGCAGCTCAACCTGATCATCAAGGGTGACGCTTCTGGTTCCGTCGAGGCCCTGGAGTCCTCCCTGCTCCAGCTGGACGTCGGCGAAGAGGTCGACATCCGCGTCCTGCACCGCGGCGTCGGTGCGGTCACGGAGTCCGACATCGACCTGGCGATGGGCTCCGACGCCATCGTGATCGGCTTCAACGTCCGCGCGGCCGGCCGCGCGGCGCAGATGGCCGAGCGCGAGGGTGTGGACGTCCGGTACTACTCGGTCATCTACCAGGCGATCGAGGAGATCGAGGCGGCCCTGAAGGGCATGCTGAAGCCGGAGTTCGAGGAGGTCGAGCTCGGTACGGCGGAGATCCGCGAGGTCTTCAAGTCGTCCAAGCTGGGCAACATCGCCGGTGTCCTCATCCGCTCGGGCGAGGTCAAGCGCAACACCAAGGCGCGCCTCATCCGCGACGGCAAGGTCATCGCGGAGAACCTCAACATCGAGGGCCTGCGTCGCTTCAAGGACGACGTCACCGAGATCCGCGAAGGGTTCGAGGGCGGTATCAACCTCGGCAACTTCAACGACATCAAGATCGACGACGTCATCGCGACGTACGAGATGCGTGAGAAGCCGCGGGTGTAAGGCCTACGGTTGGTAGCCGGCCGACGGGACTTCGGTACCGTCGGCCAGCACTTTTCCCGTCGGGATGCGACCGCCACGGGGCTCCGCCCCGGACCCCGGGCCTTCGCCCACCCACCACCCGACTCGGTCGGTCGAGAAGGCTTCGGCCGAGGGGGCACCCTTTCAACCCACCGAGTCGGGTGGTGGGTGGGCGAGGCAGGGGTCCGGGGCGGTGCCTTTCAGCCGACCGAGTCGGGTGGGCGGGCGGGCAAGGCGGCGGATCCCCATACGCGGGGAAAGTCGGTCGAGCCCCCGGCAGGGACGGGGTACCGTTCCTGACAGGGCCATCGATCCCGTACCGGCGGGTTAACCGGATACATACATGTACGTGGGGACCCTGTCCTTCGACCTCCTCCTCGGCGACATCCACTCGCTCAAGGAGAAGCGCTCCGTCGTCCGCCCGATCGTCGCCGAACTCCAGCGGAAGTACGCCGTGAGCGCGGCCGAGGTGGACCACCTGGACCTTCACCGCAGGGCCGGCATCGGCCTTGCCATGGTCTCCGGCGACGCCGCGCACCTGACCGACGTACTCGACCGGTGCGAACGGCTGGTCGCCGGCCGCCCCGAGGTGGAGCTGCTGTCCGTGCGACGGCGCTTCCACGGCGACGACGACTAGACCTGAGAACGACAAGAAGAAAGAACGGGAGACGGACCAGTGGCCGACAACGCGCGGGCTAAGAGGCTGGCGGACCTCATCCGAGAGGTGGTGGCCCAGAAGCTGCAGCGCGGGATCAAGGACCCGCGGCTCGGCACTCACGTCACCATCACGGACACCCGGGTCACGGGTGACCTCAGGGAGGCGACCGTCTTCTACACGGTGTACGGCGACGAGGAGGAGCGGAACGCGGCAGCCGCGGGTCTGGAGAGCGCCAAGGGCATTCTCCGGTCGGAGGTCGGCCGGGCCGCAGGCGTGAAGTTCACGCCGACCCTCGCCTTCGTCGCGGACGCCCTCCCGGACACCGCCCGGAACATCGAGGACCTCCTCGACCGGGCGCGCCAGTCCGACGCGAAGGTCCGCGAGGCCTCCGCGGGCGCCGACTACGCCGGAGACGCCGACCCGTACAAAAAGCCGGGTGCCGAAGACGAGGCCGACGAGACGGACGACGCCACCGAATGACCAGCAAGCCCACCCCGCCCGACGGCCTTGTCATCGTCGACAAGCCGTCGGGCTTCACCTCGCACGACGTCGTCGCCAAGATGCGGGGCATCGCCCGCACCCGGCGCGTCGGGCACGCCGGCACCCTCGACCCCATGGCGACGGGCGTCCTCGTTCTCGGCATCGAGCGGGCGACGAAGCTCCTCGGGCATCTCGCCCTCACCGAGAAGGAGTACCTGGGGACGATCCGCCTCGGCCAGAACACGATCACGGACGACGCCGAGGGCGAGCTCACCTCGTCCACCGACGCCTCCAAGGTCACCCGCGAGGCCGTCGACGCCGGTATCGCCAAGCTGACCGGCGCCATCATGCAGGTGCCGTCCAAGGTCAGCGCCATCAAGATCGACGGTGTCCGGTCGTACAAGCGCGCCCGGGACGGCGAGGACTTCGACATCCCGGCCCGCCCGGTGACCGTCTCGTCGTTCGCGGTGTACGACGTCCGGGACGCCGTCGCCGAGGACGGCACCCCCGTCCTCGACCTGGTCGTCTCCGTCGTCTGCTCCTCCGGCACCTACATCCGCGCCCTCGCCCGCGACCTCGGCGCCGACCTGGGCGTCGGCGGCCACCTCACCGCGCTGCGCCGCACCCGCGTCGGGCCGTACAAGCTGGACTCCGCGCGCACCCTCGACCAGCTCCAGCAGGAGCTGACCGTGATGCCGATCGCGGAGGCGGCCGGGGCCGCGTTCCGACGTTGGGACGTCGACGCCAGACGGGCCCGCCTGCTCACCAACGGCATGCGCCTGGAGATGCCGGACGAGTACGCGGGCGCCGGACCCGTCGCCGTGTTCGACCCCGAGGGCCGCTTCCTGGCACTCGTCGAGGAGCAGAAGGGCAAGGCGAAGAGCCTCGCCGTCTTCTCCTGAGCCCTGCCCGTGGAGCGGCGACCACGGGGTCTGGCGCCGCCGCCGCTCCACGGTCCCCCCTCGGTTCCCCCACCCCTAGGGTGTATCCACCCGCCCCGGGCTATTCACCCGACCGAGCAGGCGCTCGGAGTGAACCGGGGGAGCAGAGGGGGGCGCGTTCACCGTCGCCTCTGTCCCGCTGATCATTTCGCCCCTACGGTCGAAAGCCAAGGGCACGGGTGTACGGGCGGGGAGGTTCGATCATGGCGGGACGCGGCCCGCGGACCGGGAGCGGTCGCCGGACGGCGGACGGTACGCGGGAGGCGGAGAAGGACACGGCACCGGGGCTCGACGAGCGGCTGGTCCGGGTCCGCGACCTCGCCGGGCGTCCGCGCGGCACCGGCTTCCTGGCCGATCATCACGGAACGCTCATCACCAGTCACGAGGCCGTCGACGGTCTCGCCCGGATCGTGCTGCACGCGGCCGGGGACCGTACCTGCGTGGTCGGCTCGGACGCCGTCGTCCCGTTGCCCGCCTTCGACCTGGCCCTGGTCCGCACCGAGGGCCTGGCCGTGGACCCGCTCCCGATCACCGTGCGGGAACGCATCCCGGCGGGCACCTACGTACGCATCGCCGCCGACCGCTGGCGCGAGGCCCGGGTACTGGCCGCGACCCAGGTGACGTACACCGCCACCGACCGCTTCCATCTCCTCGAAGACGCCCTGGAACTGGCGATCGGCACGGCGGGCCGGGACGCGCTGCGACTGGGCGGCGGGGCGGCCGGCGGACCGGTCCTCGACGCGGAGACCGGCGCGGTCCTGGCGGTCCTCGGCACCGCCCTCCAGTCCGGCCAGCGAGACGTGGGCTTCGCCGTCCCCCTCCACCACCCCGGCAGCGGCCCCCTGGCCGACCTCCTGGCCACCAACGCGGCCACGGTCCCGGCGTACGGCATCGACCTCAACCTGGCCGGCGTACTGGAACTGACGGCCACGTCCGTGGGCCAGGACGGCCCCCCGGGCGCCCTGGCCGGATATGTAGGCAGCACGGCTCCCCGGATGTCAGCCCCTCACATGTCAGCGCACCGCACCGGAGCGCCCCAAAGGGGCGCGGGGAACTGCGCGCCCAGCCACAACGCATCCGCAGCCGCTCCACCGCCGTTCACGGCACTCGCAGGCGAATACACCGACCCCGTGCAACCCGTCGAACGATCGACCATCTCAAAGGAGCTGTCGGCCTTCGCCGAAGCCACCGGTACCAAGACCGCCACCGGAACCGTCCTGGCCCTCGTCGGCGCCCCCGGAACGGGCCGCACCACAGAACTCGCCGCCCTCGCCGCCCGCCGCAACCGCGAAGCGCACCCCGCCCCCACCCTCTGGCTCCGCGGCGCCGACCTCAAGGACGCCGACGACTCCGTCGCCTCCGCGGCCCGCCGCTCCCTGGAACGCGCGGTCCGGATCGTCGCCGCCTCCCGCTCCCAACTCCCGGGCGACCTCGGCGAGTTGACCGTGGAGCGGCTGGCCCGCCTCGCCGCCCGCGCCGGCCGCCCGCTCCTCCTCCTGCTGGACGGCCCCGAGGAGATGCCCCCGGTCCTCGCCCACCGGCTCCCCGCCTGGACCGAGGGCACCGCGGACTGGCTGCGCGACACCGGCGCCCGCCTGCTCGTGGCCTGCAGGGAGGAGTACTGGGAGCGCGCCGGCGCCGAATTCCCCCCCGACCTCCTGCACGGACACGGAACCGGAAACGGAAACGGAAACGGCCATGGCGCCGACGGCGACCCCCCGTGCATCCGGCTGACCGACCTCACCCCCGACGAGGCCCGCCGTGCCCGCTCCCGCTACGGCATCCCCGACGACGCCCTCATCGACCGCGACGCCCGCCACCCCCTCGCCCTGCGCCTGCTCTCCGAGGTCCGCGCCGCCCTCCCGGACGGACCGGCCGACGCCCCGATCGACCGGCACGACGTCTTCGCCGCCTACCTCGACCTGATGTGCCTGCGCATCGCGGTCCGGCTGGCCGCCGAGAACGGCCTGCGCGGTACGGCCGTACGACGCCTCGCCGCCCGGGTCTCCGGACAGGTGCACGAGGCCGCCCGGCGCAGCCTCGGCCCCGGGCAGGGCGAGCTGGACCGGGAGTCGTTCGAAGCGGTGTTCCCCTGGGGGCCCGTCCCGGCGCACCTCGGCGGCGGCTCCGGCTGGGCCTCCGCCGTGCTCACCGAGGGCCTCCTGGTACCCGCCGGCGGCGGCTACCGCTTCGCCCACGAGGAACTCGCCGACTGGATCCAGGGCATGCACCTGGACCTGGACGAGGCCCTGCACGCCCTCGTCCACCGCCCCCGCACCCCCCTGGGCGCTCACCCCCTGCCCGTCCCGCACCACAGGGCCGGCCCGGTCGTCCAGGCCCTGCTGCTGCTCGACCGCGACTACGGGCCGACCCAACTCGCGCCACGGCTCGACGAGTTGGTGCACGCCCTCGACCTGGACCCCGGCTCCTGGTGGGCCGCGCGCCTGCTCGCTCAGACCCTGCTGCGGCTGCCCGACGCGACCCCCTACACCGGGGTGCTGCGGCTGCTCGCCGACCGCGTGGTGGGCCAACAGCGCACCGCACCACCCGAGTTCGGACCGGCCTTCTGGACCGCGCTCGCCCTCCCGGCCGCCGGCCGTTTCGATCTGCTGCGCAGACTGGTGCTCGCCGACGAGCCGCTGCCGGAGACCGCGGGCATCGGCCGCTTCGGAGCCCGGCCGACCCGGCCGCCGACGCGCCCGCCGGCGGAGGAGCCCGAGGGCGCGGTCCCGCGCTACCTGGACGCCGTGGCCCGACTGCTGGCCGCCGACCCCGCCGCCGTACAGCCGTATCTCACCCGGTGGTTCGACGACGAGCGGCCGTTGCCCGCGATGCCGCACGCCACCGTGGCGACGGCGGCCCAGGCGCTGCTGCACACCCATCGGCACCGGGCCCTGGACGACCTGACCGAGGTCCTGGTGGACGCGGCGCACCGGCGCGGTGACGAGTTGCTCGCCGTACTCGCCGAGGACGAGCCGTCGGCGGTGTGCCGGGCCGTGGACCGCTGGGCGCACGACGAGCGGCCGGCCCGCCGGGTGGCCGCCATGGCCCACGGGCTGCGCACCGCCCCGCACGTCCGCAGCGAACCCGACCGCGCACTGCTCCGCTACGCCGCGCTCGCCCTGCTCGCCCGCCCCGCCGACTGCACCCTGCACGGCGGCGCCCTCGCCCTGCTGGTCCGCGACCCGGGCACCCGCGCCCGCCATCTCCCGCAGGCGCTACGGCACTTCGCCACCGGCGACCACCAGCTCACGCCCGCCGCCCTGGTCCCGGCCCTGGTCACCCACCCCGACGAGGTCCTGGAGGCCTTCCGCGTCCGGCTGCGCGGACCGGACGCCGCACAGGTGCTGCGCACCCTCGCCCACATCACCACACCCGCGCTCGCCCAGCGGGTCACCGAGCTGGTCCTGGAGGCCGCCGAGCTGCGGCCGGAGCTCGCCGGGCAGGTGGCCGCGTTCGTCGAGCGCCGCCTCGACCAGGGCGCCGAGGCCCGTACCGTCCTCCTGCCGCTGGTCACCGAGCTGCTCGACGAGGGCCCCGAGCCGGTCCGGGCGGCCCTCGCGACCGTACTCGGCGCGGCCGGCACCCCCGCCTCGCGACCGCTGCGCCAGGAGCTCCTGGAGTTCCTGCTGGACCGTGAGCGGGACCCGGGCGTCCTCGACGCGCTGCTGCACGCGGCCGCCGCACAGCGCGAGGACGACGGTGACGGGATGCGCGAGCTGGTCAGGCGCACCGGGCTGCTGCTCGTCCGTACCCCGGACGGGGCAACCCTGTTCGACCGCGGACTGGTCGACCTCGGCCGGCATGTGCCCGGATTCGCCGCCCTGATGGCCCGCTGGCTCACCGACACCCCGCAGGAATGGGCCGCGGTGGTCGGCCCGAGCACCCGGCGGATGCTCGGGAACCTGGCGGGCGTGCGGGTCCCCGCGTGACCGCGGACACGTGCGCCCGGTCACAGCGACCGTGCCGGTGTGAGACGGGTCCGGCAAACATGGCACCCTTAGACCTGCGTAAGAGGGACAACGGACAAAGGTTCGAGGAGCGGTCACAGTGCAGCGCTGGCGTGGCTTGGAGGACATCCCCGAGGACTGGGGGCGCAGCGTCGTCACCATCGGTTCTTATGACGGGGTGCACCGCGGTCACCAGCTGATCATCCGGCATGCCGTGGACCGCGCCCGTGAGCTGGGCATTCCGGCCGTCGTCGTCACCTTCGACCCGCACCCCAGCGAGGTCGTCCGCCCCGGCAGCCACCCGCCGCTGCTCGCCCCGCACCACACTCGCGCCGAGCTGATGGCGGAGCTGGGCGTGGACGCGGTGCTGATCCTCCCCTTCACCACCGAGTTCTCGAAGCTGTCGGCCGCCGACTTCGTGGTGAAGGTCCTGGTCGACAAGCTGCACGCCAAGGCCGTCGTCGAGGGTCCCAACTTCCGCTTCGGCCACAAGGCCGCGGGCAACGTGGAGTTCCTCATCGAGCAGGGCACGGTGTACGACTTCGAGGTCGAGGTCGTCGACCTGTTCGTGCGCGGGGAGGCAGGCGGCGGCGAGCCGTTCTCCTCGACCCTGACCCGGCGCCTGGTCGCCGAGGGAGACATGGCGGGTGCCCGCGAGATCCTGGGCCGCCCGCACCGGGTGGAGGGCGTGGTCGTACGCGGCGCCCAGCGCGGCCGCGAGCTGGGCTTCCCCACCGCCAACGTGGAGACGCTCCCGCACACCGCCATCCCCGCCGACGGTGTCTACGCCGGCTACCTGCACGCCCAGGGCGAGGTGATGCCGGCCGCGATCTCCGTCGGCACCAACCCGCAGTTCGACGGCACCGAGCGCACGGTGGAGGCGTACGCCATCGACCGCCTGGGGCTCGACCTGTACGGCCTGCACGTCGCCGTCGACTTCCTGGCCTACGTCCGCGGCCAGGCCAAGTTCGACTCGCTCGACGCGCTGCTGGAGCAGATGGCCGAGGACGTCAAGCGCTGCCGGGAGCTGGTGGCGGCCGAGGACGCCTGATCCAGCAGAGGGCTCAGCAGTACGCCGAAGGGCGGCCGGTGCGGTGAGGCACCGGCCGCCCTTCGGCGTTTCGGCTACTGCTGCGGCGGCTGCCCCTGCGGGGGCTGGGGCGGCTGCTGCGGCTGCTGAGGAGCGGCCTGCGGTGGCTGGGGCTGCTGCGGGTAGCCGTACCCAGGCTGCGGCTGCTGCGGGTAGCCATATCCAGGCTGTGGCTGTGCCTGCGGCTGCGGCGGATACGGCTGTCCCGGCTGCGCCGGGTAGGGCTGGGCGCCGGGCTGGGGCTGGCCGTACAGCTCCTGCTGCGGCGGCTGCCCCTGCGGGGGCTGCTGTTGCTGCGGCGGGTAAGGCTGCTGCGGCGGGTAGGGCTGCTGCTGCGGGTACGGCTGTCCGGGCGCGTACGGTTGCGGCTGTCCGGGCGCGTAGTACTGCTGGCCCGGCAGGGGCTGTCCGGGCATCGGCGGGGCGGCGACCGGCGGCGGGTTGCCGTCGCTGGTCCACAGGCCGTGCATCTGCTGGTGCCGTACGAAGTCCTCGGCGACCATCGCCGCGAGGTTGAAGTACGCCTCCCGCACCTTCGGCCGCATCATGTCGAGGTCGACCTCGGCACCGGCGGAGAGGTGCTCGTCGAAGGGCACGACCACGACACCCCGGCAGCGCGTCTCGAAGTGCTGCACGATGTCCTCGACCTTGATCATCTTGCCGGTCTCGCGGACCCCGGAGATCACGGTGATGGACCGCGACACCAGGTCGGCGTACCCGTGCGCGGACAGCCAGTCCAGCGTCGTACTCGCGCTGCTCGCCCCGTCCACCGACGGCGTCGAGATGATGATCAGCTGGTCGGCGAGGTCGAGCACCCCGCGCATGGCGCTGTACAGCAGACCGGTGCCGGAGTCGGTGAGGATGATCGGGTACTGCCTGCCCAGCACGTCGATCGCGCGCCGGTAGTCCTCGTCGTTGAACGTGGTGGAGACGGCCGGGTCGACGTCGTTGGCGATGATCTCCAGGCCGGACGGGGCCTGCGAGGTGAACCGCCGGATGTCCATGTAGGAGTTGAGGTACGGGATCGCCTGCACCAGGTCACGGATGGTGGCCCCGGTCTCGCGGCGCACCCGGCGGCCGAGCGTGCCGGCGTCCGGGTTGGCGTCGATGGCGAGGATCTTGTCCTGGCGCTCGGTGGCGAGGGTGGAGCCGAGCGCGGTGGTCGTGGTGGTCTTGCCGACACCGCCCTTGAGGCTGATCACCGCTATCCGGTAGCAGGACAGCACCGGCGTGCGGATCAGCTCCAGCTTCCGCTGCCGCTCGGCTTCCTCCTTCTTCCCACCGATCTTGAACCGGGAGGACGCGGCGGCGGGCCGGCCGCTCTTCGCCTTCTGCTTCTTGTTGTTGAGCAGCCGGTCGGAGGACAGCTCCACGGCGGCGGTGTAACCCAGCGGCGCGGCACCGGGGTTGGTCATCTGCCGCTGGTCGTGCTGGATGGGCTGCGGCCAGGCGGCACCGGCCCGGGGGTCGACGGGCGGCTGGGGCTGGGGCTGGGCAGCCTGCGGTTCGGGTGCCTGCGGGCTCTGCGGTGTCTGAGGCGCCTCAGGCGCTTGTGCGGCGCGCGGGTCCTGGGGGGCGGCCTGCGGCGGCTGGGGCTGCGGGAAGCCGTAACCACCGGGCTGGACCGGAGGCGCCGGAGGCTGCGGGGGCTGCGGGAAGCCGTAACCGCCCGGTGCCTGCGGCGGCTGGAGGGGGGCGCCCGGCTGCGGGAAGCCGTAGCCGCCCTGGGCGTCGGGCACGGGGGGCTGCGGGGTGTACGGCTGGCCGGGCTGCGGGGGTGCGGGCTGGTTCCAGGCGGCCGGCGCGGGCTGCGGTGCCTGCGGCTGGAACGGCTGCGCACCCTGCGCGGCGGCGGGCTGGGGCTGCGGCTGACCGGGCGCCGGCTCCGGTGCGGCCGGCTGGACCGGCCACTGGGCGGCGGGCGCGGGGGCCGCGGGCTGGTACGACGGAGGCAGCGGCGGGACCACCACCGGAGGCGTCGGCGGGGGAGTCCAGGCGGTGGGCACGGCGTCCTCGGGAGCCGGGGGCGCGTCCTGGGGCGGGGCCGGAGCCGCGGGGACGGCGGCCTGAGGCGCGGCGGTGGGCGCCTCCGGGGGCTCGACCGGCTCCACGGCGGCTACGGCGTCCTCGGCCTCGGGGCGGGGCTCGTCGTCGTTGTCGTCCTGGGCGTCGACGACGGCCGCGTCCTGGGACTGGGACTCGCCTTCGTCCGGGTCGTCCGCCAGGACGGCTTCCTGGACGGGCTCGTCGGTCCCGGCCGTCTCGGCCGCGCCGTCGGCATCCGTAGCGGCGTCGGCGTCGGCGGCCTCGAACTCGTCGCGCGGATACCCGTCCTCGTCCTCGACGTCCTCGTCGGCCGATGCGGACGGCTCAGGCGCCTCGTCGGCCTCCTCGTCGGTGTCCTCGCGCTCCACCTCGGAGCTCACCGGAAGCGCGACGACGTCGGCCTCCCATTCGGCTTCCCCGTCCGCCTCTTCGGCGGCGGCCTGCTCGGCGGCCTCGGCCATCTCACGCTTCATCGCGACCGCGGAGAACCGCATCGTCGCACCGCTCTCCAGGTCACCGCTCTCCAGGTCACCGTTGTCCGGCTCCGGCTCCGGCTCCGGCCCCGGCTCCGGCTCTGGCGTCGGCTCGGGCTCCGGTGTCGGCTCTTCGGCGGTGACCGGCTGCGGCTCGAAACCGACCGGCAGCTCAGGTACGGCGGCCGGGCCGACGGCGGGCGGGGCAGCTGGGGTGAACGGCGCTGCGGGCGGGGCGGCCGGGGTGAACGGCGCAGCGGGCGGGGCCGCCGGTGCCCCGGCGTCGGCGCTCGGCACCGGCGGCGTGAACGGCGCACCCGGCGTGGCGGTGGGCGGAGGGGTGAAGGGAGCCCCCGGTGTTGACACGGGTGGCGGGGTGAACGGCGCTCCGGGAGTTGACGCCGGCGGGGGCGTGAAGGGCGCACCGGGCGTCGCAACGGGCGGTGGCGTGACCGGAGCACCCGGCGTCGGAGCGCCCGGCCCCGAAGCCGTCGGCGGCGTGAACGGCGCACCCGGCGTGACGGTGGGCGGAGGGGTGAAGGGAGCCCCCGGTGTTGACACGGGTGGCGGGGTGAACGGCGCGCCCGGAGTCGACGCCGGCGGTGGTGTGAACGGCGCGCCCGGACCGGACGTCGGCGGAGAGGGGGGTGGCGGCGCGAAGGGCAGCCCGGGACCCGGCCTCCCGCCCCCCTGCTGGGCGTGCGGAGGAGGGGTCAGCCCGGGGATCGGCGCCCCCGGCGGGAACGGCGAACGGGGCGGCGCGGCAGGACCCGTACCGGCACCCGCAGCATCCGCAGCAGCCGTTCCGGCGCCCGGCCCGCTCTCCGCGCCGGATGCGCCGGACGCGCCGGACGCGCCTGCGGAGCCGGCACCGGCGCCCGGACCGCCGGCCGCCGGACCGGAACCGTCGGCCGCGTTCTGCGTGTACCAGGCGGGCGGCGCGTAGTCGATCGTGAACTCGCCCGTCATCTCGTTGAGGGACTCCGCGTCGGGCTGGTCATCGCCGGGTGTGGCCCAGCCCCCGCGGATCCCGTCCCGATCGCTGCTCACAGTTCCTCCTGGTGTGGTCGAGCACCCTCATGCCGTGCCGGCGCGACGACCATGTCGTGTCGTTCTCAGCATCCGTATTCGTGTGAGGTAGTCCGATCCACCGGCTCTCCCCCTCGGGAAACCGACGTCCTGTTCACGGTCCGGACGTCGCGCCCCCCTCCCAGCCTAATCACCACGAGCCGCACCTCGGCAGGCCCGTCCGCCTCCCGTCAGAGGTCCACCTGGTCACACCCTGCCCGGAAGTGGTGTGCGGAGCCTTCGTATTGCCGAACAGCCGATGAACAAAACGGGCAAGAGTCGTCAGTTCGGGTACCAGTTGGCGTCTGCCATGCTGCCCGCCCTCGCCATGAGTCCCCTGTGATGCAGGGGGTCCAGGGCGAGGCTGCGTTCGCGTGAGCACAGAGGAAACGGACGAACTGGCCCCGAAAAAGGGGACATTGCGCGCGGATGCCACGGGGGGACCGGGGGTGGGGGAGTGCGAGATGAGCACGGCGAACGCCGCAGCCCTCCTGGTCGTCGCGGCGGGACGGCCAGCTCTGCGCCACCGGCGGCCATGTCGCAGTCGACGGCCGCACGGCGGTCGTCGCGCAGCCCGCCGGGCGCAAGGGTGCCGTGCTGTCCGTGCCCGGCATCGGTGGCGCGGGCACGAGCTGACCTCGCGGCCGGACCGCGAAGGGGCGGCACGCGCGCGTGCCGCCCCTTCGCGGACGCCGGTCACCGGACGGCCGGGCCTCCGCTCACTGCGCGGCCAGACCGCCGTTGCGCTCGTTCGGCTCCAGGTCGAACTCCCCGTCCCGCGCGCCCAGCACGAACGCCTGCCACTCCGCCTCCGTGTACCGCAGCACGGTGCCGTGGTCGAGCGAGGACCGCATGGCCACCGCGCCCTCGGGCAGGTAGGCGATCTCGACCCGCTCCTCGTCCTGCTCGGTACCGGGCGCGCACTGCCACTCGACGCCCGAGATGTCGAGCGCGTAGAGCTCGTCCCGTTCCCGCTCCTTGCGCGCCTTCATCTCCTCAGCCGTCTCGCTCATCCCGCAGCGACCCCTTCCCCTCGTACATGGGCTGTGACCGTCACACTACTGGCGGTCGTACCGGGCCCGTACTTTCTTCCACAACCCCAGGACAGAGCCCCCCTCCGGCACTGGTACCCTGGACGACGGCCGTTTGTGTACGCACCCCCGGAGTCCCCCGCGGACCCCGGAGGCAGCGCCCAGCGGATCCCCGCCTCCCGAGTAACGGAAGCTCCCCCGAGACAAAGACCGGGGGCACTCGGTGGCCATGCAAAGACTACGAGGAGTACGCGTGTCGCTCGACGCCGCTACGAAGAAGCAGATCATCACCGAGTTCGGTACCAAGGAGGGCGACACCGGCTCCCCCGAGGTCCAGGTCGCCATGCTGTCGCGCCGGATCTCCGACCTGACGGAGCACCTCAAGGTCCACAAGCACGACCACCACTCCCGTCGTGGTCTGCTGATCCTGGTCGGTCAGCGCCGTCGCCTCCTGCAGTACCTGGCGAAGAAGGACATCCAGCGCTTCCGTGCGCTGGTCGACCGCCTGGGCATCCGCCGCGGTGCGGCGGGCGCCAAGTAAGACGCCGTGAAGGGAGCGGTTCCCGGAGAGACACCCGGGGCCGCTCCCTTTGCCGTACGTGCGGAAACGTGCGGAGTGTCACTCACGCTTTGTAGTGTGGTAGCACAACGCAATACGCACGACACAGCAGGACAACGAACAAGGAGAGGCGCACCCAAGCCGCCGCCGGTCCTCGGTAGTGGCCCCCGGGGGGAAGCGAGCCCCGGGTGCTTCGATCGAAGACCGGCCCGCACAGCACGGCGCGCTTCTCCGTAACCGTCCCCCCGCCACACGGGCGGACCGGGACAAAAGACGTAACGCAGACGAAAGTAACGGAGAAAACGCTAGTGGAGAACGAGACCCACTACGCCGAGGCCGTCATCGACAACGGCGCCTTCGGCACCCGCACCATCCGCTTCGAGACGGGCCGCCTGGCCAAGCAGGCCGCCGGCTCCGCCGTGGCGTACCTGGACGACGACACCATGGTGCTGTCGGCCACCACCGCCTCCAAGAACCCCAAGGACCAGCTCGACTTCTTCCCCCTCACGGTGGACGTCGAGGAGCGGATGTACGCCGCCGGCAAGATCCCGGGTTCCTTCTTCCGCCGTGAGGGCCGGCCGAGCGAGGACGCGATCCTCACCTGCCGTCTGATCGACCGCCCGCTGCGCCCGTCCTTCAAGAAGGGCCTGCGCAACGAGATCCAGGTCGTCGCCACCATCATGGCGCTCAACCCCGACCACCTGTACGACGTCGTCGCGATCAACGCCGCGTCCGCGTCCACCCAGCTGGCCGGTCTGCCCTTCTCCGGCCCGATCGGCGGCGTCCGCGTCGCGCTGATCAACGGCCAGTGGGTGGCCTTCCCGACGCACTCCGAGCTCGAGGACGCCGTCTTCGACATGGTCGTCGCGGGTCGCGCCCTGGAGGACGGCGACGTCGCGATCATGATGGTCGAGGCCGAGGCCACCGACAAGACCATCCAGCTGGTCAAGGGCGGCGCCGAGGCGCCGACCGAGGAGGTCGTCGCGGCCGGTCTGGAAGCCGCGAAGCCCTTCATCAAGGTGCTCTGCAAGGCCCAGGCCGACCTCGCCGCGAAGGCCGCCAAGCCGACCGGCGAGTTCCCGATCTTCCTCGACTACCAGGACGACGTCCTGGAGGCGCTGTCCGCCGCCGTCCGCCCGGAGCTCGCCTCCGCGCTGACCATCGCGGGCAAGCAGGAGCGCGAGGCGGAGCTGGACCGCGTCAAGGGTCTGGCCGCCGAGAAGCTGCTCCCGGAGTTCGAGGGCCGGGAGAAGGAGATCTCCGCCGCGTACCGCTCGCTCACCAAGCAGCTGGTCCGTGAGCGCGTGATCAAGGAGAAGAAGCGCATCGACGGCCGTGGCGTGACGGACATCCGTACGCTCGCCGCCGAGGTCGAGGCCATCCCGCGGGTGCACGGCTCCGCCGTGTTCGAGCGTGGCGAGACCCAGATCCTGGGCGTCACCACCCTCAACATGCTCCGGATGGAGCAGCAGCTGGACACCCTTTCCCCGGTGACCCGCAAGCGCTACATGCACAACTACAACTTCCCGCCGTACTCCACCGGCGAGACCGGCCGCGTCGGCTCCCCGAAGCGCCGCGAGATCGGCCACGGCGCCCTCGCCGAGC
Organism: Streptomyces sp. GbtcB6; assembly: GCF_019091475.1. Taxonomy (NCBI): domain Bacteria; kingdom Bacillati; phylum Actinomycetota; class Actinomycetes; order Kitasatosporales; family Streptomycetaceae; genus Streptomyces; species Streptomyces sp. GbtcB6. The sequence goes on along the minus strand of NZ_JAGXJL010000089.1, from coordinate 9,599 downwards.
GCGCCCTGGTCCCGGTCCTGCCGACCCGCGAGGAGTTCCCCTACGCGATCCGCCAGGTCTCCGAGGCGCTGAGCTCCAACGGCTCGACGTCCATGGGTTCGGTCTGCGCCTCCACCATGTCGCTGCTGAACGCCGGTGTGCCGCTGAAGGCCCCCGTCGCCGGTATCGCCATGGGTCTGATCTCCCAGGACATCGACGGTGAGACGCACTACGTCACCCTCACCGACATCCTCGGTGCGGAGGACGCCTTCGGTGACATGGACTTCAAGGTCGCCGGTACCAAGGAGTTCGTGACCGCCCTCCAGCTCGACACCAAGCTGGACGGCATCCCGGCCTCCGTCCTGGCCGCCGCCCTCAAGCAGGCCCGGGACGCCCGCCTCCACATCCTCGACGTGATGATGGAAGCGATCGACAAGCCGGACGAGATGTCCCCGAACGCGCCGCGGATCATCACCGTGAAGATCCCGGTCGACAAGATCGGTGAGGTCATCGGCCCCAAGGGCAAGATGATCAACCAGATCCAGGAGGACACCGGCGCCGAGATCACCATCGAGGACGACGGCACCATCTACATCGGTGCCGCCGACGGCCCCTCCGCCGAGGCCGCCCGCACCACGATCAACGGCATCGCCAACCCGACGATGCCCGAGGTCGGCGAGCGCTACCTCGGTACGGTCGTGAAGACGACCACCTTCGGTGCGTTCGTCTCCCTCCTCCCCGGCAAGGACGGTCTGCTGCACATCTCGCAGATCCGCAAGCTGGCCGGCGGCAAGCGCGTGGAGAACGTCGAGGACGTCCTCGGCGTGGGCCAGAAGGTCCAGGTCGAGATCGCCGAGATCGACTCCCGCGGCAAGCTCTCCCTCATCCCCGTGATCGAGGGCGAGGAAGAGGCTTCCTCCGAGGACGCAAAGGACGACACCGACAAGTGACGTCGAGCAGCTCCACGACGACGGCCCGCACCTCCTCGGAGGCGCGGGCCGTCGCCCGTACCCAAACCCTGATCAAGGGCGAGAACGGCATCGGCACGGTCCGCAAGACCACCCTCCCCGGCGGCCTGCGCATCGTCACCGAGACCCTGCCCTCGGTGCGCTCCGCGACCTTCGGTATCTGGGCCCACGTCGGCTCCCGCGACGAGACCCCGACCCTGAACGGCGCCACGCACTACCTGGAGCACCTGCTCTTCAAGGGCACGACCCGGCGCAGTGCGCTGGACATCTCCTCCGCCATCGACGCGGTCGGCGGCGAGATGAACGCGTTCACGGCAAAGGAGTACACGTGCTACTACGCACGCGTGCTCGACACCGACCTGCCGCTCGCCATAGACGTCGTCTGCGACATGCTCACGGGCTCCCTGATCCTCGAGGACGACGTCAACGTCGAGCGCGGCGCGATCCTCGAAGAGATCGCGATGACCGAGGACGACCCGGGCGACTGCGTGCACGACCTGTTCGCGCACACCATGTTCGGCGACAACGCCCTCGGCCGCCCGGTCCTCGGCACCGTCGACACGGTCAACGCCCTCACCGCCGACCGCATCCGCCGCTTCTACAAGAAGCACTACGACCCCACCCACCTGGTGGTCGCGGCCGCCGGCAACATCGACCACAACAAGGTCGTACGACAGGTCCGCGCGGCCTTCGAGAAGGCCGGCGCCTTCAAGAACACCTCGGCGGCCCCCATCGCCCCGCGCGACGGCAGCCGTACGATCCGCACCGCGGGCCGCGTCGAACTCCTCGGCCGCAAGACCGAACAGGCGCACGTCGTCCTCGGCATGCCCGGCCTCGCCCGCACCGACGACCGCCGCTGGGCCCTCGGCGTGCTCAACACCGCCCTCGGCGGCGGCATGTCCTCCCGGCTCTTCCAGGAGGTCCGCGAGAAGCGCGGCCTGGCCTACAGCGTGTACTCCTACACCTCGGGCTTCGCCGACTGCGGCCTGTTCGGCGTCTACGCCGGCTGCCGGCCCTCGCAGGTGCACGACGTGCTCAAGATCTGCCGGGACGAGCTCGACCAGGTCGCCGAGTACGGCCTGCCGGACGACGAGATCGGCCGTGCCGTCGGCCAGCTCCAGGGCTCCACGGTCCTCGGCCTGGAGGACACCGGCGCGCTGATGAACCGTATCGGCAAGAGCGAACTGTGCTGGGGCGAGCAGATGTCCGTCGACGACATGCTGGCCCGGATAGCCGCCGTGACCCCGGACGAGGTCCGCTCGGTCGCCCGCGACATCCTGGGACAGCGCCCGTCGCTGTCGGTCATCGGCCCGCTCAAGGACAAACAGGCCGCACGCCTGCACGACGCCGTCGCCTGACACACCACCGGTAAGGAACGAAGACGAAGATGAGCAAGCTGCGCGTGGCGGTCCTCGGCGCCAAGGGCCGGATCGGTGCCGAGGCGGTCAGGGCGGTCGAGGCCGCCGAGGACATGGAGCTGGTCGCCGCCCTCGGCCGGGGCGACAAGCTGGAGGCGCTGGCCGACTCAGGCGCCCAGGTCGCGGTCGAACTCACCACCCCCGCCTCGGTGATGGGCAACCTCGACTTCTGCGTACGCCACGGCATCCACGCCGTCGTCGGTACGACGGGCTGGACCGACGAGCGCCTCGCACAGCTGACGGGCTGGCTGGACCAGTCCCCGGCGACCGGCGTGCTCATCGCCCCGAACTTCTCCATCGGCGCCGTGCTGACGATGAAGTTCGCCCAGATCGCCGCGCCCTACTTCGAGTCGGTGGAGGTCGTCGAACTCCACCACCCGAACAAGGTCGACGCCCCCTCCGGCACCGCCACCCGCACGGCCCAGCTGATCGCCGACGCCCGCCGCGCGGCCGGCACGGCCCCGGCCCCGGACGCCACGGTGACCGCCCTGGACGGCGCACGCGGCGCCAGCGTCGACGGCATCCCCGTCCACGCCGTCCGCCTCCGTGGCCTCCTGGCCCACCAGGAGGTCCTCCTCGGCGGCGAGGGCGAGACCCTCACCATCCGCCACGACTCCCTCCACCACAGCAGCTTCATGCCGGGCATCCTGCTCGGCGCCCGCCGCGTGGTGACCACTCCGGGCCTGACCTTCGGCCTGGAGAACTTCCTGGACCTGGGCTGAGCCCCGGAAGGCCCCTGCTCATGCGCGCGAAGCTCTCCTACGCCCTCACGGCCGCCGTCCTCCTCTTCTACTTCGTCCTGGTCGGCAGCCGGGGCGTGATGCTCATCCAGACCGGCACGGTCCTCACCGTCACCTTCGGGGTGGCGGTGCTCATCCTGCCGGTGATCGGTCTGTGGTTCCTGTGGAAGAACACCCAGTTCGTCCGCAGGGCCAACGCCCTCTCCGCCGAACTCGACGCCGAGGGCGGCCTGCCCGTGGACGAGCTGAGGCGCACGCCCGGCGGCCGGATCGACCGGGACTCGGCCGACGAGGTCTTCGCCAAGCGCAAGGCCGAGACCGAGGCCGCCCCCGACGACTGGCGCAGCTGGTTCCGCCTCGCCGTCGCCTACCACGACGCCCGGGACACCCCGCGCGCCCGCAAGGCGATGCAGCGCGCCATCGCCCTGCACGACGGCAAGCCGGTCGAGGCCTGAGCGGCAGTCGTACGACGAAGGGGGCCGACCCGCGCACTGCGGACCGGCCCCCTTCGCGCATGTACTCCTACCCGCGCCGGTACTCCGCGGCCCACGCTTCCACCGCGTCCGCCGCCCGGTCGAAGGCCGATGCCCGGCCCACGAAGTCCATCCCGTGCGTGGTCAGCAGCGGGCCGGTGTCCTCCTGCGACCGGTCCTTGCGCACGAGGGTCAGCGCCTGCCCCTGCACGGTCCGCGGCAGACCGAGCCAGCGCACCGGTTGCTGCGCCGTACGCACCGAGACCACCCGCTTCCAGGGCACCGTCCGGGTGTAGAGCAGACCCACCTGGCGCACTCCGTGCGCGCTCACCCATACGCCCACGCGCAGTATCCGCAGCGCGGCGGCGATGATCAGCAGCGCGATGCCGAGGACCGCCCCGGCGGAGGACAGCGAGCCGGTCAGGGCCAGGGCGACCGCCGCGAACAGCACGAACGAGGCGAGCAGCAGCCAGAGGGCGGCTCCGCCGACCCGCCACGGCCCGGGCCGGTAGGGGCGGCGCCAGCGGTCCCGGTCGTCGTACGGCAGGGCGTTGTCGAGTGCCGCGTCATAGGTGCGGTCGGCCGTCAGGAAGGGCAGGGGCACGGCTGGTCCTCACTCAATCCATGCGTGGGCTGTGCCCGGTGAGGCTATCCGCCCGTGTCCCCGCCCACCACTCACGGGGGTCCGGAAGAGTTCAGCGACCCTGGGAGGCCTGTGACTGCTGGGTCTGTGCGGCGGACGGCGTGGACAGCGCCGGCATGCCGAGCACCAGCGAGCCCACGAGCCCGGCCACGATGGTGAGCCCGAGCAGCCACCGCCCGGCTATCTGACTCACGGACGACCGCTGACGGGGCGGGGGAGCGACATTGCTGCGGAACCTGTCGGCTTCGGCGAGGAAGGCGAACGGGACTGGTTCGCGCCGACCGAACATGGGCGGTGCATCCCCTTTCGGGATCGAACGACTGTCTGTCATCTACACAGACGGGCGAGTGACCCGAAAGGTGCCCGGTTTCACCGAATTCACAGAAATTCGCCGGTGTATGTCGCGCCCCGGTACCGAACGCCCCGATGTCGGTGCCGGGCCGTAGAGTGGGCGCCGCCCGAGAGAAGTGATGGAAGGACCCTCCGAGCCGTGACCGACACCCCCGCCGACGACCTCAAGCCCAGCTTCCGCAGTGATGTCACCGTCGACCTGGTCAAGCACAGCGCGGCCGACTCCGACGTGCTGTGGGCCGCACGCGTCTCCACCGCCGGCGAGCAGTCCCTGGAAGAGCTGACGAAGGACCCGGAGCGCTCCAAGGGCCTCATCAACTACCTGATGCGGGACCGGCACGGCAGCCCCTTCGAGCACAACTCGATGACCTTCTTCATCAGCGCACCGATCTTCGTCTTCCGCGAGTTCATGCGGCACCGGGTGGGGTGGTGCATCGCCGGGGACACGGAGATCACCCTGGAGAGCGAGGCCGGTCACCTGCGCCGACGCACCATCGCCGAGCTGTACGAGCTCTGGCACCTCGGCGTCGAGGACCGTCTGCCGCACTCGGCCGGGGGCGTGACCTGGCACAGCCGGGCGGGCAAGTGGATGGCCCAGGTGCGGCGCGGTGACACCAACCACTACCTCGGCCTGTACGAGAACCGCGAGGCTGCCGAGTCCGTCGTTGCGGAGTTCCGGGAGCTGCACCCCAGCACCCGCATCCGCAAGCTCGAATCGGTCCGTCGCAACCACGTGCGCTGCTACGACGAGGAAACCCTGCTCGCCCAGCGGGCGAGGATCGTCGACGTGATCGAGTCGGGCGTGAAGCCGCTCGTCAAGATCACCACCGCCTCGGGCAAGACCCTCCGCTGCACGGTCGACCACGCCCTCTTCACCCCCGAGGGCTGGTGCAAGGCGGGGGAGCTCACCGTCGGGGATGCCGTCCTGGTCGCCGGCACGGCGCCGCGCCCGTCGCGGGGGCTGGTCCCGCCGAGCCTGCGCCGCGGCATCGGCGTATGGACCTCGATGCAGCGCGAGCGGCTGATCAAGGAGGTCGACACCTGCCACCTGTGCGGTCACGACTTCCCGCGGGAGCAGCTCGCCCTGGACCACGTCGTACCGGTGGCCGGTGACCTGCTCCAGGCACTCGACGAGAAGAACCTCGCCCCGGCCTGCGAGCCGTGCCATGCGACCAAGAGCGCGGGGGAGCAGGCGCTGGCCCAGCGCGACGGCAAGATCGCCGAAGCGGTGCCGGACCAGGTCGTCGCCATTGAGGCGGACGGCGAGGAGATGACCTACGACCTCTCCGTGGAAGGCCCCTGGCACAACTTCCTCGCGAACGGTTTTGTGGTCCACAACTCGTACAACGAGGAGTCGGGCCGCTACCGGGAACTGCAGCCGGTCTTCTATGTCCCCGGCGAGGACCGCAAGCTGGTGCAGCAGGGGCGGCCCGGCAAGTACGAGTTCGTGCCGGGCACCGAGGCCCAGCAGGAGATCGTGGAACGCTCGATGCAGGAGTCGTACCTCCAGGCGTACGAGCGCTACCAGGAGATGCTCGCCGCCGGCGTCGCCCGGGAGGTCGCCCGTGCGGTGCTCCCCGTCGGCCTCTTCTCCTCGATGTACGCCACCTGCAACGCCCGCTCGCTGATGCACTTCCTCGGGCTGCGCACCCAGCACGAGCTGGCCAAGGTGCCGTCCTTCCCGCAGCGGGAGATCGAGATGGTCGGCGAGAAGATGGAGGCGGAGTGGGCCAAGCTCATGCCGCTCACCCACGCTGCCTTCAACGCCAACGGCCGGGTCGCGCCGTAGAGCGGACGCGGCCCGCTGATCGCGCTTCTTGTCGTGCTCGGTACAGATGTACGGATCAGCCTCGAGAGGTGTCCGTATTGCGGCATTTAGCGAAGTTCATCTAGCCTGATCAAACGGACCCGGCACTGCTTGAACCCCCGAGCAGGCAGTGCCGGGCTCCGCATTTGTCCGGACTTTCCCCGCACCCCAAGGGCAGACCGCGCCGTGAGCACCGAGTAGCGTGTAACCCATGGCTCCGACCTCCACTCCGCAGACCCCCTTCGGGCGGGTCCTCACCGCCATGGTCACGCCCTTCACGGCGGACGGCGCGCTCGACCTCGACGGCGCACAGCGGCTCGCCACCCACCTGGTGGACGCAGGCAACGACGGCCTGATCATCAACGGGACCACCGGCGAGTCCCCCACCACCAGCGACGCGGAGAAATCGGACCTGGTACGAGCCGTACTGGAGGCGGTCGGCGACCGCGCCCACATCGTGGCCGGGGTCGGCACCAACGACACCCACCACAGCACCGAGCTGGCCCGCCAGGCCGAGCGCGACGGCGCACACGGCCTGCTGGTCGTCACGCCGTACTACAACAAGCCCCCGCAGGAGGGCCTGTACCGGCACTTCACGGCCGTCGCCGACGCCACCGGGCTGCCCGTCATCCTCTACGACATCCCCGGCCGCAGCGGCGTCCCGATCAGCACCGAGACGTTCGTCCGCCTCGCCGAGCACCCGAGGATCGTCGCCAACAAGGACGCCAAGGGCGACCTCGGCCGCGCGAGCTGGGCCATCGCGCAGTCCGGCCTCGCCTGGTACTCCGGCGACGACATGCTGAACCTGCCGCTGCTCTCCGTGGGCGCGGTCGGCTTCGTCTCGGTCGTCGGCCACCTGGTCACCCCCGACCTGCGGGCCCTCGTCGACGCCTACACCTCCGGTGACGTCGTCAAGGCCACCGAGATCCACCAGAAGCTGCTCCCCGTCTACACCGGCATGTTCCGCACCCAGGGAGTCATGACCACCAAGGCCGCGCTCGCCCTCCAGGGGCTGCCCGCAGGACCCCTGCGCGCACCCATGGTCGAGTGTTCGGCCGAGGAGATTGCCCAGCTCAAGATCGATCTTGCCGCCGGCGGGGTACAACTCTGACAACAGACTTCTGCGCGGCCGTCCGCGCAGCAACGCTTCACAACTGAAGAAGCGGGACCATCGGTGCCCGCACCCTGCAAGGACAACGACAACTGCTTATGCACGAACGTCACGCACGCCACGTGCCCGACCGGTACGTGGCGTGCGTGGTGAGGAGAGTCTTTTGAGTCATCCGCATCCTGAACTCGCCCCGCCGCCGAAGCTCCCCGAAGGCGCCCTGCGCGTCACCCCGCTCGGCGGGCTCGGCGAGATCGGCCGAAACATGACCGTCTTCGAGTACGGCGGCCGTCTGCTGATCGTCGACTGCGGAGTGCTCTTCCCCGAGGAGGAGCAGCCCGGAATCGACCTGATCCTGCCGGACTTCTCGTCCATCAGGGACCGCCTCGACGACGTCGAGGGCATCGTCCTCACCCATGGTCACGAAGACCACATCGGCGGCGTCCCCTTCCTCCTCCGCGAGAAGCCGGACATCCCGCTCATCGGCTCCAAGCTGACCCTCGCCCTGATCGAGGCGAAGCTCCAGGAGCACCGCATCCGCCCCTACACCCTGGAAGTGGCGGAGGGGCGGCGCGAGCGCGTCGGCCCCTTCGACTGCGAGTTCATCGCCGTCAACCACTCCATCCCGGACGCCCTGGCCGTGGCCATCCGCACCCCGGCCGGCATGGCGGTCCACACCGGCGACTTCAAGATGGACCAGCTTCCGCTGGACGGTCGTCTGACGGATCTACACGCGTTCGCACGGCTGAGCGAGGAAGGCATCGACCTGCTCCTCGCCGACTCGACGAACGCCGAGGTCCCGGGATTCGTCCCGCCCGAGCGGGACATCTCCAACGTCCTGCGCCAGGTCTTCGCCGGTGCGCGCAAGCGGATCATCGTGGCGAGCTTCGCCAGCCATGTCCACCGCATCCAGCAGATTCTGGACACGGCCCACGAGTACGGCCGCCGGGTCGCCTTCGTCGGCCGCTCCATGGTCCGCAACATGGGCATCGCGAGGGACCTCGGCTACCTGAAGGTCCCGCCCGGCCTGGTGGTCGACGTCAAGACGCTCGACGACCTCCCCGACCACGAGGTGGTCCTGGTCTGCACGGGCTCCCAGGGCGAACCGATGGCCGCCCTGTCCCGGATGGCCAACCGCGACCACCAGATCCGCATCGTCGACGGGGACACGGTCATCCTGGCCTCGTCGCTCATCCCCGGAAACGAGAACGCGGTCTACCGCGTCATCAACGGCCTGACCCGCTGGGGCGCCAACGTCATCCACAAGGGCAACGCCAAGGTGCACGTCTCCGGCCATGCCTCCGCCGGTGAGCTGCTGTACTTCTACAACATCTGCCGGCCGAAGAACCTGATGCCGGTCCACGGCGAATGGCGCCACCTGCGCGCCAACGCCGAGCTCGGTGCCCTCACCGGCGTCCCGCACGACCGCATCGTCATCGCCGAGGACGGCGTCGTCGTCGACCTGGTCGGGGGCAAGGCCAAGATCTCCGGCAAGGTGCAGGCCGGTTACGTGTACGTCGACGGCCTTTCCGTCGGCGACGTCGGCGAGCCGGCCCTCAAAGACCGCAAGATCCTCGGCGACGAGGGCATCATCTCGGTCTTCGTCGTCGTCGACTCGTCCACCGGCAAGATCACGGGCGGTCCCCATGTCCAGGCCCGTGGCTCCGGCATCGACGACTCCGCGTTCGCGGACGTCCTCCCGAAGATCTCGGAGGTCCTGGAACGCTCGGCCCAGGACGGCGTCGTGGAGCCTCACCAGCTGCAGCAACTCATCCGGCGCACCCTTGGCAAGTGGGTCTCGGACAGGTATCGCCGCAGGCCGATGATCCTCCCGGTGGTCGTGGAGGTCTGACGCGCGTACAGCGTTCGTACGACCCCTCGTACGCGTGAACCAGGAGCGGGGCGCCTCGATTTGCATCGGGGCGCCCCGCTCCAGTACGTTTACGGCTCCGCCCAACCGGGAACCCCAGTGCTTCATGCGCTGGATCCAGGCGCCCCGGACCGGGTGGAAATTCCGACTCAGAACTTCTGATAAAGTCGGAACCGCCGGAAAGGGAAACGCGAGAGCGGAAACCTGGAAAGCACCGAGGAAATCGGGTCGAGAAAAGATCT
>NZ_JAGXJL010000088.1:0-25963 GCF_019091475.1 Streptomyces sp. GbtcB6 | reverse complement strand
TCCGCGACTACGAGACCAAGATGATCGCCTACAGTCGCGAAGCCGTCGAGAAGTCCCTGGACCAGATGAGCGGCGACGGCCCCCTGCACAAGCCCGTGGTCGGCCGCGCGATGCTCGCGGGCATGCGCACCGCCATGCGAGCCGTCAACCACATGCCTCGGGTCAAGCGCCGGATGGCCGCTGCCGAGCAGGCGCTGCGGGGGCACGACCGCGATGAGTGAGCCGCTTCCCGCCGCAGGACCACCCGGACTCACGGGCTTCGATGCGGGCAGCACCGGAGGGGGTGGGTCCGGCCGCGGCGGGTGGGAGGCCGGGTGTCGCGGACAGCGGTGCCGCAGACCTTCGGTGCCGGGATGAGGTCTGGGAAGCAGGCTTCTGATCTGGCACGCCGGTGCCGCCCCCAGCCGTCCTTTCCGGCGACATCTTGCGCAGGCGCAAAGTGTGGCGGTGCTGCAACTCCGAGGTCTGCCACAGGAAACCCGTGATCAGCTCGATCTGGCCGGTGTCGTAGCCCGACCAGCACCGTGGCCTGTGCTTCGTCGGTCAGGGACGCGACCAGCCAGTAGGCGCGGGCCATGGCCTGCGGGGTGGGACTGTCCAGGGTTCTGCGCCGATCGGTGGGGTGCTTGGCGCGCTGCGTAGCCGGCCATCTCCAGCCGGTCGAGCATTGTGGTGGCACTGCTGGTGGTCAGCCCGAGCCAGGCGGCCAACTGGCTCGGCGCGGCCCCAGGTGTGTACTGCAGCAGAGTCTCCTTGCAGCGCAAGTCGGTCTCGTTCACGCCCAGTAGGCGCGCCATCTAGCGTTCAAAATCGTCGACTTCGGCCTGGTAGAGCCGCAGCACCTCGCCGAGTTCCGTCTGTCACCCGACTCTCTCCCTCTGAACCTGATCGCAATTCGACTATCACGTTAAGCGATCGTCTAAATACCAAGGGTGGTCAACATGCCGACCGCCCGCCACTCCGCTGAACCACGGAAAGGACCCAATCCGATGAACGACGACAGCATGATCACGCTCGACGCAGACGACAGGCTCACCATCCAGACCGCAGTGCATGGGGTGATGAACCTGGTTCTGACGGCCGACCCCGGTGTGATTTCCTCCACGCGTGGGGGCATAGCCGCGGGAAAGGCGATGTCTTCGGCCACTGGCCTGGTCGGACACGTTCTGGCGGAGAAGTCCAAAGTAAAGCTGGACGGCTCGTCGACCGCTGAGATCGCCGACCAGGTGTTCCCGGCCCTGACCGGGTCCATGCATCTGCTCAACGCCAAGGACCCGGCCGAGGCGGACAACTTCCGCCGCCTGATTGACACGATCATGCAGTCGGTTGTCGTAGGCGGCCCCAAGCCCGCCGAGGCCGAGATGATCCGCAAGATCAACGACGCCCTCGACGCCTGACCTCCGCCGAAGGCGAGACTCGCCGGGGCGCGACCCGCGCTCCGGCACCAAACCCGACATCGCAGCGACAAGGAGCCCGCCGAATGGCCACCGATCAGGGAACACAGATACAGACCCAGGATGACGATTTCGTTCCGCTGGTCACCGGCCGGGCCCGATCGATAGCGCTAGTGGTGGTGCTGTTGGCAATGTTCATGGACCTGCTGGACAACACCATCATCAACGTCGCCCTGCCGTCCATGTCGCCCAGCCGGGACCCGGTGATCAGTGCGACGGCGAAGGCCAAGGTGTAGCCGGCGGCGATCCACTGGACGCTGGAGTACGCTCCGCCCAGGTCGGTGGCCTCGGCGGCCTGCGGCGCCTCCCAGACGTCGTGGCAGCTGATCGCCGCCCGCGTCGTCCAGGGCCTGTTCGCGGCCATGATGGTGCCGCAGGTCCTGGCCGTGATCCAGACCATGTACGCGCCGAGAGACCGCGGTAGAGCAGTCGCGGCGTTCGGTGGGCTGGCCGGACTAGCGACGATCGGCGGCCCGATCCTGGGCGCGCTGCTGACCTCCGGCGACATCGCCGGCATGGGCTGGCGGGCGATCTTCTGGGTGAACGTGCCGGTCGGGGTCATCGCGCTCGTGCTGGCGTGGATGCATCTGCCGGAGTCCAAGGCGCCCGGGAAGGTCCGCCTGGACATTCTCGGCGTGGTGCTGGCCTCGGCAGCGATGCTGATGCTGATCTACCCACTCATCAAGGGCCAGGACCTGGGCTGGCCGACCTGGACGTTCGCCTCGATGGCCGGGGCCGTGGCCGTGCTGGCCCTGTTCGTGGCCTATCAGCGCCGCCGCACGCGCACCGACGGCTCGCCGCTGATCGAGCTGAGCCTGTTCGGCTACAAGTCGTTCACCGGCGGCCTCCTGGTCAACCTGCTTTTCATGGGCGGCGTCATCGGATTCTTCCTGGTGTTCACTCTCTACATGCAGGTCGGCCTCGGGTACTCAGTCCTCCGTTCCGGACTGACCGGCATCCCGTGGGGCGCCGTCGTCCCGGTGTTCGCCGGTGTGGGCGCCGGCGTCCTAGCCCCCAAGGTCGGTCGACCGGTCATGCAGATCGGCCTGCTGCTGGCCATCACCGCGCTGGTGTGGCTGGTCTGGATCGTCGGGCGTGAGGACGTCACCTCGCTGAAGACGGCCCCGGCCCTGGCACTCGGAGGTGCCGGCATGGGCCTGGTGGTCGCTCCGCTGCTGGACTTCACCCTTGCCGACGTGCCCATCGCGGACGCCGGATCGGCCTCAGGGATCTACAACTCCATCCAGCAGATCGGCTCGGCCATCGGCATCGCCGGCATCGGCGCCCTGTTCTTCGCCCAGACCGGCAGCACCCGGCCAAGCCCAGCCACCTACACTCCGCCCTTCCAGCACGCCCTGTGGCTCACCATCGCCTGCTTCGCCGTCGCCCTGGCAGCCAGCTTCCTGATGCCACGCCACGCTGCTCACCAAGAGGTCGGTGCCTGACAGGACCGAGATAACCACAGTGACAGGCGAGAGGAACGTCTGTGCCGTCAAACGCACCCATTCCCTGATGATCGACCAGCTCTTGTCCGCGCTGCGGCGTTTGAAGCGCTCGCGCAGCTTCCCTGGCGCGTCCGTCGCAGGCACAAAGAGTCACCGTGCCCGCGCATGCTGGATGTCTGAAGTGGTTTTCGCAGAGCGGTCGCCGCGCTCCGAGGAGCGGCTACCAGAAACTGAACGGTTCCAAGCCGGAACCCGGACGCCAGCCCCCTCAGAAACGGAACCAACGCGCGGGTTCGCGGCGGCGCAACTCCAAGATTCTGCGAACTCACGCGATTCCAACCGGTCCAAGCTCGACAAAGACCCGGCCCAGTGGCTGCCGCCTTTCACCGGCTACTGGTGCACGTACGTCACCGACTGGATCGCCGACCAGACCGTCGACACCGCTGAGCAGGGTTGAAGATCGCCGCCGGCGGGATCGTAGGCGGCGTAGTCCTGGAGTTCGCCCCAGGAGGCGAACAGGACCAGTTCCGGATGGTTCGTGCGGCGGCCTTCCTTGAGATCGAGGGCCGCGAGGGCCAGCGCGGCCAACAATGCGGCGCCGACCGAGACGAGGGCGTCGGTCCGCCGACCGGCGTTGTGGAGCCGCAATCGCAGCTCAAGCCAGATCGCGGCGCCATCGAGCTTCCAGGCCATCCGGGCGATGCGCTGAAGCACCGACGGCAACTTGGCGCACATCTGCCTAAAGGACACGTTGTCCAGCGGGTTGGTCGAATACTCGCCGCTGTAGACGATCTCGGCGGGTGGCGGCGGGGGGATCTCGGTTGGTACGTCCATGGCGTCAACGGATGTCAACTGCACTCCCATGCACGGTTGTTGTGTACGGACAGGCGACGCATGGGTCAACGAGCGGCACCGCGATATCGAACACACGTTTTTGAGACGTCGCGGATTCCGCACGCTCACGCAGTGCACACGTCGTGACTGATGCATCGACCCTTGTGGCGTACGGATCGGCCTCAGTACGAGGTTGGCCGAATCGCCGAGGCCCACGCGAGGCCGTCGGCACTCACGTAGGGCGAAGGAGCGGGAGGACTTCGCCACACAGCTCGGCTATGGCCTCGCCGTGCCAAGGTCCCGCGTCGTTCGGTGCCGCAGACCCCCTCGCCCTGAGGGCGTACGGCGCCCTACTCATGCGTCCCGACGATGAGTTCGAGGATTTCGAAATCGCCGTCTTCATTTCCGTATATGTTTTCGAGTTTTGAACTTTCTTATGGGTTTTTCGAGTTTATGGGGTTTCTGGGCACGCGTGTAGCCTGGCTGGTGATCGTTCTTCGGCCGCCGGTCGGCGCACCTGTCGTGCTTCCTGTGCCAAATGACGTCGCGGTCGTACAACTCTAGGGATTGGGTGGCATTGTGAGCGTTTCGGTGAATACTGCCGAGAAGGTGTCGGACTTCTACTGCGCCGAGGCGCTGTCTGGGAAGACGCCGGTCAAGGTGGTGGAAGAGACGGACACAGTGCTCGCCTTCGAGCACACCAGGCCGAGCTACCCCGTGCACATCGTGGTGGTCCCGAAACAGCACATCCCGTCCTTGGTGAATCTCGGCGACGGCGGCGAGGAGTTGCTCGTGGACGTCCTGCGGGTGGTCCGCCAGGTTGCCGGACAGGTACGTGAAGAGCATGGGGCCGCCTGTGTAGTGACGAACGAAGGCGAATACCAGGAGTCGAAGCACATGCACTGGCACGTGCTGTTCCGGGGGGAGTTGCCTGAGGGCCGGGTCTGACCGGGCAGCCCCGACTCGGTCAGGTCTTACGACGTCCGCGAGGGCGAGTGAGCCGTAGGGTCCGGGCGGCGATGTCCCGCGCGACGCGGTGGATCTTGTCCGGGTCGGGTTGCAGCCCACTGTCCTGAAGGCGGAGAAGCAACTGCTCGCAGGCGGCCACGATCGGCCGGCCATCAGCAAGCAGTTCGTCGTCCGGGACGACGATGCAGGTTCCGCGTCGGGCATAGGCCTCGGCGTTGTCCAACTGATCGCCTCGACTGACTGAGGCTGGAAGCGGGATCAGTACGGCGGGCTTCCGCAGCGACTCCAGTTCGGCGAGGGTGGTGGCGCCGGCCCGGCCGATCACGAGGTCGGCCAGCCAGAGGGCGTCGACCATGTCGTCGTGAAGGTACTCCAGCTGCCAGTATCCGGGCACCTGGCTGAGGGAAGGGTCGAGGTTACCTGGTCCGCTGATATGCAGGACGGCGAACCGGGCAGTGAGGGCGGGAAGTTGACGGCGGATCGCGTCGTTGATGCGGGTGCTGCCGTTGCTGCCGCAGAAGATCAGCAGGACGGGTAGGTGGGCCGGGATGCCGAGGTGGGCGCGCAGTTTCTCCGGCCGTCCGTCGGCGAGGTCGTCACGCAGCGGAAGGCCGGTGACTACCGCCTTGCGTTCCAGCCAACGTGGCAGGTTCTGTCCCGGTTCGGCAAGGTAGATGGTGCGGGCGAAGCGGGACAGTATCCGGTTGGCCAGTCCAAGGGAGTGGTCGGATTCGTGGATGGCCAGCGGTACCCGGTTCAGCCAGGCCGCTACCCCCACGGGCACGGAGACGAAGCTCCCCTTGCTGAAGACGACGTCCGGCCGCTCGCGTCGCATCGCTCGCCAGGCGGCGAACACCCCGTGCACCACGGTCAGCGGCATGACGGCGTTCCGCCAGGACCGATAGCGGTGCAGACCCGCTGAGGGGACAGGGACGAGCCGGATGCCGGCCTTCTCAGCAAGGCCAGCCTCGATGCTGTCGGCCCGGCCGAAGTAGACCAGCTCTTCGACTCCGGCCCGCCGCAGTTCAGCGGCGACGGCCAGTGCGGGGACGACATGTCCGGCGCTCGCGCCGCCGGTAATCCCGACTTTCAACATCCTCGGAGCACGGTGGGCGGGTTCTGATTGCTGCCGTATTTCCACTCGTAGGCCTTCCTGTCACGGTGCGCATTATCGTGTGGCGCTTATCGGGGCGAGGTGCCCTTCGGACCATATCCAAGCCAGGTTGAGCAATTGCAGAGCTGAGCGAATCCGCTCAGGCGGCGTCGAAGACGACTCGGAATCCAAGGTTTACATTCCGGTCGTCCGAGAAAGAGAAGTGTCGGTTGTCGCAGCGGCCATACCATTCCGGATAGGAGTACGAACCGCCCCGGATGACGCGCCCGGCGGGCAGGGTTCGTCCTTTCCACAGCGTCGAGGTGGGCTCAGTCTCGGGTCCGTGTGGGTCGGTGGTATCGGGGGCGTCGGGGTACGGGGCGTACCAGTCGGAACACCAGTGCCAGAGCACTCCGTTGAGACCGTGGATGCCATGCGGGTTCGCCGTCTTGGCGGAGGCGTTCCAGCAGGACAGGAACGCCTCGGGCCACGCGCGGCCGGTGTGCTTGCGGTGGGGAACTGAGCTGAAGTCGCAGGCCGCAGTGCAGGAACACTTGGCGCGTACGGCGTACTCGAACTCGGCTTCGGTGGGGAGCCGGTAGGCGCGGCCGTCGCGTCGGCTCAGCCAGGCGACGGCGCCGAGGGCATCGTTGTACGAGACGCCGACGACCGGCACGTCATTGCCGTGGACGTTGGCGTCGCTGAACAGCGGGCCGGGTTTCCAGACGTCGTCCCAGATCTCCAGTTCCGGGTCGGCAGTGATGCCGAGGGCGTCGCGGTAGGCCTGGTAGAGGCCAACGCTGAAGGGGGTGGTCTGCCATTGGACGGTCTTGGTTATGTGCACGGTCTGGAGCTGGCCGTCGGCCAGGCGCCGTTGGAAGGCGCCGGGCGGGACGGAGGCAAAGGCCACGGTAGTGCTGGACACGCTTTTCTCCCGACGATGGTGGTGGCGCGGGTGGCCGGCGGGCGGCCCGCGGCGGGACAAAGGTCAGGTACGAACGGCGGCGATGGCGCGGGCAGTCAGCGTGGCGAGCAGGTCGGCCGTGGTGGTGATGTCGTAGCGGCGGGCGTTGTCCAGTCCTGCGCGTGCGAGGGCGTCGCGCCAATGGGTGTCGTGAGCCATCTGGTCGATCGCGGCGGCGAGGCTGGCCGGGTCACCGGGTGTGTACGGGCTTCCGGCCTGGCCGAGGGTGGTGTTCATGCCGGGCAGGTTGGAGTAGACGACGGGCAAGCCGTGAGCCTGCGCCTCGATGGCGACGAGGCCGAACGCCTCCAGTTCGGCGGTGGTGAACACGAAAGTGTCGAAGTCTCGGAAGCGACGCCACAACTCCTCGCGGGGCAGGAACGGTTCGAAGGCGACACGGCCATGCACACCGAGGTCGTGGGCCCTCTTGATGAGATGGCTCAGCTCGGGGCCGCTACCGATGACGGTAAGCCGGTGGGGCTGGCTGGTGAGGGCGAGCGCTTCGATGGCGGTGATGGTCGACTTGTTCTCGTCCAGGCGGCCGGCATGGAGCAGGGACAGAGGGCCGGTGCTGCTGCGCGGGCGATGGCGCACCAGAGCTTCGGCAACTGGGATTCCCCAGGGGACGACGGTGAGCCGGCCGGTGTACCGGTGCTCGGTGAGACGGTCAATGTGCTCGGCGAGCGTGCTGTTCGGCGCGATGACGAAGGTACTGGCCGCGACAACCTCGGTCATGGCAACGCGAGCCTGTTCTACATGGTCTGCGGCGATCACGTCGGTGCCGTGCGCGACGCTGATGACCGGGATGCGGTCGGCGGCGCGGGCGAACGCGGGGCTGAGCCCGAAGCCCAGGTGCTGAGCGTGGATCACGTCGGGCCGGTGCCGGTTGATCAGGTCTTCCACCTCGGCGGTAAGTCCGGCGACGTACGTGTCGAACGCAGGGTCGCCGTACGGCTGCTTGGCCACGCGGAGCGCGACCAGTTCGTCGAAGGGGTGGTGCCAGGCCGGGTCGACGGGCGGCATGGTCAGGAAGGTCGTGTGCACCTCGGGCATGGCGCGGTAGGCGTCGGCGACCAGGATCATGCTGCCGCAGGACGGCGCTGCTGGCAGGTCGATGCCAGTCAGGATCCGTGTCGTGCTCATACAGGCACTCCGTTCGGACGGGAGCGGTAGGTAGTGAGTCCGTCGAGGAGCAGGCCCCGCAGACCGGCCCAGCCGAGGTTGCAGGCGGCGTCGACGACCGAAAGGGCAGCCGTGAAGCCCTGGCGGGCCCACGTTTGCGGGTAGACGGGGTGGCGGGGGTAGTACTCGTTCCAGAGAACGGAGATGCCGGCGTGCTGGAGGGCCGTGGTGTCGAGGTAGCCGCGGGTGCCCGATCCGGCCCACAGGACGGACTGCCGCGTGTGTTCGCAGACCCGGACGATCCGCTCCATCCGCCCTTCAGCGGGCAGCGGCATCCGTGAGGTGAAGCGGATGGCGCAGGCGGCGCCGAGTGCGTCACGGATGCGGTACAACATGTCCGCGTTGAGGTCGGCCAGGAACTGGTGTCCTGCGCTCAGCGGCGGGGTGAGGACTTCCATCGCCTCGTCGAAGAATTCGGTCTGGCCGTAGGCCATGCGCAGGGTGCGCACGAAGGTGTCCGGGGCGAAGGTGTCGGCGATGCGGGTCTCGTGAATCAGCTGGCCGTGCCTCTTGGTCACGGGAACGGTGATCCACTGGGTGCCGGTCTTGGTCTTGATTCGGTTGCGGTTCTGCCAGCCGCCGTCTTCGAACTGCACGTCGTCGTAGAGCGCAACCATGTCGCAGGCCAGCAGTGCCTCACAGAACCCGAGCCAGGGTAGGAAGGCCGGTTGCTCGATGTAGATCACGGCCGCCGCTCCGGTGAGTCCGTGAGGAGAACCAGGGACGGCACCAGGGCCTCAAACAAGCGCCCTTCGGCGGCTCGGTGTGGCAGGCGGTCCCAGCCTGCTGCCGCCGCTCGATGCCGGGTGAATGGCTCACCGAGGTAGTAGCGGCCGGACTGGGTCCCGTGTGCTTGTAGAGCCTTGACCTTGGCATCGATGTGGTCGGTGATGTCCACCAGCACGGTCGGGTTGACGCTTTGGTACGGGCCGAACGGCTGGCCGTGGAGGATCGTGGTGCAGAGGGGCACCCGGGCCGCGGCGTTCAGTGCCGCCCGGGACACCGCGTGGTGGTCCTGGTGGTCGCGTCCGTCGTGTACCGGGTGAGTGAGCAGTACGGTGCACTCAAGGCGGACCAGGGCAGCTTCGATCCGGGATATCAGGTGCCGGTCCGGCTGTAGCGAGCCGTCCGCCAGGTCCAGGCATTCGAGGTCGATGCCGGTGCCCTCGTAGGAGACGGCGGACTCTGCCGGCCGGGCCCAAGCGTCCAGCCGCGCCCCATCGGCCTGGTCAGTGAGTGAGACGCCGTTTGCGCCGTTGGTCACGATCACGACCGCCACTTCGGCGCCGGCCTCGCGCCAGCGGCGCAGCGTGCCGAAGAACAGGATCTCTGCGTCGTCCGGGTGGGCGACAACCGCGACCACCCGGTCCGAGGGCGAGAACAGCAGCGGCATCAGGTCACCTGCTCAAAGTCGCGGTAGGCCTGCGAGGGCATGGGGAGGGTGGAGCCCTGGTACTTGCCGGCGTACAGCTCGATCTCGCCGAGCGGGCGCCAGAAGGTGACCTGGCCCACACGCATACCGGGATAGATCTTCACGGGCTGAACGGCGTGCAGTTGAAGGGTCCATCGGTTGATCGACCCAATGTCGATCAAGTCTGCGGTGACATGGACGAACAAGCCCAGGCGAGCGATCGAGGAGCGGGCCCGGATGATCGGCACGAAGTGCTCGCTGCCCATGGTTTCCTCGGTGGAGACCAGGTAGATCCGGTCGCGCTCCAGCAGCATCCCCTCTTCCGGGATGGTGCCGCGTTCGAAGGAGTTCTCGGCCCGGCAGTCCAGAACCTCGTCGGTGTACCAGCCGATGTCCTTGCTGAGGTGGAAGTCGTAGCTGTTGGGGCTTACACAGCTGAGGTCGAACGGCTCGATGGTGATCTCGCTGTTCTTCACACGATGCGTGATCTCGGGACCGGTGAGGATCATGCCGTCATCTCCAGGGCATGGGTCGGGTTGCCGAGTGCGGCGTGCGGGTGGCAGGGAACGGCTTCGCTGATGTGCCCGTAGTAGCCCTGGTAGGGCTGCCGGTGGCCCTCGTGCGTCCAGAAGGACACCTGGCCGATCTTCATTCCGGCGTAGACCCGCAGCGGTTGGACGGCGACGATCTCCAGAGTCCAGCTGTGGCAGGCGCCCAGCTGGCCAAGGTCGGCACTGATCTGCAAGAACAACCCGAGGCGGCCGACCGAGGAGCGGCCGATCAGGCTGGGCACGTAGAGGGGGCTGCCGATCACCTCGACCGTGGTGCTGAGGTAGACCGTGCGCGGCTGGAGGACGTACCCGCCTTCGGGGATCTCAATCTCCTCGCAGGGAGTGTCAAGGCGGGCGTCAGTGACCTCCACGGTGGGCACCTTCAGGGTGCGGCCGAGACGGTAGTTGTAGGAGTTGGGATTGACCATCGCCTCGTCGAACGGGCTGATGGTGATCTCCCCGCGGTGGACGGCTTCTGTGATGGCCTGGCCGGTGAGGATCACAGGGCGGTCCTCTCGGCGACGTAGGTCTGGCGGAGCAGGCGCCGGCGGTCCTCGGGCAGCTCCGCCTGGCCTTCGCCCAGCGGCATGCGGCCGTGGGCGTATCGCTGCTGATCCCACACCAGGACCTGACCGGGCTGCAGTCGGTGAGTGGTGCGCACGGCGTACACGGCCTCAGCCAAGCGGGAGAACGCGCCTGCGGCCTGGTCGGCGGAAACCAGGTTGGTGTCCACCAGCTCGCCCTTCTCCAGGTGCGGGCCCATCTTGCTGGTGAAGCGCACCGGGAAGCCCCCGGTCAGCTCCTGGGGCACGATGGGGAATCGCTCAAGGGAACGGCCGACGCCGTGCACGCCCTCGTCGGTCCAGTACCGGTACACCGATTGCTTCAAGGCCTCGCGGTCCCCGTCGCTCAGCGAGTCGACGGCGGACCACATGTCCGCCAGGGCGGAGGCGCCACCGCCCTGCGGATCGTCACGCACGCAGTAGAGGGCGATGATCCGAGGGGTGAGGTCGCGGTCGACCATGTCGATGTGGAGCCGGTTCTCGCCCACTCCGTGGGTGCGACCGGGGTCGGCGTCAGTGTGTACGGTCAGGTCGCTCCACGGACCGAGGCCCGGGTAGACGCTGAGTACCGTGCCGAGAGCGGACAACAGCCCCAGGGTCAGGTCCTGGTTGCGCTGGTGGTCAGCGGGGGCGGTGAAGACGATCACCGCCCGGCCGGCACCGGGCCCGTAGAACAACTCCGCGAAGTGACGGTGGCCGTCGTGCCCCTCGAACACTTCAGGGGCGTTCAGAGTGAGCAGGTCGTTCATTCATGGCTCCCTAAGAGAGAGATGACGGTGGAGCGGAGAGTGAGGTGCGGGAGGACGGGGGTGTGCGGCACGCCCAGTCGTCCAGCCAGGTAGGCGGTGGTGACCACGCTCCCGCGTCCGCGAGCAAGCACGGAGGTGCTCACCGGTTCCTCGCCGATGGCCAGCGCCTGCTGGACGACGGCGTTGATGTCGTGCTCGCCGGTCAGCCGCACCAGCGTGGTGTCGAAGGGAACGGCGTCGGCCAACGCGCGACGGGTCACCGTCTCGGGCAGGCCACTCCGCAGCGTCGGCAGATTCAGGAGGAAGGCGTCGGCGCCGCTGCTCGTACGAGCTTGCTCAGCCAGCATTCGGGCGAGGACCGCCCGGTCCGGGATCGTGGTGGTGAGGGTGCCGAGCACTCCGGCACCCCACTCCTCGTACGCAGAGAGGGAGTCTGTGCCCGGTCCGGTAGGGCTGCCGTCCGGAGGGTGGTACTCGGTTGTGAAGGTGTGGGCACCGGCGACGTCGAGATCGATGCGCAGCAGCCCGGCGCCCAGCTCCGGAGCCTTCACGACATGCCGTCCGCCGGACGTCCAGTGGTAGTCCTCGCTGTGGCAGTGGCCAGCCACGATGAGGTCGAACGGGCTCATCCCGCACTGCTGTAGGGCTACATCCCGCTGGAAACCGCTGTGGCTCACTCCGATGACGATGTCGGCGCCCAGGCCGAGCAGCCGGTCGCGTTCCGCGGTCAGCAGCTCGGCGGTCGGCTGGGTGAATGCGAACCCGGCCCGTTCCTCCAACGGGACCGCCTCGTACGCCTGCGCGCCGATGAATCCGACCACGCCGACGCGCAGGTCTCGTGCCGGCAGAAGGAGACCCTTCTCCCAACGACCGGCGAAGGCTGTCGGAGGGGTGAGGTTGCAGCAGACCACGGGAGGGAACAGCTGCGGGTGCCGGATGCGCATCAGATCGGCCAGGTCGTGGTTGCCAGGAACCACGACGTCGTAGCACTCGCGCAAAATCCGCTCTTCGGCCTCGCCTCGTGAGTACTCGTGGAAGGCGTTACCGCCAAAGAAGTCACCGGCGTCGATCACCAGGGCACCTGCCGTGCACCAGCGGGCGATGGCAGCCACGGTGGAGTGTCCGTCCGGGACGCTGGAATGGAAGTCACATGTGGCAATGACCGTCGTAGGCATACAGCCTCTTCGTAGTTGTAACCCTGAGGCACCCCGCGTCTCTCGACGCCGGCGCACTGAAGTGAGTCCGCCCACTTGGATAGGGGCGGGGTCTGCTGCAGGTCTGTCCTGACCGCGGGGGACGGTGAGCGTGTGTCCCCTCAGCACCGGGTGTCTCACGCGACGGGCAGTCGTACTCCGTCGTGTGCTCCGCCTCGCCCGCGCAACTTCACGCCGGCTTTCAGCAGGCTGCGGTGGACAGTTCCGAATGAGCGGGGCGTGTGCTCTCCGATGTCGCGGATCGTTGCCCCCATGCCATACGCCTTCACCACACGCACTGTGAATTGGATGGCCGCGTCACCCGTGAGGTGCGTGTGGGGCTTGTACGGGATGGGCAGGTGGTTCAGCTCCTGCTTCCACGGGAGCTCCGCCGCCTGATCCGTTGCCGTAGGGATGATGCCCGCCGTTGTGGACGCTGTCATGAGAGGGAGCCTGCTTCCACGTCGAGGACGACCGGCAGGTGGTCGGAGACCTTGCGAGCTCCGGCCGTGTCGTGGGTGTGGTAGCCGTACACCTGGAGGCCGTACACGAGAGCGTGGTCCAGACTCAGGGGAACAGGTTCGTTGCGGTAGTAGTAGCCGACGGTCGCGGCCCGCCGCGTGCCGGTGATCGTCTCCGGGTCCTGCCAGCCGGATTCGAGAAGTACCTGCATCGCCCGGGTGTCCGTGTCGCCGAACGTTCCGTCGTCCTGAACAAGTCGGTAGCGGGATTGCAGGTTCCGCGGCACCTTGTCCCAGTCGGGCTCGTCGGACGGACTTGGGCAGTTCATGTCGCCCAGGAGCACGGCGCGGGGTGGTACTCCGGGGAAGTCTCCGGCGTAGTCGGTCATCCACCGTGCTTCCCTCAACCGGCTCTCGCCATCGGTGTAGCTCAGGTGGGTAGCCAGCGCCAGGAAATCACCGTGGTCGTTGTCCGCTTCGAACAGCCGGAACCTCGCACGGATCAACGCGTGGTGGAAGACCCCCTCGCCCAGCCGCCGCCTGCCGACCAGACGTAGCTTCGAGGAGCGGTAGAGCAAGGCCGTGTGGTTCCGGCCGTCCCCGATGCGCGAGCGAGCCATCGACACCAGCGTCAGGCCCAGAGTGTCAGCCATCCATAGCAGGCGTCTCTCCTCGGCCTCGTCCCACTGTGTGCACTCCTGGAGGGCGAGAACGTCCGGCTCCAGACCGGCGAGGATCTCCGCCTGTGCGTGGAGCCGTTCCTCCGAGGAACCGTCCACACCGCCGCAGAAGAGATTCCAGGTCACGGCGCGCATCCTCATATCGACCCTCCAGCCGTGAACGGGGCGAAGTCGTCGACGTCGTACACCGCGAGTTGGCCCCACGGGGCGATACCGGAACCGAAGCGCGCGGCCTGCTGGGTCAGGTCGAACAGGAGAAGCAGGACGGTGGCCGCGATGCGGTCCCAGCGGGCGTCGGCAGAGAAAGGCAAGGCGGTGGTCTTCTCCATCGGCGGCGTTGCCCCGTGCAGGATCGAGCTGACCTCCTTGGCCAGGTCGGGGCGGCCGCGGGTGTCGGCAAGCACGGTGGAGCGGGTCTGGAGCACTGATTGTCCTGTCCGGAGAAACTGGTCGGGGTAAGTAGTCGAGCGGCGTGATGTCCGTGCCAACGTGATCGATGTGGGCGACGGTCTGAACCGGGTCGGGCTCAGGCGGCTACGACGTGCGGGGGCCGGGGATCGACGGTGCGGCGCAGTGCCTCGACGAGGCCTCGGTAGGAGAGGACCACTTCGACGGCATGGTGGTCACTGATGCCGGTGGTATCGATCACGGAGACGTCGAGGACGGCTGTGATCGTCCAGGGGTCGAGGTAGAGGCGGTCGATACGGCGTCCCCCGCCCTGGCCTTTCGCCGCGTGGCCGGCGGTGGCTTGCAGAGCGGAGCCCTGACCGAGGCTGTCGGCGGCGTAGCGGGCGGGGTCGTGAAGTCCGCAGCGCAGCAGGGTTTCGTCCAGGTAGGTGCAGCTGATGCGCGATCCGTTGGGGCCCGGGTTGGTGCGGTGGACGACGTGCGCGTAGTCGGTGACGTCGGGGCTGGTCCAGTCGATGGGCGGGACGGTCTCGCCAGCCGGGTGCGGGTACTCGTTGCAGTCCCCGCCGCCGATGAAGGCAGATCCCTGCTTCATCTTGTCGGCGAGGGCACTGATCTCCTCGGCCTCGCGTTCGCGGCCTCGGGGGGAGTTGAAGGCGGCGTGCCAGCTCGCCAGGACGATGTTGCGGTCAGGGGCCTCGGGCAGGCGCACGATCGTGTTCGTGGGCGGGGTGCGCCAGATCCGGTTGTCGTCGAACTGCTGGTGGACTTCGAATGTGGTGGGGCGTACAAACAGGCCGGTGCCGTTACGGCCGGAGCCTGGGGCGCCGAGGAAACCCCGCATGCCGAGGGCACGCTCGGCGGCGTGAAGCCGGCGGCCGCCTTCGGCCCGGCTGTACGTCATCTCCTGCCTTAGCAGGATGTCCGGACGGCGGTCCCTGAGGAGTTCGTGCGCGTCCTGCCACCGCTGTGGGGGCTGACCGCCCTTGTCGGGGCCACCATCGTGCTCCAGGTTGAAGGTGATCACCCGCACGACAGGTTCACCGTATTGGTCGGGTCGGTTAGTCACGATTCCTCCTTGGGTCGCGAGTCTGCTGGGGTGCTGGGCGTGTGCCCGGTGTCAAGGACCAGGACGCGGAACCCGTGCGCGGCAATGCGGATTCACGGGCTGCCGCGCACGGGAGTCGAGGGAATTCATTAGGGCCGCCTCGTTGGAGCTGCGGTGAGGGCTGCCGCGGAGGACTACGTGGCCGTTGGATCAAGGCGGGCCCAGGCGGCTTCGGCGGCCAGCCGCTCGGACCACTCGATCTCGGTCTCGCCCAGAGCGGTCTTGGCAAGGTGGATCCGCTGGAACTCACCGGTCCCGGCCGGCGGGTAGGTGTACTGGATGTCGCGGAAGAGGCGTTGGAGCGGGTAATCGCCGTCCAAGGCGCGGGCGCCGTGCAGTTCCATCGCGTCGCGTGCGGAAGCTGCGGCGAGTTCGTGGCCGGTGTGCTTGGCGCCGATCAGGTGGGAGTCGCATGCCAGGCCGCGATCGAGGAGGTGGACGGCGTGATAGGCCAGGCCGAGGGCGTTTTGGAGGCGGGCCTGCATGGCGCCAAGGCGGTCCCGCAGGACAGGCAGGTCGGACAGGTGCCCGTCGTAGCGGGGGCGGCTGTCCAACCACTGGGCGGTTGTCTTGACCAGTGCCTCGTGGATGCCGAGGCTGACGGCGGTCAGGTTGGGGCGACCGTAGAGGATGCTGCTGCTCTGCGCGACGAACAGGCCCTGGCCGACGTCTCCCAGCACGTTGGCCTCGGGTATTCGGACTCGATCCAGACGTAGAAGGCCGGCGGTGAAGCCGTGCAGGCCCAGACCGGGCCGGTGCCGGTCCACGGTCAGCCCCTTGCGGTCGTGCTCGACCAGGAAAGCGGTCAGGGCCTGGGAGGCGGAGACGTCGTTCGGCGCGGTACGGGCGACGACGACATGAAGGCCGGCCAAGTGGCTGTTGCCGATGTGGACCTTGCTGCCGGTGATCACCCACCAGCCGCCGTCCGGTTCGGCTACCGTCTCGATGCCCCCGATATGGCCGCCCGTCTGCGGTTCGGTGACCGCGATCGAGAAGAGAAGTGTCCCGCCCGCCGCCTGCGGCAGCCACCGCATCTTCTGTTCGGTGCTTCCCCAGTGCTGCACCGCGCCGACCGGGATCAGGGTCGCCTGAAGCAAGGCTGCCGCAGCTGCGGACACCACGCCGGTCCGGTGGATAAGCACCGTCTTGGCGACGTGCCCGGCCGCCATCCCGCCGTACTGCGTGGGGATGGTCACTCCGAACCAGCCCCGCTCGGCCATGAGCTGGGCAGTCCTGCGCTCCACCTTGTGGGGGGACGCCTCCATACGCGGCACGCGGAGCGCAACGTAATCGGCGGCGAATGCATCGGCCTCATGCCACAGCTGGTGGTGGTCGCGTGTGAGGTATGGGGTGAGTGCGGTCGGTGTTGTGGTGGGCATGGTCGTCTCCCTCTCCCTGTACGGGGTCGCAAGGCGGAGTGCGGCCGGATCCCCGGTCTTGGGGCTGCCGAGTGGGGGGTGGCGAGGCGGATCTCAGCGTGCAGGAGTGCTACTCGTCAGGGCGTCCAGAACCAAGGCGCCGCCGTCCTTCACGGCGTCCAGGAGGCGCCGGGCGTCGGTACGCGGGCGCGCTTCGGGATCGATCGTGCACACCGTGCCCAGCGCGATCCCTTCGTAGATCAGCGGGGCGCCGAAGTAGGAGCGGATGCCCACCATGTCCACCACGAGGTTGCCGGAGAAGCGCGGGCTGGCGTGGACGTCGAACAACGGCAAACCCCTCTTCCGCTTGACCACAGCCGGGCACCAGCCGTGCTCCAGGCTCATGGCGCGGCCGAGGATCATGTGGCCCGAGTCGGGCGGCGGATTGTGAAGGCCGACGAAGGTCTGCTCGGCGCGGAAGATGTTGACGAAGCCGTAGAGCATGCCCGTGGTCTCGGCGAGATGGTCCGCAAACTGGTCCATCAGGTCATCCGGCCCGGTGGGCACGCCGAGGCGCATGAGGAGTTCCTCGCGGGCCCGCCTCTCAGCCATCTCCTCGGCCTGGGCCGCACTGACCACTTCCTGGCCCAAGTGGATTGCGCCAGGCAGCGGGACGAATGCTTCCTGCTGGCCGGGCGCGGGGCGTAAGCCGGTCGCGGTCCTGCGGGAGAACGCGGGCAGATAGGGGGTTTCGTGGTCTGTCATCACGCATCCAGAGAGGTGGAAGAGGTCGGAAGGCGAGTCAGGGCATGGTCGACGAGGCGAAGTAGGACCCCGGCGACCGAGGTGGGATCGCGGGCATCGCAGGCCACCACAGGGATATGGGCCGCCAGTGCGAAGGCGTGCCGGATCTCGTCGAGGGGGTAGCGGTGAGCGTTGTCGAACTGGTTGACGGCTACGACGAACGGCAAGCGGGTGCGCTCGCAGAAGGTGACGGCCGTGAAGCTCGACTCCAGCCGACGCGTGTCCGCGAGGACCACGATGCCCACCGCGCCGCGGGCCAGGTCGTACCACAGATCCATGAAGCGGTCTTGACCAGGCGTGCCGAAGAGCATGAGTTCCATCGGCATGGGCAGGTCGAAGCCGACGTATCCGAAGTCGAAGGCCACGGTGGTATGGCTCTTCGCCTCCACGCCGGTGAGGCTGTCGGTGGTGGTGCTTTCGTGGGTCAGGTACTCCTCGGTGGAGATCGGTTCGATCTCGCTGACCGCGCCGACCGCGGTCGTCTTGCCGACCCCGAATCCTCCGGTGACGAGGATCTTCAGCACGGCCGGGCCACCGGCCGCCCGGACCACAGCCTCCTGGCCGGAATGGTCAGCAGGCCTTGGCTTCGGCGTCGGACCACTTGCGTGCGAGACCGGCACGGAGTGCCTCCAAGAGCTGTTGGGTCGGGCGGTCCCCGGCCGCGGAGTCGGGGGAGTCAGCGGGCGTGTAGGCAGCGGTGACGGACAGCACCAGGACACGGGCGTCGACGAGGTCCGAGATCAGCACCCGGACTGCGGTGAGGGGCAGGTGGACGGTGCCCGCCAGCTCCGCGACCGACCGGTGCCTTTGACGGCACAGCTGCACGATCTGCTGGTACTCGCCCTCGGACAGTCCCGGGCCGGCTCTCCCGTCTCCGGCCACCAGTACGGTCTCCGGGGTGAGCCAGTGGCGGGGGCGAGTACGGCCCCCGGTCAGGAGGTAGGGCCGTACGAAGGCGCCACCTGTACCCTCCTGCGCCGCTGGCGGTGTGTGCCTGCGAGGCCCGTTCATCAGGCGCTGCGGACGGCCGCGACCATGTACGGGGCGAACCGGTCCACGAGCTCCCCCATTTCGTAACCCACCGTCTTAGGGTTGGCGCTCGGTTCGGCGATCACGGCCAGCACGGTGTCGACCACGCCTGCCGTGTTGCCCGGTTGGTTCGGAAACACCGCGCTGGTCCCGGCGATCGTTACGAAGATCAGGGCGTCCTCGCGTTCGACCACAGCCATCTGCAGACCGCCCTTGCCGCCGTGCGGGCCCGGGATGTTCTCGCACAAAGACGCCAGCGTGCCGAAGGTGGCCGCCCACTTGTCGGCCGGGGTCTTGGGGATCCCGCTGTCCACCAGCTTGAGCCCGTCACGGGAGACCAGCAGCGCGTGCGTGACTCCGGGGACGGCATTGACGAACTCCTCCAGCAACCCGGCCAACTGCTCTCGGGCCTTCTGCCCGGACGCGGTGGCCATCACGGTGTCGCCACCGTTGTCGTAGGTCATGAGAAATCGCTCCTGCGGATTCGGACCAGCCACCATCACGCGGCGGGCCTTGGGTGGGGGGACTACGGCTGTGAGGTCGGCGGCACGGTTCCAGTCGGCTCCGGCCCGGCCGAGAGCGTCCTGCCCTGGGCGCGGACAGCGTCGACACCGTCCTTGAACGCGCCGGCCAAGCCGTATCGCGGCCGAGCGGCTGGGGGCTTGGGCCGGGCTGGTTCGGGTACTTCCGTCTGCTCGGTCACCACGCGCCGAGGCAGGGGCGGGACAGAAGCAGCTTGCCCGGCGGTGGATGCCGAGGCCGGGGCTGACCGGGGCGTCGCGCGTGCGGGCTGGATCGTCGGTGGCACCGCAGGCGGTGCCGGATGTGCGACTGCGGCGACAGGAAGCGCCAACGACACCAGCAGCCTGTCCGGGACAACAACCAATGCTGTTGTCCCCCCGGTAGGATTCTCCGTCAGCTGAACGGATATGCGGTGGCGGCGGGCGATCCGCGCCGCGGTGAGCAGGCCGAGCCGTCCCGCACTGACCAAAGCGCCCACGTCGACCTGATCGGGTTCGGCCAGTAGACGGTTCCACCGCGCCCGATCGTCCGGCCGCATCGGGAGGGCGACGCGGTCCTCGATCTCGATCGCCAGGCCCCTCGCCACTTGCTGGGCCCGCACCTGCACCTTGGTGGCGGGGTCGGAGAACTGCGTGGCGTTTCGGACAAGTTCGGCAAGCAGATGCGTCAGATCGGGCCCCACGTGCCGGGGAAGGCCCAGCTCGGCGCCTACCGTACTGGCGGCAACGGTCACCCTGGCGTAGTGGAGGATCTCCTGGTTCGCGCCCCGCAGCACCTGCATCACGCTCACCGGTTCACGGGCGCTGCGCAGCGATTCCCCGGCGACCACGGCCTTGCTCTCAACCCAACGCCGCAACCGTGTCACCAGATGATCGAGCGTGAAGAGCACCTCCAGCTGATCAGGATCCTCGGTCCCTTCTTGCAGGAGATCCAGCTTCTCCAACGCCCGTGCCACAAGGGCATGTTCACGCTTGGCAAACTGGTGGAGCATCGACAGCAGCACCGCCGACTGCGACTCGTCGTGCACACGCATCAAGGCGGCGACCGCCTGCACCTGAAGCTCAGCCAGCAGAGCCACCGCTTCATCCGCTGCCCCGGCCTCCTCAAACGCCGGGAGACTTTCGGGCAGTGCTACCTTTCCGCCCCGGCACAGCTCCTCCGCCGACCAGGCCACGAGCTTGTCCACAGCCGTCGCCGCTTCAACAACGCGCTGCAACTGTGCCGTGTGCACCCTCTCCACGGCTGTGGCCGCCGCTCGCGCCCGTACCGCCCCCACTCCTGCGGCGGCCAAGAGTCCCGCGGCTAACGCAGTCAGAAGCAGGCCAGTCGAGATCGAAACTGTCCGCCAGGCAATGACAACACCGCCCAGCACGGACAGGACGATCACCAGTGGTGCAACGACCGCGGTTCGGATCTCTTCGAGTAGGACGCGATCCACCGCAGCGCGGCGCTTTCTCCTGCGCCGATGGGGGGCTGGGCGGGCAGAGGGCTGGGGGGTATGCATGAGGTCCTCAGAGTCAGTTCCAGCAGGGGGACAGAGGGCTGGTAGTACGTGTCAGTCGACGGGGAGGATGGCCTGCACGGTCTTGCCCACGGCCTCGCCGTCCTCGTCCGTCTTCACATCCCACGCCAAATGGCCGTTGCAGCGGGCGACCCACCACAGGCCGCAGCGCTTGCCCTTGACATCGATGCCTTGATTGGCGACCTCGACGAAACCGAGGAAGTCGCGGAAGGCGTCATCCACCTCGATGAGCAGTTCACGGGATTCGGCATTCACGATGAGGCGCAGGGTGATGGTGCCGTCGGGGAAGGGCTCGCCGTGGCTGACGGCGTTGTCGACGAGTTTGTCCGCGACGCGAGCCGCGATGTCGACGTCACCCTCCCAATGCCCGATCGTCAGCCACGGCCGCACCCGCTGCCGCGCAAGAAGACCCGCAGCCGCACTGGCGACGATCGACACGCTCCACTCAAAGGCCGGCTCACCCTCCGGTCTCAGGGGCAAGGGCGTGACCAGGCCATGAGCGCTGACGCGCGGCTGCCGGGGCTTACTCATAGCCAGGTAAGCGGAGGAGGACGTGGGGGCGGATAACCAGTCGGTCACGACTGACCCTCCATCGTCGGTACTTCGAGACGGCACCAGGTCTCCGCGCCGGCAGCCCTGGTACCCCAGGCCCCGCCGTGCTCCATAGCAATGGCATCGACCAAGTGAAGGCCTCGCCCTGACTCCGCGGTCGCACCCGCCGGTTTGAGCGACGCTTCCCCCGGCACTCCGTCCACGACGACGATGTGCAGGCATCCTTCACGGGTGGTCAGGATCACCCGCCCTTCGGCCGCACCGCTGTGTCTCACCGCGTTGGTCACCAGCTCCGAGACGACCAGTTGCACCGCGTCGATCAGAACGTCGAGGCCGTGAAACCTGAGCTGGGCTGCCGCGATCCGCCGCATGATGCCAACCCGAGCAGCAGCTTGCTGACTCGGTTGGAGATTGGGGCCACGCGGACCGATTGCGAACCGCTCATCCATCACATCCTGGTCGCGGTTCAGGACCACCACGGGCCTTCGTACGGCTGTCGTCGTCATCACGTCCTCTTTGGGGGAGCGTGGGGCCGACCGGACAGTGCGCTTCGGGCGTGGCTGCAATGCGGTAAGGGCGTGAGGATCCGTACCTGAAGGGGCCTCAGCAGGTGCGCGTCGACGGGTGCGCTGCTGGGCCTGGGCGTGCTTCGTCGTCATGGTCGGCTCCATGTCGAAGTGGCCAGTGACGACATGGTGCAAGCACGACTAGGCCCTAACTATCACGAGCTGATGATAGTTAGGGCCAAAGCCTTACCTTGTGCGACTAACGGCTGGTCAACCACGAGCCGTATGAGAGGAAACTCTCCGGAAGTCGACGGTGCGCGGCCTCCAAGCCGCTGTACGTCTCCCGCACCGTCGGGTGGTACTTCGCCTGTTGTGGCGCCGTCTTGCGGGCCTTGAGGAGGCTCTGGAAGGACGCTTCGAGCTTCCCAGTCCACATCTGCGCGCGAGCAACCTCTGCGTAGTGGTGACTCGTACGAGACTTCGGCCAGTCCTTCGGGATGGTGAGGCCACCGGTGGCCTCGACTGCCTCGCCATACTGGTCAAGCTCAGCAAGGACGGAAACCCGGTGCACCTTGACGTTGGTGGGGCCGAAGGTCAAGTAGTGCACCTTGACAGCTTCTCCAGTCGTGCCCGCGATTCGCTCCGCCTCTTCGAGGTGGGACAGGGCCTTGCCCGGATCGTGAGCTCGGCCGGCCATCACTGCGCCACCGAGGTGGAGCTGCCCGGTGACGACATCGCGCTCGTGGGACTGGTCCGCCTGCTGGAGTGTGGACAGCCCCTTCTTAACAAGACGCTGGCCGATCTCGAACTTACCCTCGCGCAGGTAGGTGAGGGCGCGGAGGTACTGGTACATGCCGCCGAGAACGGCGTCGGAGCCTCGTTCCGCGGCCCAGTCCACGCGAGCAAGCGAGAGCTGCGCAAGATCAGGGAATCCGAGCTTGGCCGCGACGTCGTAGGCCGTGCGGTAGAAGGACGCGAGCGTCAGCCAGCCCTCCGTGCTGTTCAACGCATGGGCCGCGGTGGTGCCCTCCTCGATGAGCCCAGCGACGTTACTGGCTGCCTTCTTGATCTCACCGGCGCGGACAGCTACCAGGAGTGCATCGGCGTCGCTCTTGAGTTCGTCAAGGCTTCGCGGCCCGACGTCGGAATCGGCCCCGAGGTCGTAGATGTCCAGAGCTTCTCTGATCGGCCTTATCAGGATGTCGAGTTCGTCGGTCCGCAACTCATCTGTGTAGGGCTGGCCGACGACCGTGGCGACCTCGATCCGCAGGCCGCGGGCAAAAGCAGCGACGACGTGCGGGGTGGCCGAAATGACACCTTGCTCAGTCTTCGTATAGGTGCTGTATGGAATCCCGGTCAGCTCTGCGACCGCTCTTTGAGTGAGGTGGCGTTCCCGGCGCAAGCGCGCCATCCGCACACCGGTGTGATCCTCGGGCAGAGCGTGCATACTGGCTCCTGTTCTGCGTCGACACCAGAACAGTACCTGCGGTCGGCTCCGCAGGGCACGGACGAACCCCGCTCCGCCGAGGAGTGGGGTTCTTCGTGTTCCGGTGTGTGAAGCCTTGCCGATAGGAACTGGAAACTCTGATGGCCGTGAGCCCAAGACACCTAGCCCTCCAGCAGGCTGGTGCCATCGTCACCATTCACGACCCGCAGGCCGTGGCCACGGCGATGATCCGCAACCCCGAGTTGGACTACACGGACGACCTACTCGCTTCCTTGGACGGCGCTGACGCCGTTGTTCTGACCACCGAATGGCCCGAGTACCAGCAGGCCGACCCCCAGGCCCTGGTGGAGCAGCCCGCCAACCCCCTGCTGGTCGACCGCCGCACGCCCCTCACCCCCGAGTCCTGGCGCGATGCAGGCTGGAGCCGTCACCAGCTCGGACGACCCGGCAAATAGGGGAGGCGTCCGACAGGACGGCTGACGCGTGGTCACCGAGGCTTGGTGACTTCGTTGGCCACACCGGCGACGGCATCAACCGACTGCTCGGGTCAGCAACGCTTCTATGCGGGAGCGGATGGACGTTGCCCGAGGGTCGGTATAAGGGGTCAGGTAGGTCAGGGCCTCGATCCAGTGGCCACGGGAGGTCTCGGGGTCCTCCGGGTGAACGGCTGAGGCCAGGTGGTCAAGTTCCAGGGCGAGCTGCCAGGTGTCCCCTAGGCCGCGGTGAACGGCCGCGGCCTGGCGGTGGAAGGTGGCGGCCTCGCCGTGACGATCCATCGCGGCATACGTCTGGCCCGTGCCGCGCCAGGCCAGGGCTTCGCGGCTACGGTCGCCGAGGCGTCGGTGGAGCACGGCGGAGCGCTGGTAGGAGGTCAGGGCGTCGCCGTGCTGGGCGATGGTGCGCTGGATGTCGCCGAGGGTGAGAAGCCAGAAGCCTTCCCGGGTGTGGTCGCGGAGGGCGAGCGCGATGTCGAGCGCCTCGTCGATGGATCGCCGGGCGGCATCGGAGTCGCCCTCTTCGAGTCGCAGGGCGGCTGCGATCCGAAGGAGGTTGCCTTCTCCGCCACGATTGGCCAGGGCCCGGTGCGCGGCAAGCGCCTCGTCGATGACCGAGGCGGCCTCGGGCACGCGGCCGGCACTCAGGCGGGTGCTGGCGATGTTGGACAGTGCGGTGGCTGTTCGTTGACCATTTCCCAGGTCTCGGAAGATGGACATTGCCTGCCCGAAATGCGCGTCCGCCGAGTCGAGTTCGCGCTGTCGTAGATGGATCAGGCCCATGAGGTTGCGGGCCTGGGCCTCGTCGAACCGGCTCTGCGAGCTGCGCGCCAACGTGACGGCTCGCTCCAGAGCGTCCAGGCCCTCGGAGAAATTGTTCAGAGCTCTGTGCGCGAGAAATGCGGTGACGAGGCGCGCGGTGGGGCGAGGGTGTAGGTGACGATGGTGAGGCCGGGATCGGCGGAGGTGCGGGCGGCTTCGGTGCTCAGCCTGCCGACCGCGTCGTGGGCGAGGCCCTCCCCGCCGTGGTAGGGCCGTCGGGCGGGGGGCGGAAGACGAAGCGGGCCAGGCTTGGCGGCTGCTCGTCGCTGTCAAGAGCCTCTGCGTGCAGGGCGCGGGCGAGAGCGTTGGCGGCGAAGATGTCCAGGTGGGCGTTGCGGACGAAGGCGGCGGCGCCGATCATCGCGTCGAAGTTCTGCTGGAGGCTGGGCCGTACGTGGCTGGCGCCGCCGTCGCGGTCGGGGACACGGTGGGGGCTGTTGGCGGCACGGACGAGCGCGGCCAGGGGGGCGCGTTCGACGTCATCCAGGCGCAGGGCGCCGGCGAGGACATCGAGGATGTCCTCGGAGACGCCGCCGACGTTGCCACGCTCAATGCGGGTGTACTACTCGACGCTGATGGCTGCGAGCTGGGCGACTTCTGAGCGCCGTACCCCGGATACCTGGCGCAGTCCGCCGTAGTCAGTCAGGCCAGCCTCCTTGGCGCTCTTCCAAGACCATCGACGCCCCGTAGCCCGTTACGAATCGCACTGCATGTCCAGCTGAACCACCCGACGGCAACGTCCTCCGATGCCCAGGTCCCCGGAAACCAGCTGCGCCTTCAGGCGACGCGATCTAGCGCTTGGGATTCCAGCCACACCTCTACATCGACCCAGCGATACCGAAGGTACCGACCCACCCTGTGGGCTCGTGGGCCCTGGCGGCGATGGTTCCATATGTAGACCGTATTCAACGGCACACCAAGGAATTCTGCCAGCTCCTCAGCCCTCATCAATGGACGGCGATCTCCAGCGCTGCTGGTGGCCTCGACGGCGCGAGCAGTTGTTCGACGCGTATGCACTCCACTAAAAGTTGGGGCGAATTGCTACCCGCTGAGATGGCATGCGAAACAGTGCCACGAGATTCCGGCTGCACCAAATGAGAAGTCCCTCATTAGCCCCTCTGAGGCTTCGCAGATTTTTGGCGGAAACTCGCGAGGCCTCGGGGAGGGTTCGCCTCAATAGTAACGACGGATCCGCCATCGCTGATCGGCGTTGACAATCCAACTCCCATGGATCAACATTCCAATCGCCGGAGGCCGCACAACAAACCGTGCACGAATCCTCTACCAAGCCCGGCTCACCACATCACGAAAGTAATTCACGTTGCCCTACGATCGCTGGCATAAGCAGCCGAGCAAGAACGGCAAAGAAAAGCTCTGCCAACACAAGAAAGTCCCCTCCAAGGTGCATGGACAGGGCTCTCGCTGGCAGGCCCGCTGGAGGAATTCGGACAGCGAGCTACTCACCGAACTATTCGAACACGAAGCCGACGCGCGCGCCCATGAAACCGCCATGCGGGCGGCGGTCAACGACGGCACCTACATCGACCCAAGGGACGATGTGCTCACCGTGAAGGAACTCGCCGAGATGTGGCTGAGCGGCCAGAAGGTTCAGCCACGCACACTTGCCCAGTACAGGTCACGGGTCCGCCTTCACATCGTTGGTCCGCTCGGCAACCGCGACCTCAAGAGCATGAGCGCATCGGTGGTCCGCGAATGGATTGCGGATCGCAGGCAGGGCCTCGATGACACCAACTGTTGCTCTGCTTCTGAGACCGCGTTTGAGATCTGCAGCGAACCAGGCTAGACAAGCATCCGTTCTGTCGTGGCCGGCACGTAGGGTGC